>JBIKPD010000015.1:0-29636 GCA_044357665.1 Roseateles sp. | reverse complement strand
TGGCAAGCCTTCGGTCGGCATCGGCATCCAGTTGTCGCCCAGCGGCAATGCGCTGGCATCGGCCAAGGCGGTCAAGGCACGCATGGCCGAGCTACAGCGATTTTTTCCGCCAAACGTGGTGTTCGCGATTCCCTACGATGCGTCCCGATTCGTCAAGGTCTCGATCGAACAGGTGGTCGAGACCCTGGCCGAGGCGATTCTGCTGGTATTCCTGGTGATGTTCCTGTTCCTGCAGGACTGGCGCTACACGCTGATCCCGACCATCGTTGTCCCGGTTGCCCTGCTCGGTACTTTTGCGGTCATGCTGGCGCTGGGTTACAGCATCAATGTATTGACGCTGTTCGGCATGGTGCTGGTGATCGGTATCGTCGTCGACGATGCGATCGTCGTGGTCGAAAACGTCGAGCGCATCATGAGCGAGGAAGGCCTCGCGCCGCGCCAGGCCACGCTGAAGGCGATGAGCCAGATTTCCGGCGCCATCATCGGCATCACCGTGGTGCTGGTTTCGGTATTCGTGCCGATGGCATTTTTCGCCGGCTCGGTGGGCAATATCTATCGGCAGTTTTCGCTTGCCATGGCCGCGTCGATCCTGTTTTCAGCGCTGATGGCCTTGAGCCTGACGCCAGCGCTTTGCGTGACTTTGCTCAAGCCGATCGACCCAGGTCAGCAGCATGGCAAGAAAGGATTTTTCGGCTGGTTCAACCGCGGTTTCTCGCGCACCGCCAAAACCTATGAGGGCTGGGTCGCCAAGCTGCTCAAACGCAGCGGCCGCATGATGCTGGTCTATCTGGCCGTGCTGGTGGCTGTGGCACTGCTCTATGTGCGGCTGCCGACTTCCTTCCTTCCCGATGAAGACCAGGGCTATCTGATCGTCAATGTGCAATTGCCGCCAGGTGCCACGACCAACCGCACTGAAGCCGTGGTCAAGCAGGTCGAGGACTTCATGCTCAAACAGCCCGAGGTACAGGATGTCATCGCGATCATCGGCTACTCGTTTTCGGGCCAAGGGCAGAATGCTTCGGTCTCGTTCGCGACCTTGAAACCCTGGGATCAGCGCCATGGCGCAGAGCACAGCGCTGGCGCAGTGGCCGGGCGGGCCTTCGGTGCCTTCATGGGCATCCGCGACGCCTCGGTTTACCCCTTGAGCCCGCCTTCCATCCTCGAACTCGGCAACGCGACCGGGTTTTCGCTGCGGCTGCAGGACCGGGCCGGTTTGGGGCATGAGGCCTTGCTGAATGCGCGCAATCAGATGCTGGGCATGGCCGCACAAAGCAAGCTGATCGTCGGCATGCGACCCGATGGCCTGGAAGATGCCCCGCAGTTGCAACTGGACATTGACCGCGACAAGGCCAGCGCCCTGGGCATCAGCTTTGACAGCATCGCTGCGGTCTTGTCGACCCAACTGGGTTCGGCCTATGTCAGCGACTTTCCCAATCAAGGGCGCTTGCAAAGAGTGGTCGTGCAGGCTGAAGCTGCCGCACGCATGCAGGCGCAGGATTTGCTGCGTCTGAACGTGGTCAATTCGCAGGGCAAGACGGTGCCCTTGAGCGCCTTTGCCAGCACCCGCTGGATCATCGGCCAGATGCAGGCGGTGCGCTATAACGGCTACCCCGCAGTCCGGCTGGCAGGCAATCCTGCACCAGGGCAATCGACCGGTGTGGCGATGGCCGAACTCGAGGTGATGGCTTCCAAGCTGCAGCCGGGTATCGGCTACGAATGGACGGCCTTGTCGCGCGAGGAAAAACTGGCTGGATCGCAGGCCATGCTGCTGTTGGCTTTTTCATTGCTGGCGGTCTTCCTCTGTCTGGCCGCGCTGTACGAGAGCTGGTCGATTCCGCTGGCTGTGCTGCTGGTCGTTCCGCTGGGGCTGCTCGGCGCGCTCGCCGGTGTCACCTTGCGCGGCATGCCCAATGACGTCTACCTGAAGGTGGGCTTGATCACCATCATCGGGCTGTCGGCCAAGAACGCCATTTTGATCATCGAATTTGCCAAGGACTTGCAGGCCCAAGGCAAGGGCCTGGTCGAGGCCGTGCTGCAGGCCTGCCATCTGCGGTTCAGGCCGATCGTCATGACTTCGGTGGCGTTCATTCTGGGCGTGCTGCCTTTGTTCTTTGCCACCGGTGCCGGTTCGGCCAGCCAGCGCGCCATCGGCACCGGCGTGCTTTCGGGGATGATCGCCGCGACCCTGCTGGCAGTCTTGTTCGTGCCGGTGTTCTTCCTGGTCGTGCGGCGCATCTTCAAGGGCAGCGAGCGGCAGCGGCGCCTCTACGCCCATGAAGATCTGGCGGCGCCGCCCTCGACCGACAAGCCTTGAGATTCGAATGAAGACAAAGAAAACCCTGATTGCATCGGCAGGCTTGGCGGTCTTGCTCAGCGCCTGTGGCAACTTGACGCCGGTTCAGTCGCGTCCGGCCGCTCCTGTTGCCAAGCAATGGGCGCAGCCGAGCGAAGGTGCTGATGCGGCGGCAAAGCTGGCCTGGCAGAGCTTCTACAGCGACCCACGCTTGCGCCAATTGCTGCAGATCGCGCTGGACAACAATCGCGATCTGCGCGTAGCCATGCTCAATGTCGAGCAGGCCCGCGCGCTTTCCGGAGTGACTGCAGCCAACCAGTTGCCGAGCATCGGCTTGGGGGCAATTGCCCAGCGCCAGCCTGGCAGCAGCGGTGCCCTGGTCAATACCTATCAGGTCGGCTTTCAGCTCAGCGCCTATGAGATCGACCTGTTCGGCAAAATGCGCAATCAGACCGACGCGGCGACCGCGCGCTATCTGGCCAGCAGTGTAGGCGCTCGTGCCGCCAGGATCGCGTTGGTGGCGGCGGTGGCCTCGGCCTATCTGGTCTTGCAGGCCGACGAAGAATGGCTGGCGATCGCGCGCAAGGTCTGGCTGACACGCCAGGAGAGTCAGCGTTTGACACAGTTGCGCTTCGACCAGGGCGCTGCTTCAAGCCTTGATCTGGTCAGTAGCAGGTCGGCGCTCGAGTTCAGCCATGCGGCCGTCGCGCAAGCCGAGCGCCAGCGTGATCAGGACGGGAACGCGCTGCAGCTACTGCTTGGGCAGACACTGCCAGCAAATCTGCTCGCGGCAATAGCGCTGTCTGAACAGCGTCTGGTCGAGTTGCCCTCGGGGCTGCCTTCTGAAATATTGGCGCAGCGGCCCGATGTCTTGCAGTCCGAGGCGCAATTGCTGGCGGCGAACGCCAATATCGGCGCGGCGCGTGCGGCGTTTTTCCCGGCAATCGTGCTGACTTCGAATTTGGGTACGGCCAGCTCGCAGTTGTCAGGCCTGTTCAAGAACAGCGTCTGGACTTTTGTCGGTCAGGCGCTGTTGCCGGTCTTCGATAACGGGCGCAATGATGCCAATCTGGCAGCTGCCAGGGCAGGGCGTGAAATCGCGCTGGCGCAATATGAAAAAACGGTCCAGATCGCATTCCGCGAGGTCGCTGATGCCTTGGCGGGGCGGACCAGTTTCAATCGCCAGTTGCAGGCGCTGCAAGCCCAGGCCCAGGCTGAAGATCAGCGCCTGGCGCTGATCACGCTGCGTTTTGCCAATGGCGCGTCGAACAGTCTGGAACTGCTCGATGCGCAACGCGCCAACCTGGCCGCTGAACAGGCGCTGCTGCAGGTCCGCCTGGGCCGCTTGCTGAACGGCGTACAGCAATACAAAGCCTTGGGCGGCGGGCTGATTTAGCGCGAGCGCACCCAGGCCAGGCCTTCGCTGGTGGCGTAGCGCAACGCGGCGCGCTGGCTGATGAAGCGCGGCGTGAAGCGCATCACGCGGTCATGGCTGGCCATGCCTCGGCCTGAGCGGATTGATACCGACGCGGCAAAGCTGCCATCGGCTTGGGTTTTGATCATGGGTGAGACAAGGTATTTGCCCACCTCTATGCTTTTGTTCTGCATATTCTTTATCGAGGTGTGCGCCAGAACGAGTTCAGGGCGCGGTATGGCGAAGTGATTTCGGCTGCGCGCTTGGATCCCTGGGGAGACGTGCAGGTGACCGTGAGTCTTCGAGGCCTCAAACGATCGGGGCTGGCTGATGCTGCCCTGGCTTGCCGCCTTTATTCATGCTGGCAAGCTTGAAAAGATAACGCACCGGCCAGGCCGATGCGTCGTTTTGCTTTGATTGAATCAAAGCGGTTGATGCTCACGCATCAACCTAGGTTGGCGGCGCTTGATGCGCCGCCGCGGGCTTTACAGGCCGCGGATGTTCGAAGCTTGCAGACCCTTGGGGCCTTGCTTGACTTCGAATTCAACCTTTTGGTTCTCAGCCAAAGTGCGGAAACCGCCGTTGTTGCGGATTTCGCTGTGGTGAGCGAACAAGTCCTTGGAGCCGTCTTCAGGCGTGATGAAACCAAAGCCCTTGCCGTCGTCAAACCATTTCACGGTGCCAGTTTGCGTAGTCATGATGTGTTCCTTTTGAAACTATTGAAAAAATACTCCACGGCCACTTGGCTTGTGAAGACAGAAACACTCAAGAACAGTCAAACTGGGAGTTGAAACTGAAGCGAGCCGGTCGCGAACGTACCGCGGGGCTGCAGATTGAAGACCTTGAAAAAAGGGTCTTGTGCGTATCTATGCGGGCAGTGTAGCACGAATTGTTGCTTTGTCACGCTTTTACTGACTTTTACGCGGCAGCGACTTCGACCGCAATCCCGCTGAGCACTGCATTGCCCGACAAAGGGTCGCGCAATTGATCGTTGAGCAAGGCGTTCATGTTCACGCCGGGGCGCTGCTCAGCCAGCTTCAGCCTGGCGCCAGGCAGGTCATGGCCCCAGCCATGCGGCAGGCTGATGACGCCCGGCATCAGCTCGTCGCTGAGTTGCACCGGTGCCAGCAATTCGGCGCCGCCGGCGCGCAAGCGCGCCATACCGCCGTCGCTCAGGCCGAGCCGGGTTGCATCAAGCGGATTGACCAGCAGCGTGCAGCGCTGCGGGCCTTTGGCCAGCACCGGCAGGTTGTGCATCCAGCTGTTGCCTGAACGCATATCGCGCCTGCCGATCAGCAGCATGCCTTCAACCGGCTGCTGCAAAGCTTCTTCGACATGAATCAGATCAGCCAGCAGCAGCGCGGGCGCCAGTTCGATGCAGGCAGAAGGCGTGCGCAGCAGCTCGGGGATTCTTGGCTGCAGCGCGCCGAGGTCGATGCCGCCGACAGCGGCCTTGACTTCGGCCAGCGTCAGCCCGTAAGGCCCGCTGCGCAGCGCCAGATCGATCAATCGTTCGGGGCCGCTGCCGAGCGTGGCCAGCAATTCCGCTGGCTGAGCGCCGGTCAGGCGCTGCACTTCCGCGTCGTCCAGCGCGCTCACATCGACATCGAGTCCCTTGCCTTCGACCAGCGCGGCCAGGCGCAACAGCGTTTGCCATTCTTCCGGATGGTCTGCCGGTTTGGCGAACACCGGTCCGCTGAAACGCGCATGGTTGCGGTAAGAAAGCTGGGGGAAGGCAACGTCGAAATGCGCCTCCTCCAAAGGCGACAGCCCAGGCAGGATCACATCCGCATGGCGGCTGGTTTCATTCACATAGATGTCCAGGCTCAGCATGAAGGAGAGCCCGTCCAGCGCTGCAGCAATGCGCTGGCCGTTGGGCGTCGACAGGACCGGATTGGCGGCCACGCAGATTACTGCCTTGACCTGGCCGGCTCCGGGCGTTTCGATTTCCTCGGCCAGGCAAGTGATCGGGAATTCACCGAAAACCTCGGGCGCGCCCGAGACCCGGCTGCGGCGCCTGCCGGTCGAAATACCCCGCCCGCGGCCCGGGGCGCCATGGGTATTGGCGGCAAAGGCGGCAGCTTTCGGGAACATCGCGCCGCCCTCGGCATCGAGATGTCCGGTGAGGACATTCAGGACATCGATCAACCAGCTGTTCAAGCTGCCGAAGCGCTGCGTGCAGGTGCCGATGCGGCCGTAGACGGCGGCGCGCCCGGCCGCAGCCAGATCGCGCGCCAACTGGCGCTGCGCCGGCGCCGGGATGCCGCAGCCGGCAGCCATGCGCTCGGGTGCAAAGGGCAGCATGGCGCTGCGCAGATCCTCCAGACCGTTGACATGTTCGGCCAGCCGCCCGAGGCGGACCAGCCCTTCATCGAACAACGTATGCACCAGGCCCAGCAGCATGAAGACATCACCGCCGGGCCTGATCGGCAGATGCTGATCGGCCTGCGCTGCGGTCTCGGTGCGGCGAGGATCGACGACGATGATGCGGCCGCCGCGCTCGCGCATCGCACGCGCCTTGCCGCGGTAGTCGGGCACGGTCCACAGGCTGCCGTTGCTGACCAGCGGATTGGCGCCCAGCATCAAGAGCAGATCGCAGCGCTCGATGTCGGGCACCGGAATCGACAGCCAATGGCCGAACATCAGCCCGGCGCTGAGCTGCTTGGGCATCTGGTCGAGCGTCGAGGCCGAAAACAAATTGCGCGTTCCCAAGGCCTTGGCCAGGCGCGGGAAATAGCTCAGCAGACCGACCTTATGCGCGGCAGGGTTGCCGATGACAGTCGCCACCGCATCACTGCCATGCTCGGCAAGGATCGGCAGCAAGCGGCGCTCGACCTCGGCGAAGGCTTCGTCCCAGCTCGCCTCGACGAACTCGCCATTCCGCTTGATCAGCGGCTTGCGCAGCCGATCCGGGTCTTCGTGCAGATCCTTCAGTGAAACGCCTTTCGGGCAGATGAAGCCGTGGCTGAAGACATCGTTGCCGGCACCGCGAATGCTGATGACGCGACCGGCCTCGGTCCGAACCTCCAGGCCGCAGCAGGCTTCGCAAAGCGGGCAGATGCGGTAATGGCTTTGGGTTTCGATCGAGGTCTGGCTGGGCATTGCGATTCTCCTGTTCGGCGCGATTGTGCAGCGTCTGTCCATAGCTCAGCGGTCATCTAGGTGACAGGCTTTGGGCTCCTGGCCTGGATGACGAAGATGTCATTTCCAGCAATTGCGCTCGACCTAGGATTGATGCATTCGAGAAAAAAGGCAGACCATGAAACTGAACTCAATCCTGGTTGCCCTGACGGTGACCTTGCTGGCCGGTGTGACTGTGGCGCAGATCGATGCATTTCATCCGCGCAAGAAACTCAGGCCGGAGGCACGGCAGCAGCGACCAGTTCCGGGCGGAGTGATTCAGTTCGGCGATGCCTTGCCCGGGCTGGATGCGGTCAGCCGGCAGGCTTTTGTCCTCGGACGGGAGGAGTTTGAAGCGGTCGAAACGGCGGCGGGAGGCCTGGGCCCGATCTTCAATGGCAAGTCCTGTGTCGAATGCCATAGTGACGGCGCGACCGGCGGCGCCAGCGTGATCACGGTGACGCGTTTCGGGCGAATGCTCAATGGCAAATTCGATCCGATGGACCAATTCGGTGGCTCGCTGCTGCAACGCTTTGCCATTGACCCAGCGGCGCAGGAACATGTGCCGGCGCAAGCCACCGTGGTGGCACAACGGATGGCCACCCCGATTTTCGGCGCCGGGCTGATCGAAGCGATTGCTGACCAGGACATCTTGATGAATGCCCAGCGGCGTCAAGCCGATGGTGTGCACGGCCGAGTCTCGATGATCACCGATGTCGTCAGCGGCAAGCAGAGGGTCGGGCGCTTCGGCTGGAAGGCGCAGCAAGCGACCTTACTGGCTTTTTCCGGCGATGCCTATGTGAATGAAATGGGCATCACCAACCGTTTTTTCCCCAAGGAAAATGCGCCCAATGGCAATGCGGCCCTGCTGGCCAGGTTTGACCAGGTGGCCGATGTCGAGGACGCGGTCGACCCGGCCACCGGCAAGGGCGACATCGACCATGCGGCGGATTTCATGCGCTTGCTGGCGCCACCTCCACCCTTGCGCTTGAGCGTTTCGGCGGCGGCTGGCGGCAGGTTGTTCAGCCAGATCAACTGCAACGCTTGCCATCTGCCGGTGATGATGACGGGTGCGAATCGATTGCCGGCCCTGGCACATCAGCCGGTCGCATTGTTCTCTGACCTGCTGCTGCACAATATGGGCGCACTCGGGGACGGCATCGAACAAGGCAATGCCAAGGGCAGCGACATCCGCACGGCGCCACTATGGGGCTTGCGTGCAAGGACGCGTTTCCTGCATGACGGACGCGCGACGACAGTGGGCGAAGCGGTGCTCGGTCATGCCGGCGAAGGCTCGGTAGCGAGGGACCGGTTCAAGGCCTTGAACGCTCAGCAAAAACAGCAATTACTCGATTACCTGAAGTCGATCTGAGCGGATCCTTTGGACATTTCATTGGCGATGAGGGGCAAGATGAAGAACAAGAAATCATGGCTGGTCTGCACTTTGATCTTGGCTGCCGGCCTGGCTATTGCCCAGGCTGCCAACCAGGATCGCGGCAGGCCGCCGCCGCTAGGCGAAGATCGGCCGCCGGGTGCGCCGCCACCGTTGGTCCTGAGCAGCGCCGAGCAAGCCAAGGTCAAGTCGGTGCTGTCTGCCTACAAGCCTGCGACCTTGACGGCCGAGGACGCACGCGCGCTGAAGCGGGCGCTGCGCGATGCGGGCTTGCGGCGCAGCCCTGCGCTTGACGATGCGCTGCAGGCGGCGGGCTTCAGCCCGGCCAAGATGGAGTCACTCGACCCACGTCCGCCCGGGCCACCCGGTCCGCCACCAGGCCGACCGCCGGAAAAATAGAACTTCAAGATGGCAACTGCGACAAATCAGGCTGGCCGATTGAAGGTATTGCTGGTCGAAGACGAACAGAAAATCGCCGACTTCGTCATCAGCGGTCTGGCCGAGCGCGGCCTGCAAGTAACGCATTGCGACAACGGCAACAGCGGCCTGGCAGCGGCCTGCGAAGGCAGTTTCGATGCGATCGTGCTTGACATCATGCTGCCCGGCCGCGACGGCATGTCGGTCCTCAAGGCCTTGCGCAGCGCCGGTGTCGTGACGCCGCTGATCTTGCTGACGGCGCGCAACGAACTCGGTGACCGCCTCGATGGGCTGAGCCTCGGCGCTGACGATTACCTCGCCAAACCCTTTTATGTTGAAGAACTGGTGGCGCGCATTCTGGCGCTGCGCCGCCGCCTGGCCGGCGATCGGCAGAACCAGGTGCAGGTCGGTCATCTCAAACTCGACCGGATCAGCCGCCGCGCCATTTGCGCAAGTCAGGACGTTGAACTGACGACCAGGGAATTCAGCCTGCTCGAATATTTGATGCGGTCGGAAGGGCAGATCTTCAACCGCCGGCAAATTCTTGAACAGGTCTGGGGTTACGACTTCGATCCGAGTACCAATGTCGTCGATGTCTGCATCAAGCGTCTGCGCGGCAAGCTGGCGTCGATCGACCCGCAAGGCGCATCGTTGATCGAGGCGGTGCGCGGTGCGGGCTACTTGTTCAAGGCCGCGAGGTGACACTGTCGTTCCGGACCAGGCTGTTTGTCAGCGCCGCCTTGATCGTCGCGGCGGTGCTGGCCGCAGTACTGTTGCTCGGCTGGAGCAGGGTATTCACCTTTGAGGTCAACAGACTCGATGAGCGGCTCTGCCGGGAAGGCCGGCGCATCGCCACCCAGCCGGTTCTGGCTGAGCAGATCAGCCGGCTCGAGTCCGAGTTGGTCAACCGCCTGCGGCTGGTCAACCGCGAGCAATTGCAGTTTCGTTTCGAATCGCCAGACGGCGAGCGCAGTTTCCAATCAGTCAACTGGACCAGCAAGCTGGTGGCGGATAACTTGCAATGGGGTGACCTGGAAAACCAGGTGGAGGCAGCCCCGCCGCCGCCACCTCCTCCTCCACCTGGGGGCCGGTTCGAGCCTTTCGACCGACGGCCGCCGCCGGGTGCCTGCAAGCTTGCTTCGTTCACTTCAGAAGGGCGTGATTGGCGCGTGGCCAGGTTTTCGACCCCCTTCGGTCGTGCGCTGCTCGCTGCCGACCTGGCTGCGACCCAGGCCGAGATGCTGGGCGCATTGCAAAGCGCCTTGGGCATCGTGATCCCGCTGGCTCTGGCCTTGACCGCGGCGGGTGCCTGGCTGCTGTCCAGCTTGACGATGAGGCCGGTGAATCGCTTGCGTGAAGCGATGCAAGGCATGACGCAGCAGGCGCTCGACCGGCGTTTGCCCAGCGCGGGCGAGGACCGCGAGTTCAAGCAATTGATTGCGGTCTACAACCGGATGCTGGCGCGGCTCGAGGCGAGTTTTGTGCAGGCTTCGCGGTTTTCCGCCGATGCCGCGCATGAATTGAAGACGCCGCTGACGATTCTGCGCGGCCGCATCGAGCAGGCGATCCAGCATTCGCCGCAGGGCAGCCTGCAGGCCGAACTGGCCGGGATGCAGGACGAGGTCGACCGCCTGACCGGCATCACGCGCAAGCTGCTGCTGCTGTCGCAGGCTGATGCCGGCCGCTTGGCGCTGACTGCCAGCCTGGTCGACCTGAGCCAATTGCTCGACGATTTGATCGGCGATGTGCAGATGTTGCTGACCAATCAGCAATGTGAATTCAAGATCGAACCGCAGCTACGGGTCGAGGGCGATGCCCTGCTGCTGAGCCAGTTGCTGAACAACCTGGTCAGCAATGCCCTGTCCTATTGCAGCGCGGGGGGCTGGATCCAAGTGGCTGCCAAGGCCATGCCGGCCGGACTCGAGGTGCTCGTCGCCAATTCGAGTCAGCTGATCGACGCAGAAAGCCGGTCGCGCTTTTTCGATCGTTTCTACCGCGGCGATGCGGCGCACAATCGCGCCGTCGAGGGCAGCGGCCTGGGGCTGAGTCTGGCGCGCGAAATTGCTCGCGCACATGGCGGCGAGCTGACGCTTGAGATGACCGCTGACGATCAGGTCAGGATGCGCTTATGGTTGCCCTTCCGATAAAATTGCTGATCCACTTTTGAAACCGGGGAGTGACTCTTTGACGATCAGAATCCTGACAATGTTCTGCCTTGGCGCCATCACCAGACTCAACAAGGTCCGGGCCATGACCTTGGTCGGCTTGGCCAATGACGGTTTTCCGATCTATGCCCGCTATGGCTATAGCAAGGCCGATGACGCAGCGTCGGCAATAAAAACCATGGTCGGCAGCTTCGCCAAGAAGGTCGCGTCCGATGCCGGCAGGCCGGCAGTATCGATATTCCCGATATTCCCGATGGGCACCTTCACGCAGGGCTATGAATTTATCGCCGGCTCGGGAGACCTCGACGAATGCAATGGCCGAACCGGGGTGACGCCCGATTTCCCGAGCGGCATCCACCATGACTACATCACCGAGAGTTACCCCTATCTCCAGCGCTGCGTGAAAGGCCCGCTTTGACGCGTCTGCTCGCCAGTTGGCTGGCCGGCTTGCTGTTGAGCACGGCCGCCCAGGCCCATTTGATGCCGGCCCAGCAGGGCAGCCTGAATCTGCTCGATCAAGCCGTTTTTGCCGTCGTGGCGATTCCGGTGTCGGCGCTGCCCGCAGCCATCGATGGCGACCGCGATGGGCGTCTGTCGGCTGCTGAGTTGCAGGCGCCGGCGGTGAATGCCCAATTGCTGCAGCGAATGCGGCTGTTCGATAGCGAGCAGGCCGGGCGGGTCGATTTCATCCAGCTGATGGCCGAACAGGATGAGCGGAACTCGGAGTCCGCGGCCGGGGGTAATCATTTCATCCTGATGCTGAAGTTCAGCTTCAGCGCGCCGCCGCAGGCCTTGCGCATCGAGACCGATTTGTTCGGCGCTGCGGCGAGCGAGCAGCAATTGACGCTGAAGGCGAGCCGCGGCAGCGAGATCGAAGTTGCGGTGCTGAGTCCGCTGCGCAGTCGTCATTTCTTCTTCCGCCAGCCCTGGCTGTTGCTGGGCGACCAATTGCTGGTCGGGGTCGAACATATTCTGCTCGGCACCGACCATCTGCTGTTCCTGTTGACGATCGTCGTCGCGGCGGCCGGTTGGCGCTACTGGCTCGGTGTGCTGACCAGTTTCACCATCGCCCACAGCCTCAGCCTGACGGCTGCCCTGCTCGGTTGGGTGCAGGTCACGCCGGCCATCGTCGAGCCGCTGATCGCTGCCAGCATCGTCTTGATGGCTTTGCTCAATCTCGGGCAGAAACAGATCATCGTCAGGCAGCGAATGGCCATCGTCTTTGCCTGCGGGCTGCTGCATGGGCTGGGTTTCGCTTCAGCGATCAGCGACTTCGGTCTGCAGGGCAAGGCGCTGCTGATCAGCTTGCTCGGCTTCAACCTCGGCATCGAAGTCGGGCAGGGCCTCTTCGTGCTGACGCTGCTGGGCTCGCTGGCACTGCTATCGCGCCTGGCGCGTTTGGCGCCCGCGGGCTGGCATGGGCCGCTCCAGGGCTTCCAGGCTGCAAATCTGGCCAATTCTCTGGCCGCGGTGGTCGGCATGTGCTGGTTGGTCGAGCGCATCGGCAACTGAACCTGTCGGCTCGGCCATACTCCATGCTTGCCATAGTCTGGAGTTGCAATGCGTGTCGATATTGGTCAGGGCGTGAGATTGTTCGTCGATGTCGAGGGGCCGGCGCTGGTGCCGGATGGCCCGCTGATGCGCGAAAAGCCGACTCTTGTTTGCCTGCACGGCGGCCCCGGCTTTGACCATTCGGGCTTCAAACCGGCTTTCTCTGGCCTGGCCGACATCGCGCAGATCGTCTATTACGACCACCGCGGTCATGGTCGCAGCGATGAGCGGCCCAGCAGCGAATGGACGCTCGACATCTGGGCCGATGACGTGGTGCGGCTTTGCGACGCGCTGGGCATCGTCAAGCCTATCGTGCTGGGGCAATCGTTTGGTGGTTTTGTCGCCCAGCGCTACATCGCGCGTCACCCCGGCCATGCGTCCAAAGTGATCCTGTCGAGCACCTCGCCGCATATGGCGCTGGAGCGCAAGCTGGTGATGTTCGAAAAGCTCGGTGGCAAGGCGGCGCGCGAACTGGCGCGCCAATTCTGGAGCCAGCCCGATGCCCAGACCTGGGCCGCTTACTGGGTTGGCTGCCGCAAGCTCTACAACCGCACCGAGCCAAGCGATCCTCAAGCCGCCCAGCGCATGCTGGTGCGCGACGCGATCCTTTTGCACTTTGTTGCCGGCGAAAAACAGGGCCTGGATTTGTTGCCCGGCCTGGCCGCGGCGCAATGCCCGGTGCTGGTGATGGCTGGCGAAGAAGACCCGGTCTGCCCGCTGGCCGATGCGCAGGACATCGCTGCCGCCCTGCCGCCGCAATGGGCCAAACTGGTCAGTTTTCCGGGCGCCGGGCATGGGGCCTGGCGCGACGATCCGCAGGCCGCTTTTGCGACGCTGCGGGAATTCATCAGCGCTTGAATCTGCCGAGGCCGGTTAAGCTTGTGCAAGGCCAGCCGGCCCTGAAAGATCGTGCGAACCAAGTGAATTCTGACCTTACCTGACCGTCATCAAGGCAAGGCCGGCGTGCAGACCGCAGGATCGCGCATCGCTTTTTTGCATCATTGTTTTGGAGATCCGCATGACCTCGCCCAATCCGGTTCAATCCCGTACCGAGTCCGACTCCCAGGCGCTGGCCGCCTATGCCGCCTTGCCGCCGCAGGCGATCAGCGCCGAGGTCTTGCTGGAGAAATACGCCAAGGGGGACGAGTCAGCCCCCGATGAATTACGCGCCCGGGTGGCGAAAGCCTTGGCCGAGGCTGAGGCGCCCGAACAGCGCAGCGCCTGGGCCTTGAAGTTTCTCGAGGTGCAGCGGCGCGGCTTCGTGCCGGCAGGGCGAATCATGTCGGCTGCGGGGACTTCGCTCTCGGCCACGTTGATCAACTGCTTCGTCCAACCGGTCGGCGACTCGATCGCACAGGTCGACGATGGGCACCCAGGCATCTACACCGCCTTGACCGAGGCCGCCGAGACCATGCGCCGCGGCGGTGGCGTCGGCTATGACTTCTCGCGCATCCGCCCGTCAGGTGCCTGGGTCGGGTCGACCCAGAGCAGCGCATCCGGCCCGGTCAGCTATATGCGGGTTTTCGACCGCAGCTGCGAAACCGTCGAAAGTGCCGGTTCGCGCCGCGGCGCACAGATGGGCGTGCTGCGCTGCGATCACCCTGACATCGAGCAGTTCATCCACGCCAAGGACCAGGGTGATCTGAAGAACTTCAACATCTCGGTCGGCGTCACCGATGTCTTCATGCAAGCCATGCTGGCCGGTGAAGAGATCGAACTGGTGCACCGCGCCAAGCCCGGCGAGGCGCAGCTCGCCGAGGGCGCCCATCAGCGCGCCGATGGCCTGTGGGTCTACCGCAGCCTGCCCGCCAGCGAGCTGTGGGAGCAGATCATGCGCTCCACCTACGACCATGCCGAGCCCGGCGTGCTCTTCCTCGACCGCATCAATGCCGACAACAATCTGCATTACTGCGAATCGATTTCGGCCACCAATCCCTGCGTCACCGCCGACACCTGGGTGATGAGCGATCAAGGCCCGCGCCAGGTGCGTGAACTGATCGGCCAGCCGTTCACGGCCATCGTCGACGGCAAGGCCTTTGCCAGCGAATCAGCCGGCTTCTTCGTCACCGGGCACAAACCTGTCTTCAGGCTGCGCCTGGCCCAAGGTCAGGTGCTGCGCCTGACCGCCGACCATCCGGTGCGCAAGGTCACGCGCAAGACCCGCTATCTGGTCGAAAGCGCCTGGGTGCCGGCTGGTGACTTGGTGCCTGGGGACGAGTTGGTTCTGCATGATCATCGCGCTTTGCAGGGCTGGGAAGGGCGCTTGAGCGAGGCCGAAGGTTATCTGCTCGGCCTGCTGATCGGCGCTGGCGAGTTGACGGCTGAGCTGGCGGTGCTGTCGCTGTGGTCGGCTGCTGCGACCGAGCTGAAGGTCGTCGGCAGCGATGTCGCGCCGCATCGCCCCGCTCACATCAACGCCTTGATGGCAGCGGTCGAAACCGCGGTGCGCAGCCTCGATCAGCGGGGGGCAGATTTCAATTGCTGGCAGCCTCCGGCCACTGCGCGTGGCGACTATCGCCTCGCTTCGACCGCACTGCGCGATCTGGCGATCTCTCTTGGCGCCGCGCCGGGTCAGCCTGGCATCACGCCCGCGATGGAAGCCAGTTCGTACGATTTCCACCGTGGCCTGCTGCGCGGCTTGTTCGACGCTGATGGCTGCGTCGAGGGGAGCCCATCGGTGGGCTTCAGCCTGCGCCTGATGCATGCCGATCCGGCCAATCTGCAAGCTGCGCAGCGCATGCTCTTGCGCCTGGGCATCAATGCCGTGATCGAGGCCCTGCCGGGTTCTGTCGACCGGCAACTGGTCATCAGCGGCGCCAACTTGCAGCGTTTTGCCGAGTCGGTCGGCTTTGAAGACAGCGACAAGAAGGCCCTGCTCGATCAAGTTCTTTCCAAATCCCGCCATAACCTGCAGCGCGAGCGCTTTACCGCTACGGTCGATGGCCTGATGGCTGATGGTTTCGAGTTGGTTTACGACGTCACCATCGAACATGTCCATGCCTTCGACGCCAATGGCCTCTATGTGCACAACTGTGCCGAACAGCCGCTGCCGCCCTATGGCTGCTGTTGCCTGGGCTCGGTCGACCTGACGCAGTTCGTGCGCGAACCGTTCGGCGTCAATGCCAACTTTGACGAGGTCGGTTTTGCCGAAGTGGTCATGGTCGCGACCCGCATGCTCGACAACGTGCTTGATGTCACCCCCTGGCCCTTGCCGGCGCAGGCTCAGGAAGCACATAACAAGCGCCGCGTCGGCCTGGGCTTTACCGGGCTGGGTGATGCGCTGGTGATGCTGAACCTGCGCTACGACAGCGAAGCCGCCCGCCAGGAGGCGAGTCGCATCAGCGAGTTGATGCGCGATGCAGCTTATACGGCGTCGAGCGATCTGGCGGTCGAGCGCGGCGCCTTCCCGCTGTTCAATGCCGACCTGTACCTCAGCGGCGGAAGCTTTGCCTCGCGCCTGCCACAGGCATTGAAGGACCGCATCCGTAGCCAGGGCCTGCGCAACTCGCATCTGCTGTCGATCGCGCCGACCGGAACCATCAGCCTGGCTTTTGCCGACAATGCATCGAACGGCATCGAGCCCGCTTTCAGCTGGAGCTATACGCGCAAGAAACGCATGTCGCAGGCCGATGGCGGCGGCTTCAAGGAATATGCGGTCGAGGACCATGCTTGGCGGCTTTACCTCCATCTGTTCGGCAAGGAGGCGCCGCTGTCCGACGCCTTTGTCACCGCGCTCGAGCTCAGCGCTGCCGACCATGCGGCCATGGTCGCTGCGGTGGCACCCTATATCGACACCTCGATTTCCAAGACTGTCAACGTGCCGGTCGACTACCCCTATGCCGATTTTCAGGATCTCTACACCCAGGCCTGGAAAAGCGGGCTGAAGGGCCTGGCCACTTACCGGCCCAACAGTGTGCTCGGGTCGGTGCTCAGCGTCGACACGCCGGTGCTGCTTTCGCCCGAGCCGCTGCGGCCGGTCAATGCCGACGGGGCCAACCAGCGGCTCAAGGTCGAGCGTCTGCCGAACGCAGTGCTGGCTTCGCTGCGCTGGCCGAGCCGGCCCGAGATGCCTGGCGGCAATCCGGCCTGGAGCTACATGATCCAGCATCCGCATGGCGACTTCGCGCTGTTCGTCGGCGAATTGCCTGCCGAAGGCCCCGACATGGGCTTGTTCGGCCGCACCTTGCCGTTCGAAGTCTGGGTCAATGGCGCCGAGCAGCCGCGCGGCTTGTCAGCGCTGGCCAAGACCTTGTCGATGGATTTGCGCACCAATGATTCAGCCTGGCTGCGCCTGAAGCTCGATGCCCTGGCCACGGTGGCCGAGGAGCGCGCTTTTGAAATGCCGATGCCGCCTTCGGGCGAGCCGCGGCTTTTCCCTGGTGTTGTCGCTGCCACTGCAGCGGTGATCCGCTGGCGCTGCGAACAACTCGGCGCGCTGCAGGACGGTGGCCCGACGCCGGTGCTCGATGCGATGTTCAGCCGCGAGGAACCGCGCACCGGTTACTCGGGCACGCTGGCCTGGGCCGTCGATGTCGACAATCCGGCCACCGGCGAGCAGTTCACGCTGACGCTGAAAGAAGTCAGCCTGCCCACACCCGATGGCGGCAGCGTCACCCGGCCTTGCGCGATGGGCTTTTCGGGCAACTATCCGAAAGCGCTCGACGGCATGGCCAGACTGCTGTCGCTCGACATGCGGGTGATGGACCCCGGCTGGATCGGCATGAAGCTGCGCAAGCTGCTCAATGTCGGCGAGCCGCTCGGTCATTTCATGGCGCCGGTGCCCAGCCTCGGCGGCGAGCGACGCCAGCAGATCTGGCCCTCAACCGTCGCCTATGTGGCGCGGCTGATCATCCACCGCTATGCGATGCTGGGTGTGCTCGATGAGAGCGGCCTGCCGCTGGTCGAGATGGGTCTGCTGCAAACGCCAAGCCCGCGCAGCGCCGGCAGCCAGGTGCAGGCCATGGCCGGACGGCCCTGCCCGGAATGCGGCAACAGCACGATGATCCACAAAGACGGCTGCGACTTCTGCACCGCCTGTGGCTATGTGGGGCAATGCGGCTGAGGGTGTTGGCTTCGAAGGCGGCAAGCTTGCGATTCGATTTTGGGGGAATGCCCGAGTGAAGTTGCCAGGTGGACATTTGTGCATACAATGAACTCATGAGCATCGACTGGGATCCGGTCAAAGCAGCTGCCAATCTGCAGGCACATGGTGTGTCGTTTGGAGAAGCCGCGACCGTACTTGAAGACGACTTTGCCTTGACGCGTGAAGATCCAGACGCGCAAGGCGAGCAGCGTTTTATCACATTGGGGATGAGTGCGACGGGTGCATTATTGGTGCTTGTCTATACGCACCGTGAGCCTGATGTGTACCGCCTGATCTCCTCTTGGAAAGCCAACAAACCACAAAGGATTTGGTATGAAAAAAATCGTCGCTGAGCCCTACCGGGATATTGATTTCAAAGAGGCCAAGCAAGGCGCGGTGATTCCACTTGATGCAGGCAAAACCAAAATATCAATCCGCTTGGACAACAAGGTGATTGAAGACTTCCGTGCTCAAGTTGAGCGTGCTGGAACGGGCAGCTATCAGACCCTGATCAATGACGCGCTGGTGGCGTTTATCCAGCAGCGCTCGATGATCGATGCCGTGCGGCAGGTGATACGCGAAGAGCTCGCCACATCACAAAAACAGCCACGGCGCAGCCATCGGCTGGAATCGGCTTGAGCTGTTCCCGCACCTCAAGCGAAATTTTTTTCGGATAAAGCGGACGTTGGCGCCAGCCCGCTTCCAATCCTTGAATTCAGACCTGCTCGTACTTGAAGCGGTTTACCTTGGACATATCGGTGCCCTCGATGCGGATCAGCCGCGTCGGGCCGTCGCGTTTGGGTGAATGCAGGTCGCCTTCGTTGTAGACATGGGCGATCCCTGGCGTCAGCAGATAGTTGCGCAGATGCCTGACCTTGCCGGGTTGGTCCGCGCTGGCCGCTTCGACCAGCTCGTAATCGCTCATCTCAGTTTGGCCAACCGCCTGGCCATAGATCGCCCATGAATGGGCATGGTCATGGGCGCCGCTGGTCTTGGCGTCGCGGTAATCATGGGCCAGGATGCAAAAACCAAGCTCTGCGTCCTCGTAAAGGATCTTGCGTTCGTCCCCACCGGCTTCGAACTGCTCGGCGATGAACTGCGCATCGAGCAGCAAGTCTTTCAGCATGGCGGCGATCGCTTCGCGCCCGGCCGGTCCCGGCATGGCCTTGATCGCTGCATGGCAGCGGGCGGCAAACTGTTCCAGCTTCTGACTCATGCGACTCTCCTGCCCCGCGGGCTTGTGGTGCTGCGATTCTGCCGCAAGCCAGCGGCCGGCGCAGGTTTGAACGCTCAGACCGTCATGCCGCCCGACACCTCGAGCACCGCCCCGTTCACATAGCTGGCCTCGTCGCTGGCCAGGAAGGCGTAGACATTGGCAATTTCTTCGGGTCTGCCCAGGCGTTTCAGCGGCACATGGGCGCGCATCTCGGCTAGCACTTTTTCGGGGATGGTGGCGAGGATCGGCGTGTCGATGAATCCGGGTGCCACCGCATTGACGCGGATGCCTTTGGGCCCGAGTTCGCGCGCCCAGGTCTTGGTAAAGCCGATCACGCCAAACTTGCTCGCGGCGTAATTGGTCTGGCCGAAGTTGCCGTAGATGCCGACGACCGAACTGGCGTTGAGGATCACCCCCGAGCCCTGCTCGATCATCTGGCCGGTCACCGCCTGGGCGCAATGGAACACGCCGCGCAGATTGACGTCGATGACGGCGTCGAACTGCTCTAGCGTCATCTTTTGCAGCCTGGCGTCCTTGGTGATGCCGGCGTTGTTGACCAGCACATCGATGCGGCCGAACTGCGCCTGGACGGCCGCCACCACCTGGTCGACCTGGTCTCGCTTGGTCACATCGAGTAACAAGCCCAGCGCCTGTGCCCCCAGCGCCTTGCAACTGGCAACCGCCGCCTCGATCGCGGCCTGCTTGATGTCGCAGATGATGACGATGGCGCCTTCGGCGGCGAATTTTTTAGCGGTGGCCAGGCCGATGCCCTGCGCAGCGCCGGTGATGATGCATACCTTGTTGAGAAGTCTCATGCTTGTTGTTGGTTGTAATTGCCTGGCAGTTTATTCGCTCGATGAGGATCTTCCCGCCTTGACGCCGGCCGGGCGAGCCGTCACAGTGGGCGACTTTGTTTTGAATCAAATATTCAAGGGGTCCTGAATGTCAGTTTGTCTTGCCGGTCCGAATGTCCGTTTGTCTGCCATCGCTGCCGCGCTGGCCATGCTGGGTCACTGCGCTGCCGCTGCGCCAGTTGCACCCGCTGCTGCCGCATCCGCCGCTGTCGCGCCCGCTGCTGCAGCTTCGGCCCCTGCGCCCGCAAAGCCACCCGCCGACCCGACCGCGCCCAAACCCTTTGCCGATGTGATCAAGGAGGCCAAAGTGCAGCAGGGCCTGTTCCCGCTCTGGCGCAAGGACGAAAAAGTCTGGATCGAGATTCCCAAAGCGGCGCTGAACAAACCGTTTTTGTTCACCGTCAATATTGCCAACTCGGTCGGCGAGCGTGGGCTTTATGCCAGCCAGATGGGCAGAGACCATCTGGTCGAATTCCGCCGCATCGGCAACCAGTTGCAACTGATCGCGCTGAACACCAAGTTCCGTGCGGTGGCCGACCAGGGTTCCAAGCGCGCGATCGACCAGGCTTTTTCGCCCAGCCTGCTGGGCTCGAGTGTGGTTGCCAGTGCCGAGCATCTTGAGCGCAAGTCGGTGCTGGTCGATGCCGCCTTCTTGCTCGGCGATATTCCCGGCTATTCGACCCGGCTGGAAATGGCTTACCGCCTGCCCTTCGCACCCGATCGCGCCAACTCCTTCTTCGAGGCCGTTCGTACCGACGAGCGCCTGACGACATTGACCGCGAGGATGCATTTCGCCACGCCGCGCATCCCGGCGCCGCCCTTGATGCCGATGCCCAGCCCGGTGCCGGCCCCGACACCGCCACAAGCCACGCCCGATCCGCGCAGCCTCTTTGTCAGCTATGTCTACAACTTCGCGCAGCTGCCCGAAACCGAAATGGCGCCGCGTCTGGCCGACCCACGCCTTGGCCATTTCACCGAGTCGTTCACCGACCTCGGTGGCGACCAGAAAGCCAATCCGCGCGTTCATTACCTGCACCGCTGGCGCCTCGACAAGAAGGATCCAACGGCCGCAATGTCGGAGCCGGTACAAGCGATCACCTACTGGATGGACAAGAACATCCCGGCCAAATACCGCCCGGCGGTTGAGGCCGGCATCCTGGAGTGGAACAAGGCATTTGAAAAGCTCGGTTTCAAGGGCGCAGTCGTCGCCCGCCAGCAACCCGATGATGCCGATTGGGACAATATGGATGCGACCCATGCGTCGATCCGCTGGTTCGTCGGTGCCGACGTCGGCTTCGCGATTGGCCCCAGCCATACCGACCCGCGCAGTGGCGAAATCCTCGATGCCGACATCGGCATGAGCGATGTCTTTGTCCGGGGTGGGCGTGCCTTCATCAGCGAAGACGTTGGCAGGGCGGGCGCGCACAACCATGCCTTGCACGGTGACGCCTTCTGCAACTATGCACATGAAGCCGCCGCCGAACTCGACTTCGCGCTCGACATGCTCGAAGCCCGCGGCGACCTCGAGCCCGGCAGCCCTGAGGCCGATGCCTTTATCCAGGCGCGGGTCAAGGACGTGATCATGCACGAGGTCGGTCATACGCTGGGCCTGAAGCACAACTTCAAGGCCTCGACCACGATCACCCAGGCGCAGCTGAAGGACAAAGCCTATACCGACGCCTTCGGCATCTCGGGCTCGGTAATGGATTACAACGCCTACAACATCGCCGCCAAGGGCGAGCAGCAAGCCAGTTTCAACAACGCCACTCTTGGCGCTTACGACTATTGGGCGATCGAATACGCCTACAAGCCGATCGCTGCCGGCAGCGAGGCGGCCGAGCTGGGCAAGATCGCCGCGCGCAGCACCGAGCCCGCCCTGGCTTATGCCGATGATGCCGATGCCGGCGGCTTCGGCCCGAACGACGGCATGGATCCGCTGGCCAACCGCTTTGACCTCGGCGACGATCCGCTGGCTTATTACAAGAAGCGGCTGAAACTGTCGCAAGAGCTGTGGGGCCGGGTGCAGGATCGCAAGCCGCAGGCTGGCGACGATCCGCTGCGCCAGCGCCGTTCGATCCTGTCGGGCTTCAACCAGCTCTATCGTGCGGCTGAACTGGTCGGCAAATATGTTGGCGGCATGACCGCGCTGCGCGATCTGCCGGGCAGCACTGGCCGCGCCAGCTTCACGCCGGTCGACCCGGTCAAGCAGCGCGAGGCCTTGCAGTTCCTGGCCACCGGCCTGTTCAGCGTTGACAGCTTCCGCTTCCGCCCCGAGTTCTTGTCGACCTTGACCGTCGACTACAACGAATGGGATCGTGGCGGCCCGCTGAATGTGCCGGCCGCGGTGGCCAGGGTGCAACTGGTGGCGCTCGACCGCTTGCTCAACGCCAACACGGCGGCGCGCTTGCTCGACCTGTCGAGCTATCTGGCCGAGCCGCAGCGCCGCGGCCTGATCTCGCTTAGCGAGGTCTACGCGACGCTGCAGACCTCTATCTGGGCCGAGCTCAAGACCGGTGCCGAAGTTGAGCGTCTGCGCCGCAATCTGCAGCGCGAATACCTGAAGCGCCTGCAAGCCGTGCTGACCCGCCCACCCGCCAATCTGCCGCCCGACGCCTTGAGCCTGGCGCGCCTGCACGCGACCCAGCTGCAAGCCAATTTGCGCCTGGCCGTGGCCAAAGGCGGCCTGTCGGTCGAAAGCCGCGCCCATTTGGCGGACAGTCTGGGTTCGCTGACCGAGGCGCTAAGGGCGACAATGCAAAGGACTTGATGCATCAACCCAGCATTCCTGCTTGCGGCATCCGTGCTGGGGAACGCACTGTCAAACGGCAAACTTTTCACCCACCACGGAGGCTGCATCTCGAATTGCGGACAATCCTAACGTTACACAAATTACTGAAATCAAATTGACCCAATCGCCCAAAATCTACATCGCTGGCCACTGCGGCATGGTGGGGTCTGCCATCGTCCGCCGGCTCGCCGAGCAGGGCCAAACGAATATCGTCACCCGCACCCATGCCGAACTTGACCTGACCGATCAGGCCGCGGTCCGGGCATTTTTTGAAGCCGAAAAGCCCGATCAGGTCTACCTCGCCGCGGCCAAGGTCGGCGGCATCCACGCCAACAACACCTATCCGGCCGAGTTCATTTACCAGAACCTGATGGTCGAAGCCAATGTGATCCACAGCGCCTGGCGCCAGGGCGTGCAAAAGCTGTTGTTCCTTGGATCCAGTTGCATCTACCCCAAGCTCGCGCCCCAGCCGATGGCTGAAGACGCCTTGCTGACCGGCCTGCTCGAGCCGACCAACGAACCCTATGCCATCGCCAAGATCGCCGGCATCAAACTCTGCGAAAGCTACAACCGCCAGTACGGCGTCGATTACCGCAGCGTCATGCCGACCAACCTCTACGGTCCCGGCGACAACTACCACCCTGAAAACTCCCATGTCATCCCCGCGCTGATCCGCCGCTTCCATGAAGCCAAGCTCAGCCATGCGCCGGTGGTCACCATCTGGGGTTCAGGCAAGCCGCGCCGCGAGTTCCTCTATGTCGACGACATGGCCGCCGCCAGCGTCCATGTGATGGATCTGCCCAAAGCCGTTTACGACCAGCAGACCAGCCCGATGCAAAGCCATCTCAACGTCGGTTGCGGTGACGACATCACCATTGCCGACCTCGCGCTAGCCGTCAGCAAAGCCACCGGCTTTCAGGGCAGCATCGACTTCGACACCAGCAAACCCGATGGCTCACCGCGCAAACTGATGGACAGCCACCGCCTGAACGCCCTCGGCTGGCGCGCCAAGGTCAATCTCGACCAGGGCCTGGCCGCGGCTTATGAGGATTTTCTGAGATTGTGAGCGAGCTTGGGTGGTGTGAAAGATGACGGCCCATGACGATTTGATTAATGTGCTGCTGAGAGTCCTCGCCGCAAAGCCCATTCCCAACAAACACGCCAAAATTGACAACAAAGGCCACAAAATCCCTGCTACATTTTTAGAATTTCTGAACGTGGCGAGTTTACCGTTTCATTGAACAGCCACCGTGAGCGCAACAAGGACGACAACCAGTTTTGGGTGTTGAAGCTGATGCAAGACACCCCGGCATGACCCAGCGGGCCTTGGCCAAAAAGCTGGGTATGAGCTTGGGAGGCGCCAACTACTGCTTGCAGGCACTGGTGGAAAAGGGCTGTCTGAAGATGCAGAACTTCAGCAAGAACACCAACAAGCTCGGCTACGAGCTACATCTTGACCCCCATTGGCCTCGCTGAAAAGGCCGCGCTCACCGGGCGCTTCCTCAAGCGAAAAATGCAGGACTACGAAGACCTCAAGGCCGAAATCGAAGCTTTGCAAATGGACATGGTGAAGTCTGCCTCACCCAAAGAGCAGTCCTTGCCTAAATGAACAGCAACAAACCGGAACAACAAGCATGACAAGCTCGAGAAAAGTCGCCCTCATCACGGGCATCACCGGCCAAGACGGTTCCTACCTTGCCGAATTTCTGCTCGAAAAAGGCTATATCGTCCATGGCATCAAGCGCCGGGCCAGTTCGTTCAACACCCAGCGGGTCGACCATATCTATCAGGATCCGCATGTCGACAACGCGAACTTCAAGTTGCATTACGGTGACCTCAGCGACAGCAGCAACCTGACCCGCATCATCCAGGAAACCCAGCCCGACGAGATCTACAACCTCGGTGCGCAAAGCCATGTGGCCGTCAGCTTCGAGAGCCCCGAATACACCGCCGATGTCGACGGCATGGGCACGCTGCGCATCCTTGAGGCGATCCGCATCCTCGGCCTGGAAAAGAAAACCCGCTTCTACCAAGCCAGCACTAGTGAACTCTACGGCCTGGTGCAAGAAACCCCGCAGAAAGAAACCACCCCTTTCTACCCGCGCAGCCCCTATGCGGTGGCCAAGATGTATGCCTTCTGGATCACGGTCAATTACCGTGAAGCCTATGGCATCTATGCCTGCAACGGCATCCTCTTCAACCACGAAAGCCCGCGCCGCGGCGAAACCTTCGTCACCCGCAAGATCACCCGCGGCATGGCCAATATCAGCCAGGGCCTGGAAGACTGCCTCTATATGGGCAATATTGATGCCCTGCGCGACTGGGGTCACGCCAAAGACTATGTGCGCATGCAGTGGATGATGTTGCAGCAAGACCAGGCTGAAGACTTCGTCATCGCCACCGGCAAGCAATACAGCGTACGCCAATTCATCGAATGGACGGCTGAGGCCTTGGGCATGCAACTCCGCTGGGCAGGCGAAGGCGTCAATGAAGTCGGCTATGCGAATGACAAGGCCATCGTCAAAATCGACCCGCGCTACTTCCGCCCCACAGAAGTCGAAACCCTGCTCGGCGACCCCACCAAAGCCAAACAAAAACTGGGTTGGGTCCCTGAAATTACCGCCCAGGAAATGTGCGCTGAAATGGTTGCCAATGACTTGGCACACGCTAAACAGCATGCATTGCTCAAACAGCATGGCTTTGTTGTCAATGTGAGTATTGAGTAGGCGGTCACAAATCATATTTTTCAGGTGGGCCTTCGAATCCGAGCAGGGCGTATCCTTGGTGCTCGATTCCTCGCGATCAGCCTCGGTGCCCAGTGCCGCGCTCCAAAGCGGTGAGCAAGGCTTGCTTTGCGTAGACCGCTACGTCGCCTGCCGCAAATTCGCACTGCAAACGCAGGGGGTGAACTTGTCGATTTGTTGCGCGCATCAGCGGCGCGACTTTCTGGAACTGGCTAACAACCATCCGGTGCTGATGACTTGTCAAGTCCCGGTTGGTGATAGACCCGCCTGATCGAACATTTCCTGCATCTGCGCGAGCTTAGACTTGGCGTTATTTTCCGGGTTAAAGACACACCAATCGATGATCCAGTAGCCCTGATTTTTGGGCTGACATACAAACAGTTGACGACGTCGATTCCCCTGATTAATCCATACGGGTTATCGCTATATTGCAACCGCACCATGTCTGACTTTTGCAGTTGATTTCGACGACGGCCATTTGGAAATGAAATTTAGGGAATTTAGATGTACTGCAAACAAGGCGCCGCTGATGTCTTAGAAAAAGCACAGTTCTGCACAGGTTGCGGAGCAAGTGCTATTGCTTCGTTACACTCGGCCGCATGACTTTTCTGCTGGTATCGTTTTTTGTCGCCGCCCTTGTCACCGGCCTGACCATTCCCCTGGCGCACAGTTACGGCGAGATGATGGCTGATCATGACATGTCGGGACCGCAAAAATTTCATACCCAAGCGGTGCCACGCATCGGTGGTGTCGGCATCGCTGCCGGCTTGCTGGCTTGTACTGTTGTTGACTGGTCGTTCAATGGCTCGGGCCACCGGACCGGCATATTGCTGTTGCTCTGTGGATTACCGGCTCTTGCTACGGGTTTGGTCGAGGATTTCACAAAAATGGTCTCGCCAGCCAAACGTCTGGCCGCGACAGCCTTTTCTGCTGCCTTGGCGGCTTGGTTATTGGGCGCGCTGATCACCCGCACTGACATACCGGGTATCGATTGGGTGGTGGGTACAAGTCTAGGGACTTACGCGTTGACCATTTTGATAGTTGCAGGCGTTGCCAACTCGGTCAATATCATCGACGGGTTCAACGGCCTGTCGTCGATGTGCGTCAGTTTGATGCTGTTGACTTTCGCCTATGTGGCATTCCAGGTCGGCGACACCGAACTGGCGCTTTTGGCGTTGGCCGGCGTCGGTGCGTCGTTGGGATTTTTCGTCTGGAATTTTCCGCGTGGGTTGATCTTTCTTGGCGATGGTGGGGCCTATTTCCTCGGCTTTTTCACAGCTGAAATCGCCATTTTGCTGCTGGTGCGGCACCCGCAGGTCTCGCCGCTGTTCGGGTTGATGGTGTGTATTTACCCGGTCTTTGAAACGTTGTTTTCGATTTATCGCCGCAGCTTCATCCGCGCCACACCGCCCGGTCTGCCAGACGGTATTCACCTGCATTCGCTGATTTTTCGTCGCCTCTTGCGCTGGGCCGTCGGTGCTCAGGATGCAAGGGCGATCACGCAACGCAATTCGATGACCGCGCCTTACCTCTGGATGATCTGCGTCTGCTCGCTGGTGCCGGCGCTACTGTTCTGGGACTCGACGCCGGTACTCATGTTGTTCTTGCTGTTGTTTGCCGCCGCCTATGTGGTGCTTTATTGGCGCATCGTCCGCTTCAGGACACCTCGATGGATGATGATCCGGAATGGCTTTGCTGCTGGCCGGGCTGAGGTGGTTTTGCCCCGAACTCCGGGCAAACCCGAGTAATGTCCGCATATAGCGGATAATCTTGGGATGACCAACACCGAACTGATCGAAGAGGCGCCCTCGCGTTTCGACACGCTGCCCCTCGACGCCAAGCTTTTGCGTGCCGTTGCCGACTCCGGCTACGCCATGATGACGCCGATCCAGGCCAAGGCGATTCCTATCGTTCTGGAAGGCCGCGACGTGATGGGCGCGGCACAAACCGGCACCGGCAAGACCGCGGCGTTTTCGATCCCGCTGCTGCAGCGGATGCTCAAGCATGAAAACGCCAGCGCATCGCCGGCCCGCCATCCAGTGCGTGCCCTGGTGCTGGCGCCAACGCGCGAATTGGCCGACCAGGTGGCCAACAATATCAAGGCTTATGCCAAGCACACGCAGTTGCGCGTGACTTGTGTTTTCGGCGGTATCGACATGAAGCCGCAGACCGCTGTGCTCAAGGGCGGGGTCGAGGTGTTGATCGCCACGCCGGGCCGTTTGCTTGACCACATTGAAGCCAAGAACTGCGTGCTGAACCAGGTTGAATATGTGGTGCTTGACGAAGCCGACCGCATGCTCGACATCGGCTTCTTGCCCGATCTGCAGCGCATCCTCAGCTACCTGCCGAAGGCGCGCCAGACCTTGCTGTTTTCGGCCACTTTCTCGCCTGAGATCAAGCGCTTGTCGCAAAGCTATCTGCAAGAGCCGGTGCTGGTTGAAGTGGCGCGTCCGAACGCCACGGCAACCAATGTCGAACAGATTTTCTACAGCGTGATCGACGACGACAAGCGCGCCGTGGTGCGCCAGGTGCTGCGTCAGCGCGGCATCACGCAGGCGCTGATCTTCGTGAATTCCAAGCTCGGCGCAGCCAGGCTGGCGCGTTCGTTCGAACGCGATGGTCTGCGCACTTCGGCCCTGCATGGCGACAAGTCGCAGGACGAGCGCTTGAAGTCGCTCGAAGCCTTCAAGAGCGGCGAAGTGGATGTGCTGGTGGCGACCGATGTTGCAGCGCGCGGCCTCGACATCGCTGACCTGCCCATCGTCTTCAACTTCGACGTGCCTTTCAACGCCGAAGACTATGTGCACCGCATCGGCCGTACTGGTCGCGCCGGCGCTTCGGGCATCGCGGTGACGCTGGTGACCAAGTCGGATGCGCGTCTGGTTGCCGATCTTGAAAAGCTGCTCAAGCGCGACATCGAGTTGTCGGCATTCGAGATCGAAGACGACCGGCCGGGTAGCCGCCCGCAGCGTAGCGAGCGTCCGCGCCGTGAACGTGATGAGTCTGAAACAGGTCATGGTTCAGTTCAGTCGGCTCCGGTGGCTGCTTATGTACCGCCGGTTCGTCAAAGCTATCGGGCGCCATCGCGCGATGCCTTTTTTGACCGGCCTTATGAAGCCAGCGGCAGCGCCGAGTTGCCCGCCTGGGACAAGGGTGCGACTGGCGCTGTGCAAGCGCCAAAAGGCTTGTCAAGCAATATCCGCCCGAAGAAGCGTGTTGCCGCCCTGTTCGGCGCCAAGGCGCCTGCGCCGGCTGAAGAGGCTGCTCAAGGGGCTTGATCTGGTTTCTCGTAGCCCGCCATGCAGCGCAGCGCAATGCGGGGAAAACCGTGCCAAACCTCCCCGCATTCCGGCCTTCGGCCTCACGGCGGGCTACAAAATTCGGACTAGTGGCCTGGCGCCAAGGGTAAGGTCTAGTTTCCCGTAGCCCGCCATGCAGCGCAGCGCAATGCGGGGAAAATCGTGCCAAACCGCCCCGCATTCCGGCCTTCGGCCTCATGACGGGCTACAAAATTCCGACCCGTAGCCCGGCGCCAAGGGCAAGGTCTAGTTTCCCGTAGCCCTCCATGCAGCGCAGCGCAATGCGGGGAAAACCTTGCCAAACCGCCCCGCATTCCGGCCTTCGGCCTCATGACGGGCTACAAAATTCGGACTAGTGGCCTGGCGCCAAGGGCAAGGTCTAGTTTCCCGTAGCCCGCCATGCAGCGCAGCGCAACGCGGGGAAAATCGTGCCAAACCGCCCCGCATTCCGGCCTTCGGCCTCATGACGGGCTACAAGATTCCGACCCGTAGCCCGAATTCGTCCCGTCACATCACCCCAGAATCGCAAACACCGCCGGTATGTTGTTCGGCATGCCTTCGCCCGAACTGCGCCATTGCTCGACGCTGGCGCTGCGGGTCCAGCCTTGGGGCAGGGTCAGGCCGCAGCTGATCGACAGCCTGGTCTGCGGCCGCAGGGCGGTCAACAGGCCTTGCAGCAGGGCGCTGTTGCGGTAGGGCGTTTCGATCATCAATTGGGTTTGCTGCTGGCGCACTGAAAGGGCTTCGAGCTCGCGGATGCGGCTGTTGCGCGCGGGGCCGTCAACCGGCAGGTAGCCGACGAAGGCAAAGCTCTGCCCGTTTAAACCGCTGGCCGCCAAGGCCATCAGCAAGGCGCTGGGGCCGCTCAAGGGGACCACCTCGATGTCTGCATCATGTGCAGCGGCAACGAGCAAGGCGCCCGGGTCTGCCACCGCTGGCAGACCCGCTTCCGAGATCAAGCCGATGTCCTGCCCGGCCAATGCCGGCTTCAGCAGCGACTGCCAAGCCTGGCTCTGGTTGACCTGATCGGCTGCCCGGCCTTTGGGTGGCCGCGGCAACTCGCTGATTTGCAGGCTCTGCAAGGGCTGCGCCAGCGGCACCACCGCGTCGACCTTCTTCAAAAAGGCCCGGGTGGTCTTGGCGCTTTCTGCGGCCCAATGGCTCAGGCCGGCGGCGATCTGGATCACATGCAAGGGCAGCACTTGCTGCAGGTCGACCGCAGCGCCTTCGACGCCGAAGTCCAGGCCATTGGGGACGAGGTAGAGCTTGCCCTTGATCATGCTGCCGCTCCTGTGCTGG
>JBIKPD010000505.1:0-2767 GCA_044357665.1 Roseateles sp. | reverse complement strand
GACCCGTCGGATGTAGACGTTCTGGACGATGTCGCGGGTGACCGGGTCGATGCTGACCGGTCCGCGCGGGCTGATCCACTTCAGCCCCTTGGCCGCTTCGATGAACTTGTCAGCATCGGCATTGCCGCCGGTTTTCTTCAAGGTTTCGGCAATCAAGCGCATACCGTCATACCCGCCGACAGCCATGAAGTTGGGGCGATCGTTCGGGTAGGCCTTGATATAGGCTGTGGTGAAAGCCTGGTTTTCAGCGGATTTGTGGGCTTGGGCATAGTGGAATGAGTTGATCACGCCGAGCGCTGGCTCGCCGATCGAATCGATCACGTCCTCGTCGGTGAGGTCGCCGGTGGCAATCAGCTTGATGCCGGCCTGGGCCAGTCCGCGTTCCTGGAAACCCTTCATGAAGGCTATGCCCATTTCGCCGGCAGGAACGAACAGGAACACAGCGTCCGGCTTGGTGTCCTTGACTTTTTGCAGATAGGGCGCGAAGTCGGGATTCTTCACCGGAACCCGCACTTCGCCAACGATTTCGCCGCCGGCCGCGCTGAAGGTTTTCTTGAACTGACCTTCGGCATCATGGCCCGGGCCGTAGTCGGCGACCACGGTGAACACGGTCTTGATCTTGTTCTTGGCCGCCCAAGTCGCCACCGGTGCAGTGATTTGCGGCAGCGTCATCGAAGTACGCACGATGTAGTTCGACTTGGTCGTGACGGCTGAAGTCGCGGCGTTCATCACCACCATCGGCTTCTTCGCTTCATTGGCGATCGGCGCCACGGCAAAGGCCGATGGCGTCAGTCCGAAGCCGGCCAGAATATCGACGTTGTCCTGGATCACCAGTTCCTGCGCCAGCCTCTTGCTGACATCGCCGGCCGTGCCTGGTGCATCGTCCTTGAGGATGATTAGCACCTTGCGCCCGGCGATGGTGTCGCCGTTTTGGGCCAGATAGAGTTTGATGCCGTTCTGGATCTGCTTGCCGTAAGCGGCAAACGGACCGGTCATCGGCAGCACCAAACCGATTTTCAGATCGGCAGCCTGCGCCGCCCAGGCAGTCGCCAGCCCCAGGGCCGCCACCACGATGCTTTTGTTCAGATGTCGCATGTCTTGGTCTCCGTTTGTTATCGCTCGCAGAATACTTGGTTCCGGGTCAGCCGCCGTGGCTCCAGAAAAATTTAGCTAGACGCCCTTTAGCCGCACGGTGTCGCATTCTGCTGTGACTGGCTGCCCAATGCGCTCGCCCGGCCGATGAATCTGAAGCAACTCGAATACTTTGCCCGCATTGCCGAACTCGGCAGTTTCACCGAGGCCTCGGCGATCCTGAATATTGCCCAGCCGTCAATGGCAGGATTGAAACTGAACGTGGCCCTGGAGGTTTCGGGCATCCAGTCGATTCTGGAATTGGTCGAGGCAGGGCAAGGCGATGGCGTCCTCGGGCAAACTGCGCTGGCGGCATCCGGCCGGCCGCAGCAATTCAGCCTCAGACCGCTGACGAACCCGGGCTTGACCAGTACCTTGTTTTTGGCCAGGTCGGCGCATCAGCCCAGTACGCCGCTGATTCTGCAGACACAGCGCCTGCTGCAGGACCTGCTGCTGTCGAGCGCTCAGCCGAGCCATGCCGAATCGCGATAGCTACTAGTTATGCCCTGCCGCTAGGCCGCATCAGCCAAAGGCGGCAAAATCGCCACAAATCAACCCGGGAATCAGCCATGCAATCCCCAGTTCCCTGCCTTTTCATGCGCGGCGGTACATCGCGCGGGCCGTATTTTGTCGAATCGGACTTGCCGGCCGACCCAGCCAAGCGCGACCGCGTGCTGCTCGCGGTGATGGGTTCACCCGACCGGCGCCAGATCGACGGCCTTGGCGGGGCGCATCCCTTGACCAGCAAAGTCGGCATTGTTCGCAAGAGCAAGCTGCCCGGCGTCGATCTGGATTTTTTGTTCGCGCAGTTGCAACCGGACCAGGACAGCGTCGACACCACGCCCAACTGCGGCAATATGCTCGCTGCCGTGGTGCCGTTCGCGCTGGAGCGCGGCATGGTGCCGGCGCAAGGGGATGTGACGACCTTGCGCGTGCTGACCTTGAACACCGACATGCAGTGCGACATCACGGTGCAGACGCCCGGGGGACAGGTCAGCTACGAAGGCGATGCGCGCATCGACGGCGTGCCCGGGACTTCGGCGCCGATCAAGATCAACTTCCTCGATACCGCCGGCTCGGTGGCCGATTGCCTGCTGCCGACCGGCAAGGTGCTCGACCTGATCGACGGCATCGAAGTCACCTGCATCGACAATGGCATGCCGCTGGTGATCTTCAAGGCCAGCGCGGTCGGGCGCACCGGTTATGAAACTGTCGAGCAACTCAATGCTGACCAGGACTTGAAGGCCCGCATCGAAACGCTGCGGATTGCCTGCGGCCATGCGATGGGGCTCGGGGATGTCAGCAGCAAGAACTACCCGAAAATGACCCTGATCGCGCCGCCGCGCCGTGGTGGCAGCATCTGCACGCGCAGCTTCATCCCGCATCTCTGCCATGACGCGATCGGCGTGCTGGCCGCAGTCACCGTCGGCACCGCCTGCGTGCTCGAAGGCAGCGCAGCCCAGGGCGTGGCAATGGTGCCGGCCGGGCTGGCCAAGACGATTTCGGTCGAGCATCCGACCGGCGAATTCAGCGTCGAGCTCGAGATCGACCCGCAAAATCCAGAAAACGTCGTCAGCGCCGCGCTTTTGCGCACGGCAAGGTTGATCATGCGCGGCGAGGTCATGGTGCCTGCCGC
>JBIKPD010000139.1:0-9857 GCA_044357665.1 Roseateles sp. | reverse complement strand
CACGCTGCTTGTCACTGAACCAGTCCGAACCGCCTGCAGCCCAATAGGCCTGCACCACCAGCGGCGTGGCGCCGACGGTGATCAGGTCATTGATGGCCATTGCAATCGTGTCCTGGGCGATGCCGGCGTAATAGCTTTTACCGGTCAATTGGCGCATCTGATCGGCGACCAGGGTCTTGGTGCCTAGGCATTCGACGATGGTGGCCATATAGAAGGGGCCGATGTCGACGACATAAGCCGACTCGCCGCGCGAGGCCAGCACTTCGCTGAAGCCATGGGAATGCAGATGCACACCGGTCGCGGCAGCTGCACGCTGTGCGGAAATCTTCAAGGGATCGATCAGGTCGTAATTGACGCCGGCCTGTTCGTAGCTGAGGGTGTCGGCGGAGGAGGGTGCATGGGTGCTCATGGGGCAAGATTATCGGTCACAAGGCCAGGCGGCAAGGTTTGGGCAGGGCCAGCGCTGCGGAAATCTCCTGCAATCCCAGGCAAGGTGGCGCAACCGTAGAATATCGTCCCATGAGTTATCTGGTCCTTGCGCGCAAATACCGCCCGCACAATTTTGAAGAACTGGTCGGGCAGGAGCATGTCGTGCAGGCGCTGGCGAATGCGCTGACCCAGCAGCGCTTGCACCATGCCTATCTGTTCACAGGCACCCGCGGCGTCGGCAAGACCACCGTGTCGCGGATTCTGGCCAAGAGCCTCAATTGCACCGGCACTGACGGCAAGGGCACGATCACAGCAACGCCCTGCGGAGTTTGCGACGCCTGCCGGGACATTGATGCCGGCCGCTTTGTCGACTACATCGAACTGGACGCCGCATCGAATCGTGGTGTCGAGGAGATTTCGCAGTTGCTCGATCAATCGGTCTACAAGCCGGTACTCGGCCGCTTCAAGGTCTACATGATCGACGAAGTCCATATGCTGTCCAACACCGCCTTCAATGCGATGTTGAAGACGCTGGAAGAGCCGCCCGATTACCTGAAATTCGTGCTCGCCACGACTGATCCTCAGAAGGTGCCGGTCACGGTCTTGTCGCGCTGTCTGCAATTCAATCTGCGGCCGATGGCGCCGCCCACGGTGCTGGCGCATCTGACAACCGTGCTGCAAGCTGAAGCTGTGACGACCGATGCCGGCGCGCTGCGCCTGCTGTCGCGCGCGGCGCGAGGTTCGATGCGGGATGCCTTGTCGCTGACCGATCAGGCGATCGCATTTGGCGCCGGTGCACTGACCGAAGCTGGTGTGCGCCAGATGTTGGGCACGGTCGATCGCGGTCATGTCGTGGCGATTCTCGACGCGCTGATCGCAGCCAGTGGCGCTGAGGTCGTGGCCCTTGCCGATGGGCTGCGCAGCCTGGGCCTGTCGGCTGCGGGCACGCTGGAAGATCTGGCAGGCCTGCTGCAGTTGATGGCTGTGGCCCAGGTCGCTCCCGGGGCGATGGACGAGCATGATCCCGACACGGCTGAAGCGATGCGGCTGGCTTTACTGCTGCCGGCCGATGAAATCCAGTTGCTCTACAGCATGGCCTTGCACGGCCGGCAGGAGCTTTCGCTGGCACCGGACGAATATGCGGGCTTGCTGATGGTGCTGCTGCGCATGCTCAGCTTCCGTCCGGCAGGTGCGGCCCGGCAGGACAAGAAACCCTTGGTTGCGACTGCAGTTGCAGCCAGGTTGCCGATCTCGGCCCCGCTATTGCAGCCCAAGGTGGCGAGCGCTGCCCTGCCGCTGCGGGTCGCAGAGCCAGAGGTCGTCGTGGCGCCGTCAGCGGAACCGATGCCGACGGTGGCTGCGCCTGTCGCCGCTGAATCAAACGGCCATAGTGCGCGCCTCAAACCGCGAGCAGCCCCGACAGTCGCCGCGTCAGCAGCCTTGCCGGTTGTTGACGATTTGCCGCCCTGGCTTGATGCACCCCCGGAAGATGAGGGTGCCTTGCCACTGGCCGCCTTTGCTGGTGCTGGTGCTGGTGCTGGTGCTGCTGAGCCCGCTGCCGAATCTGATGGCTATCAGTCCACCGCGGGTGTGGACCTGGTCTGGACGCCAACGCCGCTGGGCCTGCGCTGGGCTGAGCAGATCGCAACGCTGGGCCTGACCGCGCTGACCCGTGAACTGGCCATGCGGGCCGAATGCATAGGGGTTGAGGAGCAGGGTGATACCCTGCTGTGGCGTTTGCGGGTGGAACGCGAGTCCTTGCGTCAACCGGCCTTGAAAGACAAGCTTCAGGCGGCCTTGGCCGAGGCCTTGCAGCGCGAGGTGCAACTCGAATTGGTAGCCGGCGTGGCGCAGGATTCGCCGGCAATGCGCGAGTCCGCACAGACGCAGTTGCGGCAACGCGCGATTGAAAAAATCGTCATCGAAGATCCATTGGCACAAGCGCTGCTGAGTCAGTTCAAGACAGCGCGTATCGTGCCTGGATCGATCAAAACCCAAACAACAATTTAGGAGCTTGAAAATATGATGAAGGGTCAACTCGCCGGTTTGATGAAACAAGCCCAGGCCATGCAGGACAACCTGAAGAAAGCCCAGGATGAACTCGCTTTCGTCGAGGTTGAAGGCCAGTCGGGTGCCGGTCTGGTGAAGGTCCTGATGACCTGCAAGAACAATGTCAAACGCGTCACCATCGATCCGAGCTTGCTCGCCGATGACAAGGACATGCTGGAGGACCTGGTGGCCGCAGCGTTCAATGATGCGGTGCGCCGGGCTGAAGAAATCAGCCAGCAGAAGATGGGCAAACTGACCGCCGGCATGCCGATGCCTCCCGGCATGAAGTTCCCGTTCTGAGTGGCTGCACTTGAAAGTCTGATCGACGCGCTGCGGCACCTGCCCGGAGTCGGGCAGAAATCGGCGCAGCGCATGGCCTATCACCTGCTGCAGCATGACCGCGACAGCGCGCGGCGCTTGGCGCTGGCGTTGCAGGCTGCGGCCGATGGCATCGGTCATTGCCAGCGCTGCCATACCTTCAGCGAAGCGCCGATCTGCCCGATCTGCGCTGACAGCGGGCGTGATGCGCGGCTGCTTTGCGTGGTGGAAACGCCGGCGGATCAGGCCGCGCTTGAACGCACAGCGTCCTATCGTGGCTATTACTTCGTGCTGATGGGCCGGGTGAGTCCGCTGGACGCGGTCGGGGTCGGCTCAATCGGCGTGGCTGAATTGCTGCTTCGAGCTGCCGAAACTGAGGTGGAAGAGGTGATTCTGGCCACCAGCTTCACCGCCGAAGGCGAGGCCACCGCCCATGTGTTGGCAGAAGGTCTGCGCAGTCGCGGCGTACGCTCGACCCGCCTGGCGCGTGGCGTGCCGGTGGGCAGCGAACTTGAATTCGTCGATCTTGGCACGATTGCTCATGCCTTGTTCGACCGCCGTTGAAATCTTTCCAAACCGGTACAACCAATGACCATTGCTAATTCTTGCATCATCGTCGCCAGCTTGCTGCCGATCATTTGCGCCGGCCTGGCGAAGTCGCAAGCCTTCGGCAAGCCAAGGCACAAGGGCGGCTATGACAACCATGATCCGCGCGCCTGGTTGGCGCGGCAAGGCGGCTGGCAAGCGCGTGCCAATGCGGCGCAGCAGAACGGTTTCGAGGCCTTGCCCTTGTTCATCGCTGGTGTCCTGGTGGCGCAGCAACTGCAGGCGCCGCAAGCGCGCATCGATGCGCTGGCGCTGGGCTTTATCGCCGCCCGCCTGGCCTATTGCGCCGCTTATCTGGCTGATTACGCGGCGCTGCGCAGCTTGTTCTGGCTGGCCGGCGTCGCAATCAGCGTGGCCTTGTTTTTCAGCAACTGATCAGCGTTCAGCCAGCTGACGAGCTGTCAGCTTCGGCGCTGCGGCGGTCTTCACCTCTTTTGCTGCGGTGGCGCTGCGGCCTGGCTTGGCGGCCTTGGCTGGCGCTTTCGCGACGCGTTTCGCGGCGTCGCCTGCCACATAGACCTGCACCATCGTGCCCGGCTTGAAACCGGCTTTGGGGCCAACCTTGTTCCATTGTGCAACCAAGGCTGGTTTCACATGGTAGCGGGCTGCCACAGTTGCTACCGTTTCGGCTGCACCCGCCTTGTGGTTGATGCGCCGCAGCGTCGGCGTCGGTGGTACTTCGGGTGACAAGCTCATGCTGGCGTAATCGGCCAGGTGGCCGGACACGTCTTCCACTCGGTTCGCTGACCTCGAAACCAGCAAGGTTGATCCTTTCTTGACCAGCATGCGCGGTGGAATCTTGTTGATTTCGCGCAGTGCGACGTCTCCCATACCGACCATTTTCGCGGCTTCAGCGGCCTTCATCGTCTTGGGCACGACCCAGGCGGTCCAACTGGCCAATTGGCCCTGATGCGCGGCCAAGTTGCTGGCGAATGCGCTCGCATTGTCATAGGGCAGCAGCACCTGGGGGGTGCTGGCGGCAAGGATGACCGGCTTGTTCATCTGCGGGTTGAACTGCTTGAACAACTCCGGCGTCACGCCAGCCAGTCGGGCCGCTACGTCGACGTCCATATCGCGGTCAATATTGACGCTCAGAAAATAGGGATGGTTGGCCAGTGCCGGGAGAGAAACGGCGAACTTCTGCGGTGACTGGATGATGTTCTTGATCGCCTGCAGTTTCGGGACGTAGTAGCGCGTCTCGTCGGGCATCTTCAGGCTTTCATAATCGGTCGGCAGGCCGGCACGCTGGTTGCGATCGATGGCTTTCTGGACATTGCCCTGGCCCCAGTTGTAGGCCGCCAATGCCAGGTGCCAGTCACCGAACTTGTCGCGCAAACGGGCCAGGTAATCAAGCGCTGCACGGGTCGAGGCCAGCACATCGCGGCGGTCATCGCGGAAGATGTTCTGCTTCAGATCGAAATCACGCCCTGTTGCAGGCACGAATTGCCACATGCCCGAAGCTTTGGCAGTCGACAAGGCCTGCGGATTGAAGGCGCTTTCGACGAAGGGCAGCAGCGCCATTTCAGTCGGCATGCCGCGTTTTTCGACTTCCTCGACGATGTGGAACAGGTACAAGCTGCCCCGCTCGGTCATTCGCTGCATATAGTCGGGCCGACTGCCATACCAGCCTTCGGCTTTGCGGACCCGGTCGTTCTCCAGCTCGGGCATGGAAAAACCTGCTCGCAGCCGCGCCCACAGGTCGGCCTTGGCCTTCACTTCGGTCAAATCAAGCGTGAAGCTGGGGCGCAAGCTGTCTTCCAGCAGGGCCTGCTCCTTGGCGCCGAAGACGGGTGCACGACTCGGCTTTGGGGCGACGATGCTGACCGTCTCGGCCAGTTCGCGGGGCAGGACATCGCCTTCACTCGGGATGCTTTGCTGCGGTGCAACGGTGCTGGCACAGGCACCGAGCAAACCGATCAGCAGGATCAGGCTGAAACGCTTGAAGTGGGAAGTCTTGTCATACCTGGCGCCTTGGCGCTGATCGATTGTCATCATCTGAAGTCGTTCTTCCATTGCCGCAGGGTGGCGAAAACCGCGACAGGGTCACTGTCGGCGGCAAGTGGGTCGTTTGGATCGAGCGTCGCTGCATGGGCTGTTGCCGCAGCCACGATGTCGGGCTCGGTACAGCGCAGGAAAGGGTTGACCTGCAACTCGGTCGCCAGCGTCGAAGGCAGCGTCGGCAGTCCTTGGGCACGCTGCGCCTCGCACCAGGCAACATAACGGGTCAATGCCGGCCCGGATGGCGCAATCGCCTGGGCAAAACGCAGATTGGACAGCGTGTACTCATGCGCGCAGCAAATCCGGGTGTTGCCGGGAAGTTTGGCCAGTCTTTGCAGCGAGGCGTGCATTTGCGCTGCTGTGCCTTCGAATAACCGCCCGCATCCGGCTGAAAACATGGTGTCGCCGCAGAACAGGATCGGCGCCTTGCCATCAGCGCAATCAGCCACAAAGAAAGCGATATGACCGCTGGTATGGCCGGGGACATCGATGACCGAGAAGTCGAGGCCCAACAGGGTGAGTGACTCGCCGGTCTGTACCGGTACGCAAGGCTGCGGAATCTGCTCGCGCGCAGGCCCGTAAACCTTGCCTTCGAGCAAATGGCGCAAGTCGGCGATACCGCCGACATGGTCGCCATGATGATGGGTCACTAGAATGGCGGCCAGGCGCAAGGAATGCGCCCTCAGGGCTGCAATCACCGGGGCTGCATCACCTGGGTCGACCACAATGGCATCCACGCCGTCGTGCAACATCCAGATGTAGTTGTCGGTAAAGGCGGCGATTGAGATCAGTTCCATGCCAGCATGATGCAGCGATTGCCTTGATACAAAAAACGTCGATTATAGAGTTGGCTGCATGGCTTCAAACGCCGCTTGGCCGCTATCTGCTGGCCTGGGAGCAGCAGCAGTTGGACGCTGCGGTCGTGGATCTGTTCGGTTTCCATGCGCTGCAACTCGGCCTGCCTGAACTGGCAGGCTTGGGTACCAATCGCATGTCACATCGATGGCTAGCGCTCGACGGCCTTGAGGCGCAACAGACGGGGGTCAGCTTGCACTGCGAATTCGATGCCTTGCCCTTCGAGAGCAATAGCCTCGACCTGGTCTTGTTGCCGCATACGCTGGAACTGTCGCGCGATCCGCATCAGACCCTGCGCGAAGTCGAACGTGTCTTGCGGGCAGAAGGGCGGCTGGTGATTCTCGGCCTCAACCCTGCCAGCCTGTGGGGGCTCAGGCAGTCGCTAGGGCGTTTGCTGCCAGTCGGGAAGGCCGGGCAATTCCTGCCGCATGCCGGAGACCTGATCGCTTACTGGCGCTTGCGCGATTGGCTGGGTTTGCTCAACTTCGAAGTCGATAGCGCCCATTTCGGCGGTTACAGTCCGCCGTTGCGAAATGCCGCCTGGCTTGAGCGCTGCGGCTGGCTCGAGCGCATCGGGCAGCGCTGGTGGCCTGTGCTCGGCGCGTTTTACATCATCAGCGCGGTCAAGCGCGTGCATGGCATGCGCCTGCTCGGCCTCGAGCGCAAGCGGCAACGCAATCCGAAGGCCGCCACAGCGGCGGCCATGGTTCACCATCATCAGAATCAAACAGACCAATGACACCAACGATGTCGAGCGCCGCTGCGACCCGTACTCTGCCCAAACCCGAAGTCACCATTTATACCGATGGGGCTTGCAAGGGCAACCCCGGTCGGGGCGGCTGGGGCGCCTGGTTGAGTTCGGGCGGGCATGACAAGGAATTGTTTGGCGGTGCAGTCGACACCACCAACAACCGCATGGAGTTGACCGCGGTGATCGAGGCGCTGGTTTCGCTCAAGCGCAGTTGCCGGATCACCATTTACACCGACAGCGAATATGTGCGCAAGGGCATGACCGAATGGGTCATCAATTGGCAGCGTCGGGGCTGGAAAACTGCAGACAACAAGCCGGTCAAGAATGCCGATCTCTGGCAACGCCTGGACGCGCTGCGCAAGTTGCACGAGGTCGAATGGTGCTGGGTCAAGGGTCATTCCGGTGACCCCGGCAACGAACGCGCCGACGCCTTGGCCAATCGGGGGGTGGCTATGGCGGTGCGGTGAATTCGGTATTTGCCGGTCCATGCTACCTTCGCCCACATGAACAAGATGCCTACCGATATGCCCGAAGAACCCGAAGACCCAACCATCCAGCAGGATCGACTCTGGCGTGATGAGCGCTGGACCGCCTGCGTCATCAAGAACGAGGATGACGAAGGCTGGGCGGTCTCAATGACGCTGGCCGGGGAGGCTGAGCCTGCCTTGGTCGGGCCCTGGACGATGGGTCGCGATAAAAAGAATCCCAAACCGCTGTCGGCGCCGGCCTTTCACACCCTGGTCAAAACTGCGTCCGAAGTGCTGCGTCGGCATGAGCAGCAGTTGCATGCCCAGTTGCACAAACGCTTGAAAGTCGATGCCGCCGATGGCAGCAGGATCCAGGTGCAGCTCGACATCACACCCGACGAGGACAACCCCTATGCCATGCTGAGCGCGCTCGATCAGTCGGGTTTGCAGCTTGCTGAGGTCAGGGTGTCGGCCGGTTTCAAACTGAATGAGAGCAGCGCCTTGGCCTGGGTGGCGGCAGGGTTCGAGCGGCCCGGCTGAGCTCAGCGCGGCAGCGAGTTGCGGGCGTCGCTGCCGGCTTCGGCGGCATTTTTCAGGTCGGCGCGGCGCGCTCCGGTGAAACGCTTGGCCCAATAGGCATCGCGCATGTCTTCGACGCGCACCGCGCTGCCGGTCCGCGGCGCATGGATGAACTTACCTTCGCCGACATAGATGCCGACATGCGAAAAAGTCCGGCGCATGGTGTTGAAGAACACCAGATCGCCGGGCTTGAGCTCTTCCTGCTTGATGGGCAGCAAGCTAGACAGCTTGGCTTGTTCGTCGGCGCGGCGCGGCAACACCATGCCAACGCTCATCTCGAAGATATGGCGGGTGAACCCGCTGCAATCGAAACCGCTCTCGGCGCTGTTGCCGCCGCGCGTATAGCGCACGCCGAGGAAATTCATCGAAGACAGGACCAGATCGGATGCCGTGTCACGCATCTGGTTCAACAGGCTGTTCGGGTCACCCGGGGTCAGCAACCCGCGTTCCTGCAGGAAGCGACTGACCGGATCAGTGGCGGTTGCTGCCGTTGCCGTGATCGCATTCAATAGATTGGCTGCTGCAGCTTGTGCCGGTTGCGTCATCCCGCCTGCACTTTGCATCAAACTCTGCCCATAGGCTCCGGTCACCATCCCGGCAGGCATCGCCGGCAATTGCTGGGCTTGTGCTGTGACGGCCAGGCCCAGGCATAAACCGGTCAGCCATGGGCTGAGTCGGCAGGTAGTGGGGCTTGGGTTGGCGTCGAACATTTGGTGCTGCCGCTCAGGCAGTATTGCTTGCAGGGATCACGGGCATTTGAATCGATTGAGCCCCGCTGCAGGGGAATCTGCGGCAAGGCTGACGGTTGCGGTCGGGCTGGAGGCCTGGGCGCTGGAGTCGGAATTGGAACACAAATTGAGGAAATTTTCCCGTCCGGTGTCCCTGGTAATTTTCTTCTACGTCAAGTCTTTTATTATTTTTTGAGCATTTGACGTGATTTTTGTCGTTATTTGACAATTTTTCCGCTGTGTCCGGCTTGTTCAACGCTTCCAGTCACTGTCGATGAAGTGCAGGACGCTGTCTTCGTGGTGAGGGCCGATGACCAACTGGGCCTCCTGCTTGACTGCGGCGATCGCGTTTTCGACGGCGATGCCGCGATGCGCAGCACGAAACATCTTGACATCGTTGACATGGTCGCCGAAGACCACGATCTCGCGCCCGCTCAGTCCATAACGCTGCGCCAGGGTCTGGATCGCCTGATCCTTGGTGGCCCGGCGATCATGCACGCTCAGCCAGGGCCAGCCGGGCAGGTAGAGGTCGTCGGCCAGATGGGTTTCGACCGCATCGCCACAGAGCGCTTCGATTGCGGCCTGCAAGGCCTGCAGCGCTGCCTCATGGTCGATCACGACAAAAGTCACTGCCGGGTTGTGCAACTCATCCTGCAAGCGTGGCGCGTGGCGCAAACGCGGATCGGCCTGGCGGCGGCGATCGTCGATGAAGCGCTGCTGGCCCGGGTTTTCTGCCTGCTGGTAGAAGAGTTGGTCGCCCTTTGGCCCATGGGTCGAAAAAAACGGCATGAAGCCTTGCTGGCGGATCAAGGCAAAAATCGACTGGCTCAGCGCCGGGTCCATCGCATGGACCAGTTCATGCCGGCCGCTGACCATCTCGCTGATATAAGCGCCATTCGACGAGATCACCGGCAATTGCAGAGGCAGCCCTTCGAGGATCTGGCGGACCGAGCTGACATGCCGCGCCGTTGCAATGGTGAATGTCAGCCCGGCATCGAGCAAACGTGTCAAGCCATGGCGAGTGATGTCGGAAAGCCTGGCATTGCGGTCGAGCAGCGTGCCATCGAGGTCGGAGAC
>JBIKPD010000503.1:0-2777 GCA_044357665.1 Roseateles sp. | reverse complement strand
AGCCGGTCTGCGCCCGGCTCTCCCCCTTTACTTCGCTACGCCGCTCACCGCTTGCTCTGTGCGGGGCTATCGGGTTTGCCCCGAAACGCGGCGGTCATCGCTGCAACTGGCAGGATGGGTGTTCTGCGTAGTGAAGTAAAGAAGGGGGCGGCGGCTGCAGGCCGGCGCCGGGTGACGATTCGCAAACCGTCTCTTGCGGCCAAGCCGATGGACCCGCAAAGCCAGCACGCCTTGCTGGCAGAGTTGGACACCCTGTTGGTCTTGGCCGATGCCTCGGCGGTCGCTTTGTTTGATCAACACGCCGCGCAACTGGGCGCGGCGCTGGGGTGGACATCTGAGGCATTGGGCTTGCAAATCAAACAATTTGAATTTAACGCGGCGCATCAAACCTTGCAGGCCCTGCTCAACGGCGTCGGCTAAGGCTTCTCTGGGAGGCTCTGATGGAAGTGAATGGCATTGCGGCCTGCATTTTTGGCCTTGTACATGGCGGCATCGGCCCATTTAAGAAGATTGTCCTGGCTGGCCTCGTGGCCGATAAACATCACCAAGCCAATGCAGGCGCTGCCGTGATGGGTGATGTCGCTGGTGCCCAATGGGCTCTGGGTGCGGGTTAAGTGGTAGGGCTCGGCCAGACTGAGTCTGATTTTTTCGGCCACCGCACAAGCTTGCAAAATTGACGCCGCCCGGTCGGTGTTTAAGTCGGTGATCAGCACCACAAACTCGTCCCCACCCACCCGCGCCACGGTGTCGGAGGCGCGCACACAGGCCAGCAGGCGCCGGGCCACTTCTTTCAGCAGCAGGTCACCCGCCCCATGGCCGTGGTGATCGTTGATCGCTTTGAAGTTGTCCAGGTCCAGCAGCATCACCGCGCAGAAGTGGCCACTGCGCTGACTCATCGCCAGCGCTTGCTGCATGCGGTCATTGAGCAAACGGCGGTTGGGCAACTGCGTGAGTGCGTCGTGAAACGCTAGTTGGCGAGCCTGCTCTTCAATCAGTTTGCGCGCGGTGATGTCCCGGATGAACATCAAGATCTGCCCCTCGGATGCGTTTTGTTGGCTGTAGGAAGCGCTCACCTCGACCGGCCATTTCGATCCGTCCTTGCGTTGGTGCTGGCTTTCAAAAAGGTCGTAACCGCAGTTGATGAGTCGTTCTGTATGTTCATTGACTTGGGCGGGACTTTCCTGGGCCTCCAGTTGACGGATGTTCATCGTCAAGAGTTCTTCCCGCGAATAGCTTGATTGCTGGCAGTAGGCTGGGTTCGCCTCCAGCAGGTCGCCATGGGTGTTCACTCGCAAAAAACCGTCTAGCGTGGTTTGCAGCATGCCCTGCGTGAGGTCCTGGCTGGCCTTAAGTTTTTGAAACGGCGACTGCACCCCGGCAGAAAAGAGGGCGCGGTACACCATCAGATAAGCTGCGGCCTTGTAGATGTGACCCAGCAGGTTGTAGAGATCGGTCACGTCCACGTAAAGTGTAAAAAACATTTCTGCCAGGCCCAGCACCCAGGCAGAAGCCGCCAGCCACTGCCTATCCCGGTTGCCGGTGCGCCGGCTTTGCAAATAGATCAACACGCTGGCGAGGCCGTACAACACCATCAGCAGGTATTCGCTAAAGACCTTGAAAGCGGTCAAGCCTTGACCGGGTACAAAGGTGTGGGGCAGCCAATCGCCGCGATACAGCCCAAGCCAGACCGCGCTGGCAGAGCCCAGCAGAGCCACCCAGAGGGCACCGCGGCAGGTCGCCGCTGACCAGTGTGACAAGGGTTGAAGGGCTACAGCCAGCAAGACCAGTGCGGCTGTCAAACGCCCGGCCAGCCAAAAATTGATGGCTTTTTCAGCACCGCTGGGCGTCACCCAATCCGGCATTCCCGCGTAAGACAGGGTGTGTGCAAAATCGATCAGGCTTACCGCCAAAAAGCCCGTGCCCAAGAGCATGAGGTAGCTGTTGCCTGCTTGGCGGCGAAGGTTCCATGCCAGAGCAAAGACCATCACGGACACTGCGATAGAAATAAATTCGAGCCCGGAGTGCAGGGGCAGGTACTGGGCCGGTGTGGAGAAAAATCTGGTGCCGGGCAAGGCCTGCCCGATCAGCAGAAGCAAGGTTAAACCAATCGTCCATCGCCAAGGTGCTCGCTCTGCGTGCACACACCAAGCGGCCAGACCCGCAGGGTTGGAATTTTTGTGCAGCGCCAATGGGGGCCCGTGGTTCATGGAGTCCCCTTGTTTACATGGGTGCCAAGCCTGAGGATTAAACTTTTCTTATCTTAGGAGGCTGTAAAGCCGGGATGCTGCGTTTTCTCAAAGGGCGAGCCAGTGCTGGCCGCTGCGCCTAGATCTTCAGGGGCTCGACCGGGCTAAGAACATACTGGAAAACCTCATTCGCCAGCATGCCGAGGGTCGTTCTGACGGCAGCGACATTGCGCAGCAAAGCACCCATCTTGCCAACGCCGAATCGGGTCGAACAAAAACCTGCCGTGTTGTTTGATGCGGCGCACTGTCTGCAGAGCAAGCGGCGAGCGACTTCGCTCATGTCCGCCGAGCCGGTCTGCGCCCGGCTCTCCCCCTTTACTTCGCTGCGCCGCTCGCCGCTTGCTCTGTACTGAGCTATCGGGTTTGCCACGAAACACGGCCGTCATCGCCGTCATCGCTGCAACTGGCAGGATGGGTGTTCTGCGTAGTGAAGTAAAGAAGGAGACGGCGGCCGCAGGCCGACGGCGGGTGACATGAACGCAGCAGAACACCCATCTTGCCAACGCCGAATCGGGTCGAACAAAAACCTGC
>JBIKPD010000504.1:0-2777 GCA_044357665.1 Roseateles sp. | reverse complement strand
GAATCCGACCACGCCGCAATAGGCCGCCGGGATCCGCACCGAGCCCATCGTGTCGCTGCCCAGCGCCAAGGCGCAAAGACCGGCGGCGACTGCACAGGCCGAACCGCCGCTGGAGCCCCCGGGCGTGAATCCGGCGCGTAACGGGTTCTCGCAGCGACCGAAATGCGGGTTGTCGTTGGTGGCCCCCAACGCCGCCTCATGCATATTCAGCTTGCCCAGGATCACCATGCCGGCCGCGCGCAGCCGCTGCACGACGAAAGCATCGGTGCTCGCCAACCGGCCGCGTCGGGTCGCCATGCCGGCGCTGGTCGGCATGCCGGCGACATCGATGTTGTCTTTGACGGCCAGCGTCAGCCCGTCGAGCGGACCCAGGATCCGCTTTTTGGCGCGGCGCGCATCGCTCTGCCTTGCCGCGAGCAACGCAGCCGGTGCGTCGAGATGGATGAAGGCATTCAGATGCGGCTGGCTGGTGGCGATGGCGGCGATGGCGGCCGCAGTCAGTTCGGCGCTGCTGCATTGGCCGCGCGCGAGCGCTTGCGACTGCGCGCTCAGGTCCTGCATCAGCAAGGCTTTGATCATCACCGGGCCTCAGGTAAAACGCTTGTCGATCAGGCGAATCGGCTTTTGCCGCGTCTCGAGGCCGGTCTGCGCCGCCAGCGCGCGCGGTGCCACCAGCAATACCTGCACTTCGACGCCGAGCCGGCGTTTGAGCAGGTCTCGATAGGGCAAAGCATCTTGATCGCTGCAGCCACCATGGGTTTCGATCGAAACGATCAGCTCGTCGCGACCGGCTGCATCGCGCACCGCGGTGCAGATGAATTCGCCGCTGAAGTCGCTGCGCTCTTCCAGGATCGGTGCCAGTGACTGCGGGAAAATATTGATGCCGCGAATCTTCACCATATTGTCGCTGCGGCCCAGGAAGCCGGCGATGCGCTTGAAAGTCCAGCCCAGCGTCGAAGGCGTTGTCAGCCACTGCGACACATCATGGGTGTTGAAGCGGATGATCGGATAAATGTCCTCCTTGTAGAGGCAGGTCACGACAATATCGCCGGGCTGCCCGTCCGCCACCAAGGCACCGCTGTCGACATCGGTCAGCTCGACATATTGGGCGTCTTCCATCACGTACAGACCGTCATGGTCAGGCCCCTCGCCAGCCACTGCGCCGGTGTCGCCAACGCCATACCAGTCGAACATCTCGGCGCCGCCCCAGGCAGCAGAAAGCGATTCGCGCGATTCGCGCCCGAGATGGCCGCAGATGCGCTTGACCGGTATGTCCCGGCCCGGCTCGATCCCTTGCTCGCGTGCCACATCGGCGAGCCGCTTGATGTAGTCGGCAAACCCGACCACCACATTGACGCCGAAGTCGCGCATCAGCTCGACCTGCTTGATCGATGGCGTTTCGACCCCCGTGCCCGGCGTGATCAGCATCGCGTTGGTGTAATGCAGCAGCGCTTCGCGCACGTAATGGCCGCCATTGATCATGCCGTGCCCGTAGACCGAATGCACCACCTCGCGTGCTTGCAGCCCCTGCATCCGGTAGATCCGGGCCAGCAGCAGGCTCTGGATCTCGCGGCTCTTCGGGCTGAACAGCAGCGGCTGCGGCCTTCCTGTGGTGCCGCTGGTCGTGTGCAGGATCATCGGCCAGAGATGACCGTCGATCGGTATATCAGCGCCCGAGAAATCCCCGAGCGGCGGCTTCATTGCGACGCTGTCCATCAACTCCTGCTTGCCGAAGGTGGGCAGCTTGGTGATGTCATCCAGACTGCCAATGTCGGCCGGCACCAGCCCTTTGGCGCCCCACAGGCGCTGGTAAAAGGGGATTTGCCAGGCTCTATCCATCTGCTTCATGAAGCGCTGGTTCTGCAAGGCACGCAGCTCGTCCCGGCTGATGCGGGCATGCTGCCCGGTGAAGGAATCACCGATTGGATAGTCAGCCAGAATCTGGCGCACATCGAATGATTCGTAATAGGTCAGATCGCTCATTGATTCGTTCCGGGTTCAGATTTTTTGGGGCACATCAGGCTGACCCAATCGGCCACATCATGGGCATCGGCCAGGTTCTGGCAGGAGCTGTGGAGACTCACGATCGCATCGGCTGACAGACCGGCATCGGCGCAGCAGGCATCGAATTTGGCGCGCTGCGCGGCCGTCGATAAGGGCCGTTGCGGATGGCCGAGTACGGCGGGCAGGTCGATGCTGAAGGAGCGGCCATCGAGCAAGGTCACGCCGACCGTTTGCGGGGCCAGCGCATTCGGATCGGTGATTTCGTTGGGTCTGACGAACAAGCATTGGGCCAGTTCGTGGCGCTGCGGGTCATCGAGTGCCGCGCGGCTGAAGTCGGCCAAGGTCAGGCTGCCGCGCAGCAGATAGGTGGCGGCCAGGTAGCCCAGGCAGAGCCGGGCATAGTTGACATCCATACCGGCCCGGATCGGTCGGCCGATCAGGCGCAGGATCAGCGGCGGGGCGGCGAAATCGATCCGCACCACCTGGTTGGCAGAAAAACCTTCGCTGGAAATCAGGCTGGCCAAGCCGTCGATCGCACCATGGGCGGCGCGACCGGATGGAAAGGGCTTGTGACTGACTTCGGTGATGCGCCAGACGCGACCCAGTTCGGCGAAAACTTCCTGCACCTGCGCCAGCCTGGGCGCAAGCGGCGCATCGAACAAGTCGAAATAACCGAACGGCCCTTCGAGGACATCGCGCGGACCGCTGAAGCCGGCGCGAGCCAGGTCGATCGCAGTCACTGCGGACCTTGCTGCCAGCCCGACTTGCAAGGC
>JBIKPD010000138.1:0-9891 GCA_044357665.1 Roseateles sp. | reverse complement strand
CGGCGGTTTCGCCGACCTTGACCACCAGATATTTGCCGCCAGGCAGTTCCATCTGATCGAAGGACCAGCCGAACAGGGGGCCATAGAACAAGGCGGCTTGACCTGGGTCGTCGGTCATCAGTTCGGACCAACTAAAGGCACCATGAGTCTTGAATGTATCCAACGCTCTCTCCCTGAAAAATTGAAACATTGATGCTGCTAGCGCGCCAGACGGCCATCAATCCCTTGCTTGGTCGGCCACAGAGGACAGGCTGCGGCACAATTGAGCCCATGAGTCTTGTCTTCCCCCATACCTTCGTGCCCTGGTTCCGCTCGGTAGCGCCCTATATCCATGCCTACCGGGGCGAGACCTTCGTGGTGGGGATGCCGGGCGAACTGGTCGCTGCGGGCAAGCTGAATGCGTTCGTGCAGGACCTTTCGATCCTGCACGCGATGGGCATCAAGATCGTGCTGGTGCATGGGTTCCGACCGCAGGTCAATGAACAGCTGGCGGCCAAAGGACAGACCCCGCAGTACAGCCATGGTCATCGCATTACCGACGAGTTGGCGCTCGACTGTGCCCAGGAAGCCGCCGGGCAGCTTCGCTTCCAGATCGAAGCGGCGTTTTCCCAAGGTTTGCCGAATACGCCAATGGCCAATGCCACCGTGCGCGTGGTGTCTGGCAATTTCCTCACGGCCCGGCCGGTCGGCATCGTCGACGGGGTCGATTTCCAGCATAGCGGGGTGGTTCGCAAGGTCGACGCAGCGGCGATACAACGCGCCATCGACAGCGGCGCCGTGGTGCTGCTGTCACCGTTCGGTTTTTCGCCTACCGGCGAAGCATTCAACCTGACGATGGAGGATGTTGCAACCAATTCGGCGATCGCTTTGCAGGCCGACAAACTGCTTTTCGTCTGCGAAATCGCCGGCGTGCGCGAAGACCCTGCCGACCCGGAAAGCGCCATCGACACCGAATTGGCGCTGGCCGATGCAGAGCGGATGCTGGCCGGTCTAGCCGAACCGGTGCAGCCGACCGAGATCGCGTTCTATCTGCGTCATTGCGTCAGGGCCTGCCAGGCCGGTGTCGAGCGCTCGCATATCTTGCCCTTCGCTGTCGACGGCGCGCTGCTGCAGGAGGTCTATACCCATGATGGCATCGGCACGATGGTGGTCGATGAAAAGCTGGAAAGCCTGCGCGAGGCCAGTTCTGACGACATTGGCGGCATCATTACGCTGATCGAACCGCTTGAGCGCGATGGCACGATCTCTATACCGTCATCGAACATGACGGCGTGATTTTCGGCTGTGCGGCGCTCTATCCCTATGTCGAAGCGCGCACCGGCGAGATGGCAGCGCTGACGGTATCGCCAGCGGTGCAGGGACAGGGCGATGGCGACCGCATCCTCAAGCGTATCGAGCAAAATGCCCGCGCCCAGGGTTTGTCGAGCATTTTTGTATTGACCACCCGCACCAAGCATTGGTTCATCAAACGGGGTTTCAATCCGGTTGACCCGGAATGGCTGCCCGAAGAGCGCAAACGCAAATACAACTGGGACCGGCGCGCCCAGGTGTTGGTCAAGAAACTCGCCTGAATCCGATATTTCGCCGGTACGCCAAATTGCGTGCCATTCAATGTTTTGTCATGAGGAACGACTATGGCCCGCTTGGTGCAATGTGTTTATTTGAAAAAAGAAGGCGAAGGCATGGACTTCGCACCATATCCGGGTGAACTGGGCAAACGGATCTATCAGGGAGTCTGCAAGGAAGCCTGGGCTGCCTGGATGAAGCACCAGACGATGCTGGTCAATGAAAACCGTCTGAACCTCGCCGATCTGCGCTCCCGTCAATACCTCGCCCGCCAGATGGAGCAGTTCTTCTTCGGCACCGGTGCTGAAGCAGTGGCCGGTTATGTTCCGCCAACGGACTGAACAAAAGTCATCTGATTTCACTTTGCGCCAGGTCAAATTGATCACGCGGAATCTGAAGATTAATATGCCAAGGCCGATCTCATCGGCAAGGCAAGCGGATTGACGGTACAACGCAACAGCAAAAGGATCATTTGCTGTTATTTTTTTGCTTGATTAAAAAGAGCATGTATATAATGAAACTCGCCGGTATTCGGTTGGACTACTAACCTAGCGAGGATTTAAAAATGTCAGCTTTGAAAGATCTACTGGCCCAACGGGCCGCGCTTGACCAGCAAATCAGCCACACCAAGGATCGCGAGCGCTCAGAAGCGGTTGCCAAAGTCAAATCGTTAATGTCCGACTATGGCTTGACTGTCTCTGATCTGAGTTCCCGCATGCCCAAGGCAGCCAAGACTTCAAAAGTTGCCGCCAAATATCGCAATCAAGCTACAAATGAAACCTGGAGTGGCCGCGGACTGCAACCCAAATGGTTGAAGGCGGCGATTGCCAGCGGTGCAAAGATAGAAGATTTCCACGTTTAAGGGTAATCCGTCCGGGTTGGCCGATTTGGAAATTCAAGGGCTACTGCGCATTGCAGTAGCCCTTTTGCATTTCAGACATTACCCTTGTCCATGAACAGCCTGAATCATCGAAAGCTTGACCAATTTCGTAAATTTTTGGTCTTCCCATGTCCGAGTCGCCTGCACAGGATGCCCAATTGAGGTGTCGCCGTCGATAGCTCTGTACATGGTTGGATCGCAACTGAGTTGGTTCAGGTATTGCCGTGAACGCAGGTCGTATCCGTTGGTGGATGGCAAAATGCTTGGGCGGGCACACAAAATCTCAAGGATCCAGGCATGCAATCCCTCTCGTTTCGAAAACTGGGCCTGCTGCTGACCGAGCATAAGTTGCAGGTCCCGCTGGACCACGCAGCCCCCGAAGGAGAACGCATCGAGGTCTTCGCCCGGTCTGTGGTGTGGGCCGATCAGGCCAAGAATGAACTGCCCTGGTTGGTTTTTTTCCAGGGTGGACCGGGTTTCGAAGCCCCACGGCCCGATGGTCCGAACTCTCCGGCATGGCTGGAACGCGCGCTGCAGGACTACCGCGTGCTGCTGCTGGATCAACGAGGCGTCGGCCGCTCCAGTCCGATCGGGCCCGACGACGCGCTCTCCTTGCAACCGCAGGCGCTGGCTGATCGATTGGCCCTCTACCGCTCTGACGCCATCGTGCTCGACGCCGAGTGCTTTCGCCAGGCGCTGGACATCCGGCAATGGTCTGTGCTCGGGCAAAGCTTCGGCGGGTTTTGCGCGCTGACTTATTTGTCCGCCTTTCCCGAATCCCTGCGTGAGGTCTTCATCACCGGGGGGTTGCCGCCGCTGCAGCGCGGTATCGACGAGGTATACCGCCAGACCTACCGGTCCACGATAGAAAAGACGGTCCGCCATTACGCGCGCTTCCCGGAGGATCAGACGCGCATGCGGCGGTTGATCGAGATGGTCTGCGCCAAGGACATCCGGCTGCCCGGAGGGGACCGTCTCACGGCTGCACGCTTGCGTCAACTCGGCGCGCTGCTGGGCACGGGGTCGGGATCCGAGCGCCTGCACTACATCCTGGAACTGCCGCCCGGCAGCCCGGGTTTCTTGCACGACGTCGAGCGCACGTCGTCGTTTGCTCGCAACCCACTCTATGCCGTCGTGCACGAATCCTGCTATGCCTCGGGGATCCGTACCGACTGGGCGGCCCAGCGCGTGATGCCCGCCGACTACCAGGCAGACCCGACTCTGCTGACCGGCGAACATATCTACCCCTGGATGTTCGAGGACTTTGGCGCGCTGGCACCGTTTCGCCAGGCAGCCCATCTGCTGGCCCAGCGACAGTGGCCGCGACTTTACGACCCGCTGGTGCTCGCCGCCAACTCCGTGCCCTGCGCGGCGGCTGTCTATGTGGACGATATGTATGTGCCATTTTTGGATTCCCAGGAAACGGCTCGAACTGTTCGCGGTATGCGCGCTTGGATCACCAACGAATACGAGCACGACGGCCTGAATGCCGGTGGCACCAAGGTGCTCGACAGACTCATCCGCCTGGCTCGCGGCACGCTCTAGGCTCCCCCGATTACGGGCAACCAGGCGCCTTGTCAGTTCGTTCGCGCCAAGCCGCGGCTCTTCGCTTGGCTTAGACTCCCGCTGTGATTCCACCCGGCTTTATCCAGGATCTGCTCGCCCGCGTCGACATCGTCGAGGTGGTCGGCCGCCATGTCGAACTCAAAAAAGCCGGCATCAATCACAAGGGACTTTGTCCGTTTCACGGTGAAAAGTCCCCCAGCTTCATCGTCAGCCCGACACGCCAGACCTACCATTGTTTCGGTTGCGGTGTGCATGGCAATGCGGTCGGCTTCCTGATGGAGCATGGTGGCGTCGGCTTTATCGATGCCGTCCAGGATCTGGCGCAGCAAGTCGGCATGCAAGTCCCCGAGGACGAGCGCAGCGCCGAAGAAGTCGAACGTGCCAAGCTGCAAAAACAACGTCAAACCACCTTGACCGAGGTTCTGGAGCGCGCCAGCAACCATTACCGAGGGCAGCTCAAAAGCAGCCCCCGGGCCATAGCCTACTTGAAAAACCGCGGCCTGACCGGGCAAATCGCAGCCCAGTTTGCCTTGGGCTATGCCCCCGAGGGTTGGCGCGCCTTGGCCAGTGCCTTTCCGAGCTACGACGACCCCTTGCTGACCGAGTCAGGCATGGTCATTACCCAGGGTGATGAAGGTGAGGAACAAAAGCGATATGACCGCTTCCGCGACCGCATCATGTTTCCGATCCGCAATGTTCTGGGCGAGACCATCGGTTTTGGCGGCCGCGTACTTGACAAGGGCGAACCCAAATACCTGAATTCACCCGAAACCCCGGTCTTCAGCAAGGGCCGGGAGCTGTATGGTCTGTTCGAGGCCCGGCCAGGTTTACGCCAACGCGGCTACGCCTTGGTGGTCGAGGGATATATGGACGTCGTCGCCTTGGCCCAGCATGGCTTTGCCAACGCGGTCGCCACATTGGGCACCGCATGCACAGCCGAACATGTCCAGAAGCTGTTCCGATTCACCGATTCGGTGGTCTTCAGTTTTGATGGCGATGCCGCTGGCCGCCGTGCCGCCGGGCGCGCCATGGAGGCCGCCCTGCCCCATGCGACCGAGTTGCGAACGGTCAAGTTCTTGTTCCTGCCTGCCGAACATGACCCGGATTCCTATGTCCGCGAGTTGGGACCTGAGGCCTTCGAGCGCTGCGTGCTCGACGCGGTACCGCTATCGCGTCAACTGCTTGAAAACGCTGCAGAGGGCAGCGATCTGACCAGCGCCGAAGGCCGTGCGCAGTTGCTGGCAAGAGCCAGGCCGCAATGGCAAGCTTTGCCGCCAGGGCTGCTGAAACGCCAGTTGCTGGGTGATCTGGCACGCAAGGCCCAGTTGCCCGACCAGGAGTTGCTGGACCTCTGGCAAGTCGGCATGGCGGCAGGCAGCTCCGGGGCTCAGCGCAAGGAATCCAGCCATGGCGCTGATGAAATGGGCGACCCTCGGCCGGTAGAGCGAAGCGCAGACTCAGGCGCATTTCGCAAGCCCTGGAAAGACCGTAATGGCCGTGAATGGAAAGGTCGGGGCCAAGTTGAAGCGCCGCGCATGCCAAGGCGCCAACCGGCCGCACCAGCCGATCATGCACTGCGTATGCTGCTGCTCAGCAGCGCTTGGTGGGAACATCTGAGCCAGGAAGATCATCAACTGCTGCATGACTTGCCTGGTGCCCATGGCGAATTGATTGCCTGGCTGGAGCGTTACCTGGCAAGGCATGGCGCAAGCCCTTGGGTCGTACTGGAAGCGGCCTTGGCCGAGGACGGACTGCTCGAGCTGGCACAAAGGCTCAGTGGCGGCATGTACGCTGAGGACGAACCGCTGCTCGAAGTATTCGAAACCGTCATCAAGCAGCTCTGGATTGCACAGTTGAAGGACGAGGCCAGCCGCCTCGCGCAAAGCAACCCAGACGCCGCAGCGATGGCGCGTTACAAACAGCTGCAGCCTCTCATCCGGGCTCTGGATCTGGCCTTGAAAACGGCACGATTACCCACCTGAATCGGCGCCCGACCGCCGATTTTTGGCGGGCAAACCTGAACCTTGGCGGGCTGGCGAAAAGCCGTTGCGCTATAATCCGATTTCTGAGAGCGCGTCAAGAGTAACGGCAGCAACTTCCGGACCCGGCCACCCAGCGAAACTGGGCACCCATTGAGGTATCAAGGCCAATTTATCCGCCAAGAGCTGCAAATCCAAACGTTCACGCCAGCTTGCACGCGCCGCACTCTGAAAGCTGTTGATTCGAGCCCAGGCTTTGAATTGCAGTTGACCGGGGTGTCACAGCGCCACCTGAGCTGAGCTCCGCCTGAAAAGCGTAGTAAACGGTTCCAGGTGGCTGCTGCATTGACTGCCTGAAATATATTTTCGCGAAAACCACATTCCACTCGAGGATACGCATGACTGCCAAGAAGACCGCGACCAAGGTTACCAGCGCCGCCGAAATCAAGACCAAGCCGGCGAAAGCCGTCAAGCCAGTCGCCAAAGCTGCGATCGTCGAGGCGGCGCCAATTGCCATCGATGACAAACCCAAGCGCGGTCGCAAGCCCCGTGAGGCGGAAGCCAAGCCGGCAGTTGAGCCGAAAAAGGCTGCCAAGGCCGTTGTAGAAGAAGAAGACTTCAGTGACCTCGAATCGGAACTGGAAGGCGAGCCTGAGGCCGAGACCGAAGCCGGCGCCACCGAAGCCGCCGAAGACAAGCCCAAGGCCAAACCACTGCGGATGAAGGTGTCGCGGGCCAAAGAGCGCGCGCTGATGCGTGAGTTCGGCCTGGAAGAAACGGCCTTGACGGAAGAAGAAGTCGCCAAGCGCCGCTTCGAGTTGAAGACCTTGATCAAGATGGGCAAGACCCGCGGTTTCCTGACACATCAGGAAATCAACGACCACCTGCCTGAAAAACTGGTCAATGAGGAAATCCTCGAAGCCATCATTTCGATGCTCAACGACATGGGCATTGCGGTCTACGAGCAGGCGCCAGACGCTGCGACGCTGCTGATCCAGGGCAACACCACCACCATCGCCACCGAGGAGGAAGCCGAAGAAGCCGCCGAAGCAGCGCTGACGACGGTCGACTCGGAGTTCGGTCGCACGACCGATCCGGTCCGCATGTACATGCGTGAAATGGGCACGGTCGAGTTGCTGACCCGTGAAGGCGAAATCGAAATCGCCAAGCGTATCGAGGGCGGCCTGCAGGCGATGATGCTGGCGATCTCGGCATCGCCGACGACGATTGCGCATATCCTTGAATTCGCCACCAAGATCCGCGCCGGGACGATGACTATTTCAGAGGCAGTCGACGGTTTTGTCGCAGCCGACGAAGCCGATGACTATGTGGCCGAAGAAGACTTCGACGAGTTCGACGAAGAGGATGATGACGACGGCAATGGCGGCTCGAAGGCATTGACGAAGAAGCTCGAAGAACTGAAGAACGCAGCCCTGATCAAGTTGGACTCGCTGTCGGCCAATTTCGACAAGATGCGCAAAGCCTTCGACAAGGATGGCTACCGTTCGGCCTCCTACAACAAAGCCCAACTGGCGATCAGCCAGGAGTTGATGACGATCCGCTTCACGGTCAAGACGATCGAGAAGCTTTGCGACATCCTGCGCTCGCAGGTCGACGATGTGCGCCGCTACGAGCGCGAGTTGCGCAAGATCGTGGTCGACAAATGCGGCATGCCGCAAGAGTATTTCATCAAGAGCTTCCCGCCCAATGCCTTGAACCGTCAATGGGCCGAGAAGGAAATTTCCGCCGGCAAACCCTACTCCAATGTGCTTGCGCGCAACCTGCCCTCGGTGCAGGAATTGCAGCAGAAGTTGATGGACATCCAGACCCGCGCCGTCGTGCCGATCGAGGACCTGAAAGACATCAACAAGCGCATGAATGAGGGCGAGAAGGCCTCGCGCGACGCCAAGAAAGAGATGATCGAGGCCAATCTGCGCCTGGTCATTTCGATCGCCAAGAAATACACCAACCGCGGTCTGCAGTTTCTCGACCTGATCCAGGAAGGCAATATCGGCTTGATGAAGGCGGTGGACAAGTTTGAATACCGTCGCGGCTACAAGTTCTCCACCTATGCGACCTGGTGGATCCGTCAGGCGATCACGCGCTCGATCGCTGACCAGGCGCGCACCATCCGGATCCCGGTGCACATGATCGAGACGATCAACAAAATGAACCGGATCTCGCGTCAGCATTTGCAGGAGTTCGGATTCGAACCCGATGCGCCGACCCTGGCCGAAAAAATGGAGATCCCGGAAGACAAGATCCGCAAGATCATGAAGATCGCCAAGGAGCCGATCTCGATGGAAACGCCGATCGGGGACGACGACGACAGCCATCTGGGCGACTTTATCGAGGACACCAACAACACCGCACCGATCGAAGCAGCAATGCAGGCCGGTTTGCGTGATGTCGTGAAGGACATCCTCGACAGCCTGACGCCACGCGAAGCCAAGGTGTTGCGCATGCGCTTCGGCATCGAAATGAGCACGGATCACACGTTGGAAGAAGTCGGCAAGCAGTTCGACGTCACCCGCGAACGGATCCGTCAGATTGAAGCGAAGGCGATTCGCAAGCTCAAGCACCCAAGCCGCTCAGACAAGTTGCGGACCTACCTCGACAACCTCTGACCGCTGAGGCCTTGCCTGAAGAGCCAGGGGCTGGAGCGATCCAGCCCCTTTTTTTGAATGTCGAGGCTACACTTTAAGCCCCTTGTGCCTATTTGAACGCCACTGCTCCCGATGACCGATATTCGCGAACGCACGGTCCTGTTTGCCGACCTGCGCGGCAGTACAGCGCTGTTCGAATCCATCGGAAATGCGCCGGCGAGCGACTTGATTACCGATGCCATCGATCAGATCAGCCTCGCCGTGGACGAGTGCAGTGGCACCTTGATCAAGACGCTCGGCGATGGATTGATGGCGGTATTTGACGCTCCGTCCGACGCTGTCAAAGCCGCTGCCCGCATGCAGGAATTGCTGGGCGTCATGCCTTTACGAGCTTCACTGCAAGCACAAAATCCCGTTCGTCACGGCTTGCGGATGCAACTGGCATTGGCACATGGCGAAGTGGTCGAGATCAGCGGTGACTGTTTTGGTGACACGGTCAACGTGGCCGCGCGTCTGCTCGACCATGCCGGAGACAACGAGACACTGGCGACCGCGGCGGTAGTAGGCGGTCTGCCAATGGCACAAAGGCTGCGTTTTCGCAGTCTCGACCTGATCCCGCTGCGCGGTCGGGTCGAACCCGTGCATGTCCATGTACTCGACCTGCCCTTGCTGGAGAACCTTGCGCCCACCGAATTTGCCGCCCTGGTCCAGACCGTGATACCCGACGGTATCCGGCTGATCTGGCTGGACATTGACCGGGTGTTCGACATCGACAGCATGCCGGTGGTCTTGGGTCGAAGCGTCCAGGCAACCTACTGCATTCCGGACGGCCGGGTGTCACGCTCGCATCTCCGCATCGATTGGCATGGCGGCAGTTTTTCAGTCACCGACCTGAGCTACAACGGCACCTTCGTGCGCTTTGCCAACGCCGATGAAATAATCAGCTTGAAGCGCGGCCAATGCACTTTGCATGGCAGCGGCATGATCGGGCTTGGCAGTTCGCCCAACGATGAGGATTCACCAACCGTCCGATTCGAGGTGCAAAATTTCCCAAAAACAAGGCCGATGGATCTCACCCCCAGCCTAATTCAACAATAACTGAGATTGCATGTCCCTTCGAGCAGAACCCCTCTACACCCACGGCAGCGCCAGCAAGACTGCGGTCGTTTTTTGCAACCTCGGCACCCCCGATGCGCCAACTGCTGCCGCGCTGCGCCGTTATCTCGCCCAGTTCCTGAGCGACACGAGAGTCATCGAGATTCCAAAGCTGATCTGGGCCCTGATTCTGCACGGC
>JBIKPD010000502.1:0-2783 GCA_044357665.1 Roseateles sp. | reverse complement strand
GGGAGATGCTCTTGATGTCGCCGCGCTCCCAGCGAAAATCGCGTGCGCTGATGCAGGCCACGCCTTGATGACGTTCCTGCGCAGGCACCGGTTTCATCGGCGCGCTGTAGGCGAACAGCGTCGGCGTAATATCCTTGGGCATGACGTGATTACGCGGCGCCACACCGCGCGTCACCTGCAGATAAACCGCTTGCTCATCGGAATCGACTTCAGCCACCAGACGGCGCGCGATTTCCAGCCATTGCGCCCGCAGCAACGGCGATTCGATCCGCAACTTTGCCAAGTTGCGCTCGAGCCGGTCCATATGGCTTTCGAAGCGGAAGATCCTGCGGCCATAGACCGGCAGCACCTCGTAAACGCCATCTCCAAAGATGAAGCCGCGGTCCATCACTGAAATCTTGGCTTCAGCCAATGGCTGGTAATCGCCGTTCAAATAGCTGGGCAGGTCGGGCAGATCATTCATGCGCATGTCCTCGTCGTTTGGCAGGCCGAGCTTACTTCAGCTCGGGGCTTCATCACTTGATCCACAAGCGTATGGCATCCCAGGCGCGGCCGAAAATTCCGGCCAGAGGCACCTCTTCCAGCACCACCAGCGGCACCTCGGCCACGGCAACGCCCGCGGTTGTACTGACCTTGATCACGCCGACGCGCTGACCCTTGGTCAAGGGCGCGACCAGCGGGTCGCTGCGTTCGATCTTGGTCTGCAGCTTGGCACCTTCGCCACGCGGCACGGCAACATAGACCGCACCACTTGCACCGAGTTTGGCTTCGGGCAAAACGCCCTTCCAGACTGGCACCGTGCTGATCGCCTGAGCTTTCTCGAACAAGCGCACCGCATCGAAGGCCGAGTAGCCCCAGTTCAGCAATTTCTGGCTCTCGCTGGCGCGCGCTTCCTTGGACGCTGCGCCCATCACGATGCTCAGCAGGCGACGCTTGCCGTTCGGATAGTCACGCTGGCTGCTCGCGATCAGGCAGTAACCGGCGGCCGAGGTATAGCCGGTCTTCATGCCGTCCACTGAAGCATCGCGAGTCAGCAACAGATTGCGGTTATGTTGGCGGATCTTGTTGTAGGTGAACTCGCGCTGCGAGTAATAAGCGTAGTACTCGGGGTAGTCGCGAATCAGGTTGGCGGCAATCACCGACAGGTCGCGCGCACTGCTCTTGTGGCCGGTTTCGGTCATGCCGGTCACGTTCTTGAACTCGGTGTTGGTCAGGGCCCAGGCGCGCGCTTGGCGGTTCATCATCGCCACGAATTGCTCGACCGTGCCGGCCACGCCCTCGGCCAGAGCCACCGACGCATCGTTGCCCGACTGGATGATCATGCCGCGCAACAAGTCGTCGACCTTCGGCGTCATCAGCGTGTCGATGAACATCAATGAAGGATCACCCTTGCGCTCATCCCAGGCCCGTTTGGAAACCGGCAAGGTCTGTTCGAGGCTCAGACGCTTGTCGCGCAAGGCACCGAAGACGACATAAGCCGTCATCAACTTGGTCAATGAGGCCGGGTCATTCGGCGTGTCGGCATCGCGCTCGGTGAGCACGCGGTTGGCCGTCATGTCGAGCAGCAGATAGCTGCGCGCGGCAATCTCTGGAGACTGGGGCGCCTGGGCCTGCGCAGAAATTGCCAACATGGCGGCCAGCGCGAAAGAAAGCAGTCGTTTCATCTTCTAGATCTCAGGGAAGGTTGGCTCACGCCTGCCAGTTGCGGATGACGATGTTCTTCAACAACGGCAACTGTCCGTGGAAAAAATGCCCGACGCCGGGAACGACGGTGATCGGCAAAGACTGCGGCCTGGCCCAATCGAGCACCGCAGCCAAGGGCACGACATCATCAGTCTCGCCGTGGATGACCAGGGTGTCGGCAGGAACCTGTGCGGTGTCAAAGCGGCTCGTCGCCGGCCCGACCAGCAGCAGTCGCTCGGCTTTGAGCAACTCCGGCAGGGCCAGGGCCGCACGCGAAGCGACATAAGCGCCAAATGAAAATCCGGCCAGCACCAGCGGTTCGCCCTCGGCGCGCCAGGCCGTCAGCACGGCCAGCGCATCGTCTACTTCACCACGCCCTTCGTCCCAGCAGCCTTCGGACTTGCCGATGCCGCGGAAGTTGAAGCGCAACGCCCGGTAGCCCAACTGAACCAGGCTGCGCGCCAGCGTTTGCACCACCTTGTTGTCCATCGTGCCGCCCTGGGTCGGATTGGGGTGACAAATCAGCGCCAGGCCGCGTGCGGCACGGTGGGCCGGCGCATCAAGTGCGCATTCGATCATGCCTGCAGGCCCGGCAATCAGGCGTTTTTCGGTTTGCGAGTTCACGCTCGGGCCCTCAACGACCGACGTTATCGGGCAGCAGCAGCCGCTCGACCACTTCACCGTGCACCAGATGCTTGTCGACGATCTCGTCAATGTCGCTGTCGTCGACAAAGGTGTACCAGATCGCCTCCGGATAAACCACCGCGACCGGGCCGCCGGCACAGCGATCAAGGCAACCGGCCTTGTTGACACGAACCGCGCCGGCCATATCGAGCCCGCGGATTCTGGCCTTGCAGTGATTGAAGCCCTGCTGCGCGCCATGCTGGGCGCAACTGTTCTCACCGCTCTCGCGGTTGTTGAGACAGAAGAAGATATGGCGCTGGTAGTAACTCATGGCCGCCATTGTAGGCAAGGGTCAAAGCTGGCGGCGCGCGATCAAGCCCAGCAAGCAGCCCAGGGCCGCAAAGGGCCAGGTCCAGCCGATCCATTGCGCCAAGCCGTAAAGATTGATGAAGCGTCCCTGCTCCCAGGCTTGCAGG
>JBIKPD010000137.1:0-9921 GCA_044357665.1 Roseateles sp. | reverse complement strand
AATTGCCCGGCCGATGGTTGGAGCCGCAGCGTTGACCCGACCTTCGGAGGCGCCAGGCTGGCATCGATGCGCAGGGTAAAAGCCGCATCGCCAAGTCGCCCGTAGACCAAACGCTCGGCCCCCAGCATCTCGATCATCTCGACCTTGAAGGGCCAGCCCTCAGCGGCATCCCAGTTGGCCAGATGCTCGGGTCGCAGGCCGATGATCAACTCACCATCGCGCGCTGCTGCCGCAGGCAGTTGCAGCGTGATGCCGCCGACCATGAAGTCCCGGCCAGAAGCCCGGCCCTTCAGCAGGTTCATCGGCGGCGAGCCGATGAAGCTGGCCACGAAGGTGGTGGCCGGCCGGCCATAGACTTCTTCGGGCGTGCCAATCTGCTCGACATGACCGCCGTTCATCACGATCATCCGCTGGGCCAGCGTCATCGCTTCGACCTGGTCATGGGTGACGAAGAGTGAAGTCACGCCGAGCTCGCGGTGCAGCTTCTGGATTTCGAGCCTTGTCTGCGCACGCAGCTTGGCGTCGAGGTTGGAGAGCGGTTCGTCAAACAGGAAAACCTGCGGGTTGCGAACGATCGCTCGGCCCATCGCAACGCGCTGACGCTGGCCGCCCGAGAGCTCGCGTGGCCGCCGCTGCAACAGGCCACCGAGTTCGAGGATCGCTGCAGCACGGTCGACACGGGTCTTGATTTCGGCGCTGGCGACCTTCTTGATCTTCAGACCGTAAGCCATATTCTCGAAGACTGTCATATGCGGGTAGAGGGCATAGTTCTGGAACACCATGGCGATGTCGCGGTCGGCCGGTTCGACCTGATTGACGATGCGCGCGCCGATGGCGATCTCGCCGGCCGAGACTTCTTCCAGGCCGGCGACCATGCGCAAGAGCGTCGATTTTCCGCAGCCCGAGGGTCCGACGATGACGATGAATTCACCATCGGCAATTTCGGCGCTGATGCCGTGGATCACCTGGTTGGCCTTGGGGCCAGAACCATAGCGTTTGACGATCTTGCGTAATGAAATGCTGGCCATTATTTTTCGGTATCCACCAAACCCTTGACGAACCAGCGCTGCATCAGCATCACCACCAGCGCCGGCGGGATCATTGCCAGGATGGCGGTGGCCATGATGATGTTCCAGTCATTGGCCGCATCGCCGCCGCTGATCATGCGCTTGATGCCGATCACCACCGGATACATGTTTTCATCGGTCGTCACCAGCAAAGGCCAGAGGTATTGGTTCCAGCCGTAAATGAACTGGATCACGAACAAGGCCGCGATGCTGGTGCTCGACAGCGGCAGCAGCACATCCTTGAAAAAACGCATCGCCCCGGCGCCATCGATGCGTGCCGCTTCGACCAACTCGTCCGGCACGGTCATGAAGAACTGGCGGAACAGGAAGGTCGCGGTGGCCGATGCGATCAAGGGCACGGTCAGGCCGGCATAGCTGTTGAGCATGCCCAGATCCGACACCACCTGGTAGGTCGGCCCGATGCGCACCTCGACCGGCAGCATCAAGGTGACGAAGATCGACCAGAAGACGAAGTTCTTCAGTGGAAAACGGAAATAGACGATGGCGAAGGCCGACAGCAGCGAAATGGCGATCTTGGCGATCGCAATCGTCAGCGCACTGATCAGGCTGACCAGCATCATGCGTGCGACCGGTGCGGTTGAGCCCGCGCCACTGCTGTGGCCGGACAGGGCCGCCTGGTAGTTCTCCAGCAGATGATCCCCTGGCAGCAGCGGCATCGGCGCCTGCACGATCGCTTGGGCGGTGTGGGTCGAAGCCACAAAGGCGATGTAGATCGGAAACGCGACGATCAGCACGCCGAGGATCAACACCAGATGCGAGAGCAAAGTCAGGGCAGGGCGTTTTTCGATCATCGCTGCGCCATCTCAGTACTGGACTTTCTTCTCGACATAGCGGAACTGCAGCACGGTCAAGCTGATCACGATCGCCATCAGCACCACCGACTGCGCGGCCGAACCGCCGAGATCCATGGCCTTGAAACCGTCGTAATAGACCTTGTAGACCAGGATGCTGGTGTCCTTGCCCGGACCGCCGTGGGTCGACGCGTCGATGATGCCGAAGGTGTCAAAGAAGGCGTAGACGATGTTGATCACGAGCAGGAAGAAGGTGGTCGGCGAGAGCAGCGGAAACACGATGGTCCAGAAACGCTGCCAAGGTCCGGCACCGTCGATCGCCGCCGCTTCAATCAGCGATTTCGGGATCGACTGCAAGCCGGCGAGGAAGAACAGGAAGTTGTAGGAGATCTGTTTCCACACCGCCGCGGCCACCACCAGAATCATCGCGTGGTCCGAGTCGAGCAGATGGTTCCATTGCCAGCCGAACTTGTTCAGGCCGTAGGACAGCACGCCGATCGACGGTGCAAACATGAACAACCACAGCACGCCCGCAATCGCCGGCGCCACCGCATAGGGCCAGATCAGCAGAGTCTTGTAGATGCCTGCAGCCTTGACAACGCGATCGGCCATCACCGCCAGCAGCAGCGCCAGGCTGATGCCGATGCCGGCCACCAGGGCCGAAAACAAGGCGGTGGTCTTGAACGAGCCGAGGTAGCCGGCATCATTGAACAGTTGCTGGAAGTTCTCCAGGCCGATCCACTCGGTCGACAGACCGAAGGCGTCCTGCCGCTGCAGTGACTGCAGCAAAGCCTGACCCGCCGGCCAGAAGAAAAACACCGCGATCACCAGCAATTGCGGTGTCAGCAGCAGCCAGGGCAGCCAGCTTGACCTGAAGAGAACGCGCTTTTCCAGGCTCATTGACTGGCAAGCATGAAGGCCGGCGGCATCAGCTGATCAGACCTCAGACCTTGTTGGCTTTCTGGAAACGTTCGAGCTGTTCGTTGCCGCGCAAGACCGCCGCGTCGAGACCTTCCTTGGCGGTCTTCTTGCCACCCAGAATCTGCTCCATCTCCTCGTCGATGATGGTGCGGACCTGGACGAAGTTGCCCAGGCGAATGCCGCGCGACTTGTCGGTGGTCTTGCGGATCATCTGCGTCACGGCCACATCGGTGCCGGGGTTGAGCTTGTAGAAGCCCGATTTCTCGGTCAGTGCGAAGGCCGCTTTGGTCACCGGCAGATAACCGGTGCGCTTGTGGCTCTCGGACGCTACTTCGGCCTGTGCGAGGTAGTTGAAGAACAGGGCCACGCCCTTGTATTCAGGCGTTTTCTTGCCCGACATCACCCACAGGCTGGCGCCACCGATGACGGTGTTCTGCGGTGCGCCCGGCACGTCGGGGTAATAGGGCAGGGCGGTGATGCCGGCGGCGAACTTGGCGTTCTTCTTCACATTGGCGTAAAGGCCGGAGGAACCGGTCATCATCGCGCACTCACCTGAGACAAAAGTCGCGTCGGCGGTATTGGCGCGGCCCTTGTAGACCAGCAAGCCCTGCTTGGACATATTCGCCAGGTTCTCGATATGGCGCAGATGCAGCGGCGTGTTGAAGGCCAATCTGGTGTCGAGGCCACCGAAGCCGTTGTTCTTCGTGGCGAACTCGACGTTGTGCCAGGCCGAGAAGCTTTCCAGCTGGGTCCAGCTGATCCAGCTGGTGGTGAACGGACATTTGCTGCCGCTGGCCTTGAGCTTGGCTGCCGCCAGCACGACTTCAGGCCAGGTGGTCGGCGGCTTGTTCGGATCCATCCCGGCGGCCTTGAAAGCGTCCTTGTTGTAATGGAATACCGTCGTCGAACTGTTGAACGGCATGCTCAACATCTGCCCGTTGGGCGCGGTGTAATAGCCGGCGACTGCCGGTACATAGGCGCCGGGGTCGAATTTGACGCCTGCGAGTTTCATCACCTCGCCGACGGGCTGGATCGCCCCTTTGCTGGCCATCATCGTGGCGGTGCCGACTTCGAAGACCTGCAGGATATGGGGCGCGTTGCCGGCCCGGAAGGCGGCCACCGCAGCCGTCATCGATTCGTCATAGCTACCCTTGAACGAGGGCATGATCTTGTAGTCCTTCTGGCTGGCATTGAATTCGCGCGCCAGGTCGTTGACCCAGTCGCCGAGGCCGCCTCCCATCGAATGCCACCATTGGATTTCAGTCTGGGCCTGGGCCTGGCCGCCAAGGCCAAGGGCTGCAGAGGCGATGATCAGATGCTGTAGTTTCATGGTTCTATTGATCCCAAAAAAGTAATCGGCCGGGTCGAAGAAAACAAGCCTGATCATATTTGCCAAATGTGACAGTTCATGATTCTTTCATGGTAACAAGACGGGCGAGGTGATGGCAGCGATCTGCGTCGACAATCCGGCCCATGCAGGAATTCCGACTTTGCCCGCCCCAGGCCTTGCGCGCCATGCGCGGCGTGCTGACCGACATCGACGACACCTTGACCCAGGATGGGGCGATAAGGCCTGCGGCGCTGCATGCCCTGCATTTGCTCGAGGCGGCGGCTGTGCCGGTGATTGCGATCACCGGCAGGCCGGCGGGTTGGAGCGAAGCCTTCGCGCTGGCCTGGCCGGTGCGTGCGATCGTGGCTGAAAACGGTGCGGTGATGTTGCGTCGCGATGGCCTTGGCTTGCGCCGCGATTTCACCCAGTCAGCAAGCCAGCGGGCAGACAATTTTTTGCGTCTCCAGGCCTGCGCCCAGGCTGTGTTGGTGCAGGTGCCCGGCAGCCGACTGGCGACGGACAGTGCCGGGCGTTTGACCGACATTGCCATCGATCACAGTGAACATGCGCATCTTGACGCGGGGCAGATCGAAGCGGTTTGCGCGCTGATGCGCAGTCATGGCTTGCACGCCACGGTCAGCTCGATCCACATCAACGGCTGGATCGGCGAGCACAACAAATTGACCGCTGCACATTGGGCGGTGCAGACCTTGCTCGGCCTGCCATTTCTGGCCGAAGAATGGCTCTATGTGGGCGATTCGACCAATGACCAGCAGATGTTCGCCGGCGTGCCGCTCAGCATTGGCGTGGCCAATATCGCGCGCTTCCTGCCGCAGTTGCTGACGCGACCGGCCTATGTGACGCAGGCCGAGCGCGGCGATGGTTTTGCCGAAGTAGCCGCCGCCTTCTTGCTGGCCCGGCGCTGATTCAGTTCAGACTCTGCGTCCGGCTTCGTGGCCTTCGCGCATGGCGCCTTCGATAAAACCGATCGCTGCGCAGTCGCCGACTCGCTGCACCGGCAGACCGGCTGCTTGCAGCGCATCGGCCAGGGCATGGTTGGTGCTGGCCCCTGAAGCCAGCACGACCGAATCGGCTGCGGTCTGCTGCATTGCACCTTCATGATCAAGCCAATGCACGGCGTCGCGGGTGATTTCCACCACCTTGGCCTGGCGCTGCAAATTGCCATGAGCTTCAACCGCTTCCAGCACCCGCCAACGGCGCACGATCGAGAGTTCGGCGCCCGGCTTGGTGCTTGATTCCAGTACCGTGACCTTGCGTCCGCGTGCCAGCAGGAATTCGGCCAGTTCCAGCCCGACCAGTCCGCCGCCGATGATCACGACCTGCTTGCCCAAAGGCATCCAGAGCTTCGAGAGGTTCTGCAGCGCGGCCTGGCTGTCGGTGACGCGCAACATGCCGCCGGCCTTGAACAAGGCACGTTCGGCAAAATTGAGCTTGCGCTTGACGATCTCATCAGCGCCATCGTTGGTCATCAAGCGGCGCAACTCGTCGCCACTCCAGACATGGGCCTGATCCGCACCCTTGATATCCGGCGCTTCGCGCAGCGCGCCGGCCGCGACGATGATCGCGTCGGGCTTCATGGCCGCCAGTTTCTCTGCGGTCGCTTCCTGACCGAGTTGTACGGTGATGCCGGGTTGCTTCATCTGCTCGACCAGATAGTCAAGCAGGCGACCGTTTTCGGGGTAGGCCAGGGCGGCGAAGAACAAGGTGCCACCCAGCCGCTGGCTGCGCTCAAGCAAAGTCACCCGGTGGCCGCGTTGGGCGGCGACACGGGCGGCCTCCATCCCGCCGGGTCCACCGCCGACCACGAGCACATGGCCGGGCCGATCCGCCGGCAGGATCGCCGCGACAGATTCAAAACCAGTCTCGGCCGCCACCGCGCATTTGACCCGCTGATTGATGAAGATCTGGCTCACGCAGGTGTAGCAATAGATGCAGGGCCTGATCTCCTGGGGTCGGTTTTCGATCAGCTTGATCGGCAGATCAGGGTCGGCCAGTAATTTGCGCGCCATCGCGACGAACTGGAATTCGCCGCGTTCGATGGCGCGGCTGGCATCTTCGGGCTCGATCCGACCTGCACAAATTACCGGCACATCGACTGCGGCCTGTACCGCCCGGGCATAGTTGACGAATCCGTTGGGCTGCTGCACCAGCGGAGCTTCGGTAAAAGCGCTGCCCGTGGTGATGGTGGCATAGGCCGAGACGCTGATGGCCGCAGCGCCTGCGGCTGCGGCCAGCTTGGCGGTGGCAACGCAATCGGCCAGCGTGATGCCTCCCGGCGTGCGCAACTCCTCGCCATCGAGCCGGATCCAGACCGGGAAATCGTCGCCGACGCGCTGCTTGACTGCGGCCAGCGTTTCGAGCAGGAAACGCGCGCGATTTTCCAGCCTGCCGCCATATTCGTCTTCGCGCTGGTTGTAATAGGGCGAGAGGAATCCGGCCAGGATATAGGTGTGCGCGGCGTGTAGTTCGATGCCGTCAAAACCGGCGGCCTGGGCGCGCGCTGCAGCCGCGGCGAAATACTCGACCATCTGCTCGATGTCGGCCTTGTCCATGACGCGGATGCGGGGTTTGGTGCGGCCCATGCCGCCGACGAAATTGGCCATCTCGTCATCGGTCAAGGAGCTCAGGAAATCGCTCTTGCCACGCGGCGGTAAAGAAGGCACCCACATTTCACGGCCTTCGGCGAGGTCGCGGGTCGCCGTCTTGCCGGCATGCTGCAGTTGCATCGCGATCTTTGCGCCATGCTTGTGGACGCGCTCGGCAATGCCTGCCAGCCCAGGGATGAAGTCGTCGCGCGAGACCCCGACCTGGAAGGGCTCGGCCGTTCCTGCGGGGTAGGCGACGGCACAGACTCCCATCGTCAGCAGGGCGGCGCCACCCTTGGCTCGGGCTTCGTAATAAGCCTGGATGCGCTCGCCACAGAAGCCATCGACCTCGGCATAGTTGGAGCCCATCGGGGCCATGATGATGCGGTTTTTCAGTTCCAGGGAACCGATGCGCCCGGTTTGCAGCAAGGCGGCGAAGGATGGATTCATGAGGTGGGAGCGAGCAGCTTGTGGTCTGCATTGTTGGTCAGAAGCGGTTTCAGGCATCGTCCGTTCGGACGCGTCGGCTTTTGGTCGGGCAATGGCGAGCGCTGTTCAAACGGACGATGCAAGCTCGCAGGACGAGAACAACAATGCATCGGAGTGAGCCCATTGAGCGGGAAAAAGCGCCAACCATGATGAAAAGAATCAACTTCTACGTCAGCTTCTGTGCGCTGCTGCTCGGGCTGAATCCGGCCGCCGCGCAAGCGCCTTCGCCCAGCGATGCCGAGTTGCGCGCGGCCTTCCTCTATGCCTATCCCTATTACGAGTTCATGTGGCTGCGCGATCAGGCCTTGCAGCATGCCGATTCGCTGACCTACACGAGCTTGAACAAGTTTCGCCATCAGCGCCATCTGGCCACACCCGCTGACCGCTGGGCCAACGGGCCGATCAATGACACCTTTTATTCGACCGCCTGGCTCGATGTCGGCAAAGCGCCGGTCGTCTTGACCTTGCCCGACACTGCCGATCGCTACTATGTGTTGGTGCTGATCGGCGCCGATACGAATAGCTTCGCCTATTTCGGCCGCCGCAGCAGCGGCACCAAGGCGCGCAAAGTGGCGATCATCGGGCCTGCTTGGCAGGGTGCAATTCCGCCTGCAGATGAGGTCGTTCGGGCTAGCTCGCGTGATCTCTACGTCAACTTGCGCGTGCTGGTGCGAGATCCGGCCGATCTGACGAACGCCCATCGGGTGCAGGATGGTTTCGGCCTTGTGCCGGTCGCGATCGATGCTCCGGACGCCCCGGACACCCCGGACGGTCCCCGCCAACCGCCGCTGAAGGGCGATGTAGGGCGGATGTTCGACGTCATCAATGAAGCGCTGATACGCAATCCACCACCCCCAGGCGAAGCGGCAATGTTGCAAGCCTTCAAGGCGGTCGGAATTTGCGGCGCAGGCTGCAGCTTTGGCGCCCTAGAGCCAGCATTGCAGCAGCGCTGGCGCGAGTTGGTACCACCGCTTTTGAGCCGGCTGAAGACGGCGCTCGATGGTGCGCGCCGCGATGTCATCCGGATCAATGGCTGGATTCCGTTCCGTTTGCCGCGCAACTTTGCCGCCAATTTTCCGATGCGGGCAGGTTCGGCGGCCAATTCGGGTGGCATTTTCGGGCTCGAGGCTGCCGAAGCGGTCTACTTCATGGGCGTAGCTGACGGCAACGACGAACTCCTCGGTCAGGGGCGGAGTTATCGGCTGCATTTGCCCGCTGGCGGCTTGCCTGCCGATGCTTTCTGGTCCTTGAGCTTGTACGAATTTCTGCCCGATGGGCAATATATGGTCGCCAACAAGATCGACCGCTATTCGATCGGCGACCGCACAACTGGGCTGGTCCGCAATGGCGACGGCAGCCTCGACCTCTGGATCCAGCCTTCGCCGCCGAGCGACCCAGGCCAACTGGCCAACTGGTTGCCAAGCCCGCTGAGCAACAAGTTCTATATCAATGCACGCATCTACCAACCCCGGGCCGAAGCCTTGAAGCCCGAATGGGCGATGCCCAAACTTGAACGTCAACTTCCTTGACTTTCTCTCAGGAGCCGCCATGCCCATAAGCCCATCGCAATGGCTGCGATCGCTGCAATGCGCAGCCTTCAGCCTGGTTCTGGCCGGTCAAGCAGCCGCCCATGAAGAAGCGGCGCTGCTGCCCGATGAAGCCGCCAAACTGGCCCGTGCCGCAGTGATCCGCGAACATCCGGCCTTGCTGCAGGCGATCACAAGGGGCGGTGCGTTCGGTGGCGATTTTTCGGCAGCGATTGCCAACAAGATGTACAGCCGCGACGATGCGGCGGCGATCGCTGATTCGAGGGCCAAGCTGAAGGTCGAGCCGCAGGGTCCGCGCAGCTGGCTGTTGCGGCTGCCCTTTGTCAACATCGCCTTGTTCGAGACCGATGCCGGCCTGGTTCTGATCGATTCCGGCTATGCCCCTGCAGGACCGGCGCTGCGCGACGTGATCAAGTCCCTGAGCAAGCAGCCGATCCACACCATCGTTTTCACCCATTACCACGCTGACCATGCCTGGGGCGCCTGGGCCTTGATGGACATGGGGCCGAGTGGCGGCAAACCGCGCATCGTCAGCTCGGCGGGCTTCATCACGCAGATGGACCAGGACCTGCTCAGCTACGGACTGATCGCCCGCAACAATCAGCAAGTCGTCGTGCCGCGCAACTGGAGCGATGTGTTGCGCCCGGACCTGACCTTTCATGACCGGATCAGCTTGAAGGTCGGCGGCGAGGAATTCACATTGACGCAGTCGCGCGGTGAGACCGAGGACCAGCTCTGGGTCAGCGTGCCGGGGCGGCGCATCGTCGTCAGCGCCGACTATTACCAGGGTTTCATGCCCAATGCGGGCAATGGCAAGCGGCGCCAGCGCTACCCGGAAGAATGGGCCTCGGCATTGCGCCAGATGATGGCCTTGAAGCCACAGCGCTTGCTCAGCATGCATGGCCCGGCGCTATTGAGCGAGGAAGAGATCCAGGACAAGCTCGGCAGCCATGCTCAGGCGCTGGAGTCGATTGCCGAGCAGACGCTGGCAGGGCTCAACGCCGGGCTTCGCACTGACCAGGTGATCGACCGTATCAAGCTGGCTCCTGGCCTGGCCGGGCGCGAAAATCTGCGCGAAGACTATGCCACCGCCAAGGACATTGCGCGCATGGTGGTCAAGCAATATGGCGGCTGGTGGGACGATCTCCC
>JBIKPD010000501.1:0-2797 GCA_044357665.1 Roseateles sp. | reverse complement strand
ATTGGCCGGATTGGCCGGATTGGCCGGATTGGCCGGATTGGCCGGATTGGCCGGATTGGCCGGATTGGCCGGATTTTCCATCAATGGTTATAGCCAGCGGAGCATTTGATGATCTCTTCAAGAAATATATCTTTCTTCATCGGGTCGGCAATTGTCTATGCCATTTTTTCCAAGATCAACCTTGAATTTCTTGACGCCAGTAACGCCTATGGCGCCAACTACATCTGGTTGCCAGCGGGTGTCAGGTTGCTGATTGCCATGCTGCTAGGCGTGGTTGGTGCTGCAGGAGTGGCAGTCGCCGCGACCTATCTGAGTTTGCAGAGCGGCGGCGTCGAGCACTTGCCCAACGCAATGGCCTACGGGCTGATTTCCGGCTTTGCACCCTATCTCGCGCTGCGCAGTTTCATGGTTTTCTTGAATGGTGAATTCAATCTGATCCGGTTGTCCGGCAAGCGCTTGCTGCAGTTGACGCTATGGGCCGCAACGGTCAATACAGGCCTGAAACATATATTTTTCCTGGTTGAAGATCCGTCGAGGAATTTTCTTGAAAGCGGGTTCTATATGGCGCTTGGAGATTGCGTCGGTACGCTGATCGTTCTCTATTCGATCAAGTATTCAATCCACTTTTTCGAGCGCCTGTATCGGCTGCATGCGTGAGCTCAGGGGTCAACAAGCCTGACCTTTTCCCCGCCGACCTGTCTCTTGCATGCGATATACGAAATGCGGCCAATCGGGGCTGATAATCCGCGCAGGGAAAACGACGATCGAATGAACGAGGAAGAGATCATCAAGTGCATCTGCATCGGCGGCAGGTCGCGGGACGCTGCCGTCAAGACGCTGTACTACGACCAGGCCCAAACGATGCTGCGCTTTTTTGCGAGCCAGGGGGCTTCGGCCGACGAGGCCCGGGACATCCTGCAGAACACCATGGTCAAGATCGTCCGCAGTGCTGCCAGCTTCAATGGCGGTGGGGCCAAAGCCTGGTTGTGGCAGATCGCCCGCAACTGCCTGCTCGACTTCCATCAGCAAAACTCCCGCGTGGCCATGCGCGAAGTCACAGTCATTCCCGAGAAATGGGCCGAGCTGGTCGAAACGACAGCGGCGCCTCAGGTCTGCAGCGCCGCGATGGACATCGATGCCTGCGTAGCGGCCGGCCTGGCGACGTTCAGCGCGGCCATGCCCGAGCGCGCCTTCGTGCTGGGCCTGCAGATGGACGGACTGAGCATCGATGCGATCGGCCAGCAGATCGGGCGGAGCATTGCCGCGACCAAGGAATACCTGTCCCAATGCCGGAAGAAAATCCAACCCTTCATCGCCCATTGCGTTGATTTTTTGAGCAACTGAAGCCGCTATGACGACTGAAGATTTGAGCGATGCGCATTGGCTCGCTGCCTTGGCGGGACGGGCTGATCCCGCTGCTGATAAGGCCGGCAATCTGCAGGCCGCGGCTTTGCGCCGGGCCTTGCAGGCGCGCCGGCAGCAGATCGAGCAGGACCTGCCGCAAGCCGACGCGGCGCTGTTTCAGCAATTGCAATTCCGCCTGCGCCGCGAGGGCCTGATGAAGCCGCCGCTATGGCAGCAACTGCCGGTCTGGGGCCTGGCGGCTTCGCTGCTGCTTGGCGTTTCAGTTTTGATCCAGCAGGGCGGCTGGCTGGGTGCCGAGGATGCCGACCGGTTGCGCGGCGGTAGTGATCAAGCCACGATGCTGTTGGTCAACGACCCGGAAGCTCGCCTGGTCGAGTTGCTCGCCGGGCTGCGCGCCGCCGGCGCCTCGCCCCAAGTCGAGCGCCAAGCAGGAGGACGCATCAAATTGCAAATGGCTGGCGACCCGGCGGTGCTCGATTACCTGGCCAGCCAGCGGATTGAGCCGCTGCTGATCCAGGGCCAAGTCTCGCTGATCCTTTCGCCACCCAGCGCCAAAGCGCTCCAGAAGTAACAGGATCTGCTTCAGGGTCCCGCATTCCGGCCTTCGGCCTCATGACGGGCTACAAAAAGCGCCCCGTAGCCCGCCATGCAGCGCAGCGCAATGCGGGATCAACCTTGCCAAGCTATTTCCAATTCCCCATCAAGATGAACGGCGCCCAGTAGAACGGGTGCTTGTAGCGTGGCTGGGCTTGCAAGGCGAGCTGGGCCTGGCGCAGCGCTTCGATCTTGCTCAAATGCAGGGTCTGGCGCTTGCGGTACATGTCGGCCATCAGGGCGGCGGTGCTCTGGTCGGCCACTGGCCACAGCGTTGCCAGCACCGCGCGGGCACCTTGCTGCTGGGCGATCACGCCGAAACCTTCGATCTCGCGGCCTTGCTCATCGCGGCCGCCGCCCAGGCCGGTATCGCAGGCTGACAAGGTCAGCAGATCGACATGGTCGAAACGGTAGTTCTGCAAGCGGATGTCGCCCAGCGTCAGCTGCTGCCCGTCGCCCAGCAGCAGGAATGAATTGACCTCGGTGCCCGGGCTGAAGCGGAAATGGCTGGCGATATGCAGCACCGGGAACTGCCGCTGGCTGACATCCTTCAAGCGCTGCGCGGTGAAGGCTGCGTCGAGGTAGACCTCACCGGCCAAGGCCGCTGATTTATCGGTGGCCTTGGCCCCATTGCCGCCGCGCACAATCCCCCGGATCTCGGCCTCGACCCCCGGCAGTGGCGCAAACTCGCCGAGCTGGCGCGTCACGCCCAGCCCCGCCGCCTGCCACTGCGGCGCCACCGCATCGCGCAGCCGCTCGCGCGCCACGCTGGTGTAAAGCGGCAGGTTCCAACGCTGCGCCAGATAACGCCGGCCATCATGCAGCGCGCCAAAGGGCA
>JBIKPD010000500.1:0-2798 GCA_044357665.1 Roseateles sp. | reverse complement strand
GAGTCTCGAACAGCAGCGGAAAGCCGATCACGCCGATGCCGACCAGCAGCACCGCACCGATCAAGCGCCGCCTGGCGCGCAAGCGCAATTGCTGCACCGCGTCGGCCCGATCAGCCACCGGTTTGGCCGCAGGCGCAGCGGCATCGCGTTTCAGAAATGACAACAGACCCATGGCAGTTGTGGCAGCAAGTGCCAACGTTGAGAGGGCTTTGACAAACCCTGGAACCAATACAAATACAACGCTTCGGCTGTGGCGGCTATCCGGGCATCATCCTGGCAGCAGACATCTTGATAGCATCCGGAACTGCGCTTGTCGCTACAGCTTTTGCGGCCAAGCGGGGCACACCGTTTTGCATCACGCCGCCGACCGTATGGAAGGACCCGAAGACCAGAATTCTATCAGCCGGGTCAGCTGCGGCCGCCGCGGCCACCAAGGCGGAAAGCGGGTCCTTGTGCTGATGCAATTCGACCGCAGCAACGGCCTTCAGTTGGCCGGCAACCCGCAGATTTTCAAACTGTCCGGCGAGGTCTGCAGCGCTGGCCGCCCGCAGGATCGGCAGATCACAGAAATGCCATTGATCGACCAGCGGCGCCATATGCTTGAAGATCGCTGCCAGGTCCTTGTCGGCCATCGCACCGAACACCGCATGGGTGCGCGGAAAGAAACCCATCTGGTCGAGGTTCTGGGCCAAGGCAGCGACCGCATGCGGGTTGTGCGCAACATCGAGCACCAATGCGGGCTGGCCCGGTACGACCTGGAAGCGCCCCGGCAACTCGACCATTGCCAAACCAACTCGCACCGCCTGCGCGCTGATCGGCAAACGCTGATAGAGCAGCTCAAAGACGGCCAGCACACCGGCGGCATTGAGCAACTGGTTGACCCCGCGCAGCGCCGGATAAGCCATGCCGCTGAAACGGCGAGCGCGGCCTGACCATTGCCATTGCAAGCGATCGCCGCCATAGGTGAAATCACGCCCGAGTTGGCGCAGATCAGCGCCGATCTCGGCGGCCCGCAGCCCCAGACTAGCCGGCGGCATCGGATCGCTGACCACCACCGGGCGCCCGGCGCGCATGATGCCGGCCTTTTCGCGCCCGATCGCCTCGCGGTCAGCCCCGAGGTACTCGATATGGTCGATGTCGATGCTGGTGATGACACTGCAATCGGCATCGATGATATTGACCGCGTCAAGTCGCCCGCCCAGGCCGACTTCGAGAATCACCAGATCCAGCGGTTCAGCCGCCAGGCGCAACATGATGGCCAGCGTGGTGAATTCAAAATAGGTCAAAGCCAAGTCGCCGCGCGCAGCTTCGATCGCCTCGAAATGCGGCAACAACGACGCTGCATCAACCGGAGCGCCGCCGACCCGGCAACGCTCCTCGAAATGCACCAGATGCGGTTTGATATAGAGGCCGACCCGGTAGCCGTCCTGCAAGGCGATCGATTCCAGCATCGCGCAAGTCGAGCCTTTGCCATTGGTACCGGCCACGATCACCACTGGGGCTTCAAAGCACAAGCCCAGACGGTCGCGCAATTCAATCGCTCGCGCCAGCGTCATGTCTATCGTTTTAGGGTGCAGGCGCTCGCAATGCAAGAGCCATTCGTCAAGGCAGGTCGGGATCATCAGTTTTCAAAAAGAAAAACGGCCAGACTTGACGGTCTGGCCGGATCGGGTGGATATTGCGGTCGGATCAAGCCACCGCGTCGGCGCTTTGCCGCTGCAATTTGGCCAGCGAGCGGGCAATCGTTTCGCGCAATTGGCGACGATCGACGATCATGTCGATCGCACCCTTTTCGAGCAAAAACTCGGCGCGCTGGAAACCTTCAGGCAGTTTTTCACGCACGGTGTTTTCAATCACCCGTGGCCCGGCGAAGCCGATCAGGGCCTTCGGCTCAGCGATCACGATGTCACCAATGAAGGCAAAGCTGGCCGACACGCCGCCCATTGTCGGATCGGTCAGCACGCTGATATAGGGCAGTTTGGCCTTGGCCAGATGGGTCAGCGCGGCATTCGTCTTGGCCATCTGCATCAGGCTCAGCAAGCCTTCCTGCATCCGGGCGCCGCCAGTTGCGGTGAAGCAGATGAACGGCGTCTTCTGCTCGATCGCGGCCTCGACACCTCGCACGAAACGCTCGCCCACCACCGAGCCCATCGAACCGCCCATGAAGTTGAATTCGAAACAGGCCGCCACAACCGGTATCGTCATCACCGCCCCGCCGATAACGACCATGGCGTCGGTCTCACCGGTCTGCTCCAGCGCATCCCTGAGGCGGTCGGTGTATTTCTTGCTGTCCTTGAATTTCAGCGGATCCACCGGCAGGATTTCCTGCCCGATCTCGTAACGGCCTTCACCATCGAGAAATGCGTTGAGGCGGTCGCGCGCGCCAATGCGGTGATGATGGCTGCACTTGGGACAAACGTTGACGTTTTGTTCCAGATCAGTCTTGTAAAGCACCGTTTCGCAGGACGGACATTTGATCCACAAGCCTTCGGGCACCGTGCGGCGCTCGGCATTGCTCTGCAGCATCTTGGGCGGCAGAAGTTTTTCAAGCCAACTCACAAGCACTCTCCTTCATCTCGTGTACTCCAAACGGCCGACCGGTTGACCGGGGCTGCAATCATTCATCCAGCGCGGCACGAATCTCCCGGATGAAGCCCGCACCCGTTGCAGCAACATTATCACGCGCCTGGGTCTCGAGCAATTCGACCAGCCTGGAGCCGATCACGACAGCATCCGAAACATCAGCAACCGCCCGCGCGGTCGCGCCGTCGCGAATGCCGAAACCAACGCCGACCGGC
>JBIKPD010000499.1:0-2800 GCA_044357665.1 Roseateles sp. | reverse complement strand
TTCGCGCAAACGCTCGGCGTTGCCAATCACGATGGTGGACACCGGCGGCGGCCGCTTGTGCAAAGCCTTGACGACCACCTCGGGACCCACCCCGGCAGGGTCTCCCATGGTGATCCCAATCGCGCGAAAGTTCATGTTTGCTTCTCGGTGGTGAGCGCTTGCAGAGCGCCGCTCATGCGCGCGATACGCACCAGGGTGGCTGGATCGCCGAAGCTGCCCGATTTGATCACCAAGTGTTTATCGCCATTGGGCAGGGGCAGGCGCGCCAGGCAGACGCCCGGCTCAATCTGGCCCAAGATATCCAGCTGGGTCAGCCCCAACGCGTCACACAGGGCGCGTGCCGTCTCGCCGCCGGTGGCAACATAGACGTCGGCGGGTGGCGACTGCGCCAGCACAGTCTTGACGAAGCGCAATGCCAGGTCGCGGCCTTGCGCTTCGCCACTCTGATTGGGCCGTATTGCGTAGAGACGCAGCGGCGCATCCTCGCCTTGGGGCAAGAACGCGTCTGCCAGGTCGCCCCCCGGCTGCCACCAACGCACTGGCTCACCGCAGGTGCGCGCCAGTTGCGACAGTTGCTCGCGGGCAGGTTCGGTGCGGCTACCAACCAGAACAGCCATCCGAGGCGTGGCGCCCAAGGTGCACAAGCCACGGGGAATCGCCAGCACGCGGGCCAGCGCACCTGCCAAGCCTGCCGACCCAATGGCGATGTAGGGCCCAGGCAGGGACTCCAGCACGCTGGCCATGACATCAAGTTCCGCGTCCGTCTGCGCATCAACCACTGTGACCGGGTACTGGTCCATGGCCTGCAGCAGGCCTTGTCGCAGGCCGGCCGCGTCCGACGTTCCCAGGCGATATTGCCCCGCCTGGAGGCCCGCTTGCCGCAGCCCCTCGATCGCCGACCCGGTGTAATGCACCAGGCTGCGCCCTGGCGCGAGGTGAATGCAGCTGTCACGCAGGCCGCGCCCCAGGCGAGGCAAGGCGGGACACAGCAACGCCGATCGCCCCGTCGCGCGCACCACCGCCGCCACCAGGGCCGCCCAGTTTCCGCGCAGCAGGGAGTCGATCTTCACGTAGATCCGGCGGGTGGATGCGATCGAGGCGACCACATCGGCATGCAGCGTGAGCATCGGCATAGCGCCGCGGGCGTCGAGATCCCAGACCACAGTGGCCGCATCACACAGGCCCGGCCCCGGCACCAGCCGCAAGCAGGCAGCGGCGCCTGCAGGCGTGAATTCGGCAGCGCATTCGGCCGCACCGGACAGGTCGTCGGCAATGACGACCATGCGCCCGGTCTCGGACTTACAATCTGCTTGATTGAAATGCATGCAAAAAGTATATTCTGCATACAGAATCGAGTCAATGCGGCTGCAGCCAGCTGTGCCGTACAGCTCCGTTTCCCCAACCAAAGCGCCCTGACGATGGTCACAAAGATTCCCCGGAAGTCGGCGGCCAAGCCCGCCCGCGCTACGCCATCGGCGCCGCATGCAGACAGCAGCGACGCTCTTGCCGATGCCGCGTACCAAGCGATCCTGGCCGAGATCTTTGCCGGGCGCATGCGCTCGGGCGAGTCGATCAGCGAGGTGGAACTGGCCCGCCGACTGGGCATGAGCCGCACGCCGGTGCATCAAGCGGTACGGGAATTGGTGAGGGACGGCTTGCTCACGCAGGCGCCTAACCGGCGCCCCGTCTTCCATGCCTTCACCTCGTCGGACGTACAGGAGATCTATGAGATGCGGCTACTGCTGGAGACCGAGGCTGCAACTCTGGCCGCCCTGCGGCTAGACCGGCCGCGTTTACAAGAGTTGATGGCCGAATGCGCCGAGCTGCGTCGCAACCTCAAGGCACCGGACGTGCTGACGCGGTGGGCAGACCTGGACGAGCGCTTTCACCGCGAGATCGCCCTGGCTTCCGGCAACCGGCGCTTGGCGCAAGACATCTTTCGCTATCGACTGGTGCACCGAGGCTTCAACACAAACCGTTTCACGGCCGATCTGATTCCCCAGTCCTTGCTTGAACACGAAAATTTGCTGGCCGCACTCGATGCCCGCGACCCACAAGCCGCGCGCGTCGCGATGACAACTCACTTGCGGGAGTGGCAGGCGTATTACGTGCGCTCGTTCGCCGGCTGAACGACGGGCGGCAGGCAGGCCAGCTTCATGGGAATGAAGCCCGGTGACTCACGGGTAGCTGCCACTGAGGGCACCCATGCCACGGACATCTTGGGACTGAACCGATAAATCAGTCCCCTTCGGCAGGTACTGGCGCAGCAACCCATTGGTGTTCTCGCAACTGCCCCTTTGCCATGGGCTGTGGGGATCACAGAAATAGACCTTGACTCCCGTTTACGCTGTGAGTTCGGCGTGCTTGGTCATCTCCTTGCCCTGGTCGTAGGTCAAACTCAGACGCAGCGGTGCTGCGATAAAATTCAGTTTGGCGGCAAGAGCGTAATGCAACAAAAAAACCTCAACGCCCGGAAACGTGCGGGTTTTTAGACTATCGGAGACCCAATTGATTGCCTCAGAGTAATTTACATTTATTCTTGATTTGCGCCGTGCTTACGGCCTCGACTTCGCCCTTTAGCCGAGCGACATCACCTTCATGATCCCCTGCCAGTTTGCTTACTGGAATCAGCACAAAGAAAACTGTAGCTGCATCAACATTCGCTTTTGTGTCCTGCATTCTTGAGAACTTATCCAATTCTGCACGGGCATCTATCATTCGAGTAACCAGGGAGGGGCAAGCCAGGTCGATATATTTTTCATGCGAAACAAACGATGAATGAATTGACTCAGGCCTCGTT
>JBIKPD010000014.1:0-29841 GCA_044357665.1 Roseateles sp. | reverse complement strand
CCTTGAGGGCGACCGAGACAAAAGATTCGATTTGCTTGAGACGATCCATGATCCGGCAATTGTCCTGCTTTACGCGGCTAAAAAGCAGATTCAGCAATTGATTCAGCTATTTTGCACAGGGTAGCAATGCGCCGGCGTATGGGAATCCCAGCCGGCGATTGGCTAAAATCGAAAGGATATTTTTCCCGAGGTCGTCCCCATGTCCGCAAGAACCGCCATCCACCGCCTGCAAGTTGCCACCCCGCTGTACCGCTTCGTCGAAGACCGGGTCTTACCTGGCAGCGGCGTCAGCAGCGAGCGTTTCTGGGCCGGTTTCGATGCCATCGTCCATGACCTGGCGCCGAAGAACATCGCCTTGCTGGCCGAACGCGATCGTCTGCAGACCGAACTCGATGCCTGGCACCGCGCCCATCCAGGCCCGATCGCCGATATGCCGGCCTACCGCGGCTTTCTGGAGAACATCGGCTATCTGGTGCCAATGCCGGCCGATGTGCAGTCAACCACCGCCAATGTCGACGCTGAACTGGCCTTGCAGGCCGGCCCGCAACTGGTGGTGCCGATCCTGAATGCCCGCTACGCCTTGAACGCTGCCAATTCGCGCTGGGGCTCGCTGTACGACGCGCTCTACGGCACCGACGTGATCGCTGAAGACCATGGCGCTGAAAAAGGCCGTGGCTACAACCCGCTGCGCGGTGCCCGCGTGATTGCCTATGCGCGTCAGGTGCTCGACCAGGCCGCACCCTTGCTGCAGGGTTCGCACAAGGATGCGACCGGCTACCGCGTCGAAGCCGGTCGCCTGGTGGTTGCCCAAGGTGCTGTGAGCACCGGCCTGGCCGATGCCACCCAGTTCGCCGGCTTCCAGGGTGATGCCGCCGCACCTTCATCCATCCTGCTGGTCAACAACGGCCTGCATCTGGACATCCGCATCGACCGCAGCACGACGATTGGCCAGAGCGATGCCGCTGGCGTCAGCGACCTGGTGCTGGAAGCGGCGCTGTCGACGATTCTCGACCTCGAGGACTCGGTCGCGGCGGTTGATGCCGAAGACAAGGTGCTGGCCTATGAAAACTGGCTGGGCATCCTGCAAGCCACGCTGACCGAAGAATTGACCAAGAACGGCAAGACGATCAGCCGCAGCCTGAATCCGGATCGCATCTACAACGGCACCGACGGCAAAGCCGGCGCAGTCCGTCTGCATGGCCGCTCCCTGATGTTCCTGCGCAATGTCGGTCACCTGATGACCAACCCGGCCGTGCTTTATGGCGAGCAGGGTCTGGAAATCCATGAAGGCATCCTCGACGCGGTGATCACGACCACGATCGCCATCCACGACCTGCAGCGTCATGGCAAGGCCGAGATCTGTAACTCACGCACCGGCTCGGTCTATATCGTCAAGCCGAAGATGCATGGCCCGGCCGAAGTGGCTTTCGCGTCCGAGTTGTTCGGTCGCGTCGAAGCGATGCTGGGCCTGCCCGAGAACACGGTCAAGCTCGGCATCATGGACGAAGAGCGGCGCACCAGCGTCAACCTGAAGGCTTGCATCGCCGCGGCGGCCGCACGCGTGGCCTTCATCAACACCGGCTTCCTCGACCGCACCGGCGACGAGATGCATACCGCCATGCAGGCCGGCCCGATGATCCGCAAGGGCGACATGAAGAGCAGCGCCTGGATCCAGGCCTATGAGCGCAGCAATGTGCTGACCGGTCTGGCCTGCGGCCTGCGCGGCCGGGCCCAGATCGGCAAGGGCATGTGGGCGATGCCCGACCTGATGGCAGCGATGCTCGAGCAAAAAATCGCCCATCCGAAAGCCGGCGCCAACACCGCCTGGGTGCCGTCTCCCACCGCGGCAACGCTACATGCCCTGCATTACCACCAGGTCAATGTCACCGCGGTGCAGATCGAGATGGAAAAAATCGACGCCACGGCCGAGCATGATGGCCTGCTGACCCGCTTGCTGCAGATCCCGGTCGAGGCCAAGCCGGCCTGGTCTGCTGCCGAGATCCAGCAGGAGCTGGACAACAACGCGCAGGGCATCCTCGGCTATGTCGTGCGCTGGGTCGACCAGGGCGTTGGCTGCTCCAAGGTGCCCGACATCCACAATGTGGCGCTGATGGAAGATCGCGCCACGCTGCGAATCTCGAGCCAGCATATTGCCAACTGGCTGCTGCACGGCATTGCCAGCGCAGCGCAAGTGCATGCGACCTTCGAGCGCATGGCGGCCGTCGTCGACGGGCAGAATGCCGGCGATGCGCAATACCAGAAGATGGCCGGGCATTTCGACAGCTCAGCGGCTTACCAGGCCGCCCTCGACCTGGTCTTCAAGGGCCTCGAGCAGCCCAGCGGCTACACCGAGCCGCTGCTGCATGCCTGGCGTCTGAAGGTCAAGGCCGCCGCCTGATCCACGCGGTCTGTCCCCGCCAGGCTGCCCCGGCAGCCTGGCCTATCCCCTATTGAAGCAAGGCCGCATGAGCAGCGACTCACCAATCGACATCGTCTACCTCTGGGTCGACGGCAATGACCCTGTCTGGCGCAAAAAACGCCAGCGCGCAGCCGCTGCGCTGTGCCCAACAGCTTTGGCCATGCATGGCAATGTCGAAGGACGCTTCCGCGACAACGACGAATTGCGCTACAGCCTGCGCGCGCTGGAGCGCTTCTTTCCGGGCCATGGCCATGTCTATATCGTCACTGATGCACAGACGCCAGATTGGCTGAAGCCTGGCGCAGGTTTGACCGTGATCGATCACCGGCAGTTGATCGCGAGCGCTGCGCTGCCGACCTTTGATTCGGGCCATATCGAGTCCTATATCCACCGCATCGAGGGCCTGTCGGAACGTTTCTTCTATCTCAACGACGATGTGTTTTTCGGCGCGCCGGTGCGCATCGCGGACTGGTTCAGCGACAGCGGCATTTATTCGGCCTGGTCGGACGAGCCGCTGGTCAGCGACGAGCCGCTCAGGCCGGACGCCAACGCGCTCGAGAATGCCTGCCGCGCCTCGACTCATTGGTTGCGCGACAGCGGGGTCGCAGAGGCAAGCGCTGGGCTGCGCACCTTTGCCCATGCGCCGCGGCCGCTGCTGAAGTCATTGATTTTCGAGCTCGAGCGGCTGGCACCCGAGGTCTTCGAACGGACCCGTTCGACGGTGTTCAGGGTCTGGGACAAACCGCCAGTGATCTCGGACCTGTTGCTGCGCTGGGCCTTGTCGCGCGACATCGTTGCCATTCGCGCTTACGAACAACTGCACCTCGATACCGGTGACGCCGACCAGTTCGACTGCCTGGAGCAGCTGAAAACCGACTTCGGCCGGCTCGACTTCTTCTGCATCAACGACACCACCGATGATGCCCATTCGCATGACCCGCGCCTGCTCAGGGTGCGACTGGCTTTGCAGCAGTTGCTGCCGGTCGCTTCTTGTTTCGAGCGCCAGAAGGTTGATCGGCTGGCCCGGCAGCCTGCTGCACAATCCTCACGGCGCGAGCTCCAGCCCGCCTGACCGTCACCGGAAGAAAAAAATCGAAGCATTCCTCGTCTCTACCGGCCTCGTTGCCCTGGCCGAAATCGGCGACAAGACCCAGCTGCTGGCCTTCTTGCTGGCCGCGAGATTCCGCAAACCACTGCCGATCTGCCTGGGCATCCTGCTCGCCACGCTGGCCAACCATGCGGCCGCTGGCGCGCTCGGCGCCTGGATCACTGCCCAGGTGAACCCAGCGACGATGCGCTGGGTGCTGGGCATCGGCTTTATCGCGATGGCGGCCTGGACGCTGGTTCCCGACAAGATCGACGCTGAAGACGCCGAGGGCAAGAGCTTCAAGCTGGGCGTGCTCGGCACCACCATCGTGGCCTTCTTCCTGGCTGAGATGGGCGACAAGACACAGATCGCCACCGTCGCCCTGGCGGCACAGTACCCGCAGTTGCTCGCGGTGGTGGCCGGCACGACGCTGGGCATGATGATCGCCAACGTTCCGGCGGTCTACCTCGGCGACCGCATCGCCCACAAGATTCCGCTCAAACTGGTGCATGGCGTGGCCGCCCTGATCTTCGCGGCCCTGGGCGTCGCGACACTGTTGGGTGCTGGGCGCAGCCTCGGCTTCTAGTACTACGCCACCACCTGCCTGACCGCACGCTCCCATTGCTGCATCAGTTCGGCCGCCCGATCACGCGACATCGCCGGTCTGAAGATACGCTCGGCCTGCCATTGGTCGGCGAGTTCACCCAGGCCGCTGTAAACGCCACAGCTGAGCCCGGCGAGGTAGGCCGCGCCCAGGGCCGTGGTTTCGATCACCTTGGGGCGCAGCACCGGGATGCCCAGCAGATCGGCCTGGAACTGCATCAATGAATCGTTGACGCAGGCGCCGCCGTCAACGCGCAGCTCGGTCAGCGGGTTGCTGCCAGCCGCCACCGCGTCCAGGCTCATCGCCTGCAGCAGCGCCGCATTCTGGAACGCAATGCTCTCCAGCGCCGCACGCGCGATATGCGCAATCGTGCTGCCGCGCGTCAGCCCGGTGATGGCGCCGCGCGCCTGCGGCTGCCAATAGGGTGCGCCCAGGCCGGTGAAGGCCGGCACGAAGACCACACCGCCGGCATCGGGAACACTTTGCGCCAGGGCTTCGACTTCGCTGCTGGAATCGATCGCACGCAGACCGTCGCGCAGCCATTGCACCACCGCGCCACCGATGAAGACACTGCCTTCAAGCGCAAACTGCGGCCGGCTGTCCGGCTGCGCCGCGCTGGTCGTGATCAAACCATTGGCCGAGGTCTTGAACTGCGAACCGCTATGCATCAGCAAGAAGCAGCCGGTGCCATAGGTGATCTTGGCCATGCCGGGTTTGAAGCAGGCCTGACCGAACAGCGCCGCCTGCTGGTCGCCGGCGATGCCGCCAATGGCGATTTCGCCGCCCAGATGAGCAGACTCGACCTGACCAAAGCGATGCGCCGATGGATGGACCTCGGGCAGCATTGAGGCCGGGATGCCAAAAGTCTGCAAGAGCTCCTCGTCCCAGGTCTGACGATGCAGATTGAACAGCAGCGTTCGCGAGGCATTGCTGACATCGGTGGCGTGGACGCGGCCGCCGGTCAGCTGCCAGAGCAGCCAGCTGTCGACCGTTCCGAAAGCCAGCTCGCCGCGTTCGGCCTGGGCGCGCGCGCCAGCCACATGATCCAGAATCCAGCCGATCTTGGTGGCCGAAAAATAGGCGTCGATCAGCAGCCCGGTCTTTTGCTGCAACTGCGCACCCAGGCCCAGCTCGCGCAAGGCCGCGCAGGCAGCTTCGGTGCGGCGGTCTTGCCAGACGATGGCCTGGTGGATCGGCTGACCGGTGCGGCGGTTCCAGATCACGGTGGTCTCGCGCTGGTTGGTGATGCCCAGCGCCTTGATGTCGCCGGCTTGCAGTCCGGCCTTGGCCAGCACCTCGCGCGCGGTGGCGAGCTGGGTCTGCCAAATCTCCATCGGATCATGCTCGACCCAGCCGGGCTGCGGGTAGGACTGACTTAGCTCGCGCTGAGCCATCGCCACAAGCTCGCCATTGGCTTTGAACAAGATGCTGCGGGAACTCGATGTGCCTTGATCGAGGGCGAGCAGATAGCTCATGCGGGCCTCCTTGGTGCTGCGCCCGCAGTGTAGGTCCGCCGGCGGCCCGGTTCAGCCTTGTTTGAACATCCGCAGCCAGGCCTTGCGACCCAGATGCGGCGCCAGCTGCCAGACCGGCATCTTCATGCCATGGGCGCGCAGGTACAAACCGGCCCGCGCCAGGCTGCTGGCATGGCTGTTGACCGAGCGGTCGTCGGGTGCAAGCGCGCGCAGATACATCGCATCGAAGCAGGCCAGCTTCAGCCGCCCGATCGCTGCCGCCTTGGCGGCCGCAGCCAACGCTACCGCAGGCACGGCCGTGCCCAGGATCAGCCCGGCATAGCGCAGCGCCAGAAAAACCGGCCAGACCAGCTTCAATTCGACCGCACGCTCCAGCAAGAGAGACCAGAACTGCGGCTCAGCGGCAGCGAATTCAAGCAGCAAGGCGTCCAGATCGTAGAGATCGCGCAGCCCGTTGTTCAGCTCGCCTTCGTGGAACAGATGGGTCGCGCTGTGGATCACCATGTCGCAGGGCGACAGCGTGCGCAGGCTGCGGCCCGGAATGGCCACACTGGCATCGATCAGCGTCGCCGCATCGGGCGCCCGCCCGCTGCTCAGCGGCAGAATATTGTGGTGCACGTCGACGATGGTGCCGCGCTTATGGTTCACCATTGGCGGCAGCTCATGCATCCAGCGCCGGTAATAACGCTCGTCATAGGGGTCGATGCTGCCGATACGCCAGCCATGCAGCATCAGCGCGGCTTCAACCGCGTTCAAGGCCTCGCCAGGCACCAGCAGGTCGACATCGCCGAACAGACGCCCACGGGCTGCCCGCTGGCCGCGCATGGCATAGGCAGCGCCCTTCAGCAACACGATCGGGACGCCGAGCGGCTGCAGCGCTTTTTCGAGGTGGCTGCATTCCCATTCGATCGCCTGTTGCTGATGCGCGGTGAGCCTCGATGTCGCCAGCAAATGCCGCGCAACCTGTGGCGGCAGCCGCTCAAGCAGTTGCTGTTCGATCGCGATTTCGGCCAGGCGGCCGATCAGATTGGCGCTGCGCGCCAGCCGCAGCATCCGGTCCCATTGCCGCAAGCTCAAGCCAGGCCAGGTCCAGGGCTGCCGCAGCAAGCCAGTCAGCGAAAGCTCATTCGCCATGCTCGCCCGCCAGCCAGTCGAAGACCTCGATCGCATCGTCGAGCCGGCTGTACTCGAAATCATGGCAATCGCATTGCTGCACCAAGCGGCCTACCGTGTCGAAACCGAGCTCGCCGAGGATGCTGTAGTTGAATGAATTTTCCGCGAAATGGGTGAAGGTCTGGACCTTGGCACGCGGCCTCAGCAGCGGTGCGGCGCCGGCCTGGTAGCGCGGGAAAACAATCCAGCGGGCTGGCGCAGTCTCGAGCATCCGGGTCACGCTGTCGGCTGGCGGGCGCAAATGTGTCACCAGACCGCGCGTGGTCGCGTAGACCTCGGGGCCCCAGCTCATGCCGGGCTCGAAGTTGCGCAACAAGGCGATCGATTCGTTCTTCAGATTGATCGGCCGGGCCAGCGCATGGGCATGCAGGCTCAAAGGGTCGAGCAGGGTCAGCTCGTCCGACAGCAAGCGCCAACCGCGCAATGCCAGGGCCGCACAGAGCGTGCTTTTGCCCGAGCCCGGCGGCGCCGGCAGGATCAACACCTGCCCGTTGCGCTCCAGGCTGGCGGCATGAATCGTCAACCATTGATGCGCAGACGAGGCGAGCGCCCAATTCAAGCCCCATTCCAGCATCGCCGGCGCCTGCTCGCGCGGCAAGGGTTCGAACGGTGCATGACCATCGATCAGGAACTCGACCTGCTGCCGCAACCAGCGCCGCAAATTCATCGGCTGGCGCAACTCCACATGGAAATCGGCAAAATCGGGATCGATGAAAAAGGGATGCTGCGCGTACAGCCGGTGCAGCGAATGCGCCACATCGGGCAGCGTCGAGCGGATCCTGGCGATCAACTGGCCGGTCTGCAAGGCCAGCCTCCCGTCGCCGAGCAGCGCCATAACTTCAGTCAACGGTAACTCGCCCAACCGACCGTTTTTGCCGCCTGGCCCAAGCCGCAAGGTTGCCGCGCTCATCGCAGCAGACCATGGGTTTGGAGCTGCGCGCGGGCTTGCGCCACCGCCAAGGGCAAATCGACGATCTCGGCAAAGTCGGCAGCCAGGCGCTGGCAGAGTGCCGGATGATCGAGCGAAGGCGCTTCGAGCCAGACTCTGAAGACCTCGGCAGTCAACCGGTTCAGCCCATGGGTGTTGCCATATTGCCGATCAAAAATAACTGCCCCATCAGCCCAGCAGCGCCACAGGAAGCCCGGGCTATCTCGGTGCTCAATCACGACTCAAGCGACGATGCCGTTGCTCTGCAGATAGTCCTTGATCTGTGCATCGGTCCAGTTCACACCCGCGGTCACGGTGTAGTAACCCACGGTCGACCATTGGGTCCAGATCGCTTGCACAACTGAAGTCGTCAGCACATTGGCTGGCACATAGCCAAGCAGGATGTTCAGATAAGCCGACAGGACGTAAGCGGCCAGACTGGTTGGGTCCAGAGTCAGGACTTGCCTCATCGTCAAACTGGTTCCGGACACGATGAAATTGCTGCCGGAAAAAGTCGGGTGAAAGGGCGTGCCGGATGGAACCGAACCAGGCCAATCGGCGTCAGGAGCATCCCTGAAAAACACTGGTGATTTGGCACCTACACAAAGCCCGTCCTTGCCGGCCTGCGAGGCGCTGGTGTTCTTCGACAGCGAGCGCGATGGCGTGAAGCAGGTGTTGCCCAGCGCGGGCTGGCTGATCAAGGTCAGGATCGCCGGCGTGACCGCCGCGCCCGCGCCGAGAAACCTACGTCGCCGCGGGTCCGGAATTGCCTGAGAACTATCGCTGTTTTCCATCTGAACACCCTTGAAGTTGCGCCTCCTGCCCTTCAAGGGCCCTGAGTCACCGGCTGCTGTCTGTCCGCAGGCCCTGTAAAGAGTGTTCCACACAAGTTCATTCCGCGCTGCGCCAATCACCCCCCGAACGGGGGCCGCGAGCCCGCTCAGTTCAGCCGCAACACCTTGCCCTGTGATTGGGCTGGCGCAGGGATGCCGATGATCTGCGCCAGCGTTGGCGCGAGGTCGGCGATCTCGACCCGCTGGCGCTGCTCGCCTTGGCCGACCCGACCCTGGCCCCAGAAGAACAGCGGCACATGGGTGTCATAGTCGTAGGGTGTGCCATGCGAGCTGCCGCCGCTGCGCGAGCCGAACAACCAGCCCGGCTTGATGACGATCTGCACTGGCGCGGCGATCTCCGGATGCCAGGACTTGCGCATGGCCCCCAGATGAGCGGTGCTGACATCGCTGCCCTGCAGTTGTTCGAGCGTGAAGACATCGGCGATGCCATCAAGCTGCAGTAACAAGGCTTTGGCTTCCCGGTAGACATCGGCCGGACTGGCGCCTCGGGCTGTGATCAGTTGCTGGTCGAACAGCAGGCCGGCAGCGGAAAAATTCAGCGCCCAGCGGCCGGCGCCGAATTTCTTCACCAGCCCGTCGTTGAGCCAGCCGAGCAGATGGGCCGGGTTGGCACGGCCGGCATCAGCGCCTTGCGATCTGGCCCATTCAGGCGTGTCCGCGAAACCATGGTCAGCGGTCAGCGCTGCCACATAGTTGCCTGCGCCGATGCGCTGGTCGAGGTATTTGAAAAAGCTCTGCAGCGCCACATCGAGGTGCAGAAAATGGTCATGCGAAAGCCGCGACTCGGGGCCAAAGGCATGGTTGACATAGTCATGCCCCGACAGGCTGACCGACAGGATGTCGGTCCTGGCGCCAGCGCCGAGGCTCTCGCCTTCGACCGCTGCGCGCGCAAATGCAAAAGTCAATTCGTCGCTGAATGGCGTGGCCATAAGGTTGGCGTAGTACAGCGGACCCGGCTTGTCTTGTTTATCGCCGATGATGGCAGGCAGACGGTTGCCATTGCCGCTGTTGACCTGCCAGGGCTGGTCATCAGGCACCGACTGGGCATAGGCAACTTCGGCCAGCAGCGGGGCCCAGGTCTTGCGGAAATAGACGTCGGCCGGTTTGGCCTGGTTGAAATCCTTGACCCATTGCGGATGGGCCGGCATGTAATAACTGCTCGAAGCGAACTGGCCGCTTTCGCTCATATACATATAAGCCGTGCCCTTGTGACCCGCAGGCAGGATGGCACCGCGGTCCTTGCCCGAGATCGCGAGCACCTTCGACGCGGCATCCTGGCTGCGCAGCACATCGCCGAGCGTTTCGACCCGCAGATTGCGCGGGCTGGTACCAGCCAGTGGCGCGGTCTTGTGGTCGATGTATTGGTAATCGGTGTCGCCGGTGCAGTAGACCGATTGCCCGGTCTGCGGGTCCCGCCATTCATTGCTGATGATGCCGCTGCGCTGGGGATAAGCGCCGCTGAGCATCACCGCGTGACCGGCTGCGGTGACCGTATGGCCATGACCGTAATGGGCGTTGGAGAACCAGCTGCCACGGTCAAGAAAACGCCTGAAGCCGTCAGGTTGCAACTGCTCTCGGTAGCTCAGGACCTGGCGCATCGGCAAGCCGTCAACCACCAGCAGCACGACCAGCTTCGGCGCGGGCTGGCCGGCGGCCAAGGCCGGCAGATTGCTGCAGCCAAGCAGCAAGGAAACGGCTAGAAACAGGAGCCGACGCTTGATCATGGGAGATGTGAGGTTATGCGAAGGACGCAGCTTAGGCTAAAACTGGCTCGACCAGATGTAAAAATTTCAAGCCAATGCTTCGTCGAGCATCTCGACCCAATGCCGCACTGCGGTGGCCGTATTCGTCGACGGGTGTTGGACACCGCCCCGTCGAAGCCCAGGCGCTACCCTCCACGCCCGGGACGACGTGCTTAGCCTTGGTGCGGTAGTCGTCGGTGCGGCCGCCGGCGTCACGCAGGCATGTAGTAATCAGCGTACTCCAGGTCTGCCAGGTTCACACCCTGCAAAGCGGTCGTCGCCGCAGATCGACCATGCCATTGGACGAGTTCTTGCGCGTGATGAAGTTCACCAAACCTGCGATGGCATCCGCACCGTACAAGGTCGACGCACCGTCGGCCAGGGTCTTCACGCACTCGACAGCGGCAAGGCACCTTCGGCGGGGATACGCTTGATGGACGAGCCGGTGATCTCGACGCGGTCGGCAATCTGGGCCGTGGCCGCGAGGGGCGTGAGTGCCAATCCGCCGCCGAGCACCGCTCTGACGAAGGCGCAGATTCTCGACTTCTTCAGCCAGTCGACTTCACTCCTGTAGGTTTGGGCTGATGAGCCTCAAAAGGAGGCGAGTGTCGTGCCGACTGCGCTACGGATGCTCTGCATAACCCAACGCGAGTTGGTGCAGCGCGGATCGGGATGGAATGCAAGGCGCATTTTGCGGCCAATAGCGCGCGCTATTGGCAAGAAATGCAACGCCGCAGACCGCCCGAGGCCGCGCCAGCACAAGCCGTGAGGGGTTATGCAGAGCATCCCTAACGACAGGCCAAGCGTCGGCAGCGCCTCGTTGGGGTGGGAGCGAGGCCGTTCGCGATCAGGGGCCGAGGGTCGTCGCGAGGAACTTCAGCACGCGTTCGTAGAGCTCGACGCTGTGCGCTTCGACGCCGTAGCCATGGCCCTCGCCCTTGCCGACATATAGGTCCTTGACCGGGTTGCCGGCCTTGGCCAGTTCATCGGCCATGCGCCTCGCCTGCGCGGGCGGGGTGCGAGTGTCTTCGTCGCCGATGTACATGAACACCGGCCCCTTGATCTTGTCGGCATTGAACACCGGCGACAGTTCGCGCACCGACGGGTGGTTGAAGTCGGGCACGCCCTGCAACTTGCGCCAGTACTCGACGGCGCCGGGGCTGCTTGCGTAGTCGGCCTCGGTACGCTGGTACTTGAGATCGGTGACCGGCAACCCAGAGATCGCGCACTTGAACGGGTTATTGGGGCGGGACAGCGCGTGAAGCGACGCATAGCCGCCATAGCTGGCGCCCGAAATGCAGACCTTGCCCGGGTCGGCGAAGCCCTGATCGACTGCCCACTTCACGGCGTCCTCGTGGTCGTCGGACATCTGCTTGCCGTAGGTTCCGAAGCCCGCGTAGTAGATGTCCGAGCCCAGTTCGGGCGTGACGCGGAAGTTGGGCAGCACGACGGCATAGCCGCGCGACGCCAGCAATTGCGCTTCGCGGATGCCGAACGAGGGCCCGTAGCGCCCGCCCTGCACGACGTCGCGCCCCATCGGGCCGCCATGCACATGCACGATGGTCGGCAGCCGCTGGCCGGGCTGGTGATTGCGCGGCAGCACGTAGTACGACGGGATCGACAGGCCATCGCGCGTCTTCAACATGAAGGGTCGCACCGCGGCCAGCTTGCCTTCAAGCCAGGGCCGCGACGGGCCGACCTCCTCGAGACTCCGCTTGGTTTCGTCGAAGAGGTAGTAGCGCCCTGGAGAGGTGTCGGAGAAGGAGCTGACGACGAAACGCTTGCCCTTACCGTTACGCTGCAATGAGTTGATGCGGTTGGGCAACGACGCATCGATGGTCGCCTGGACCTTGGCCATGCCCTCGTCCAACCACACCACCTGAGGTTTGTCGGCGTCGATGCGGATGCCGATGAGTTCGCCGGTTTCGTGATCGCGAATCAGGCTGCCGAGCGACTCGCCATTGGGAGATGCACCCAGGTCGTACTGCGGATGCTGAGCGATCTGCTCGACGAACTCCTTGGTCTGTGGGTTGTAACGGAAGATCGCCATGTTCTTGCGGTTGGCATTGCTGGCCACGAACAAGTGCTTATCGTCAGTGTCGAAGGCCAGCGGCACGAAGGCCGGTGGCCGCGTGCTGTCGAAGCGCGCCAGTTCGGTCCACGGCGAGTCGGCATCGGCACGGTAGTGAATGACGGAGCTCGTCGTCGAACCCGTCGTCGAGGCCACGGACACACGCGGCACGAGCTTGCTGTCAAGGATCCATTTGCCGATACGGTCGCTGGGGCGGCCCTGCGTGAGGATCTTGTAGCGCCCGTTGGTGAGGTTGACTCGATAGAGGTCGACCGAGTCATCGTTCATCACGATGGCGCCAGCAATCATCTCGTCTTTGTTGCCCGGCACGTCGCGCAGGTAGGTCATCTGCATGATGCCGCCGGTGCCGCTGGTGTAGAGCTGTCGCGCGGTCTTGGCCAGTTGGATGATGCCGCTGCCGTCGCGCGCCGCGACGAACAGGCCACCGGCTCGAGGCGTGTCCTGGCCCGTGGGCGCATTGAGCTGGATGGCGCTGTACAGCACATGGTCGTCGCCCACCCACTGCAGGCGGCCGACGTCGATGTTGTCGTAGCGCGTGAGGACAATCGGCTTGCGCGCTTCGAGGTCGATCACCAGCAAGTTGAGCCGGCCGAACATCGACGAGGTAGTAGCCAGATAGCGCCCGCTGGGCGAACTCGCCATCTCGACATAGGCGGGCCGCTTGAAGAAGTCAGCCAGCGGCACCGGCTTGTCGGCGGCCGCCGCCGCTACAGGCTGGGCCTGCGCCGGAGGCCAGGCAATGACGACAAGGGCAAACAGCGGGGCGGCAACTAGGCGGCTGAACCAGGATCGTGTGTGCATGCGGACTTCCGAGCTTGTGGCGCCGCGGTGGATCCGCGGACAAAAATTCAATCGGTAATCGATAATTATAACGTTCCTGGAAGGGCTGGCCCATCCATATTTTCCTTGGGCAAGGCCAGCTTCGCATGGCTATGGTGCCTGGCGCGTCGCCAGCATCACCGCTTGACGCTCATTTGCGCGATTCTTGATGTGGTCGGCTATTCAAAGTGAATCAGTTCTCACTGTCGCCCACCGCGAACGCTTTGGCCGACTCACTGACTCGGCCGACAGTTACCAAGAAATGCACTGATCGAACGGGTCATCAGGGGCGGCCTTCGGCACAAAATCCCAGTCTGGTTCTCGCCCGCCAGCCGCCTCTGATTGCGGCGTATCACAGCCATCCCATAGCGGCGTGAAGCGCGCAGGAGTGATGCGCAGGGCTTCAGGCTCGGCGCCAGGATCTTGAGCGGCAGATCCCGCCCACGCAATTCGAGCTGATTCTTGATGTAAAGATTTCAAGCCAATGCTTCGTCGAGCACCTCGACCCAATGCCGCACTGCGGTGGCCGTGCCGCTTTGCAGATGCTGGATGCAGCCGATATTGGCCGAGATGATGGTCTGGGCCTGCAGCGGCGCCAGGGCCTGCAATTTCTGGTCACGCAGACGCTTGGACAATTCGGGTTGCAGCACCGAGTAAGTGCCGGCTGAGCCGCAGCACAAATGGCTGTCGCAAGTCGCCAGATTCAACTCGAAGCCCATTGCGCGCAGTCCGGTCTCGACCTCGCCGCGCAGCTGCTGGCCATGCTGCAAGGTGCAGGGCGGGTGATAGGCCAGTTTGCCGCGCGGTTTGGCGTCGAGGCGCGGTTTCAACAGGGGCGTCAGCTCGGGCAGCAACTCGCTCAGATCGACGGTGATCGCGCTGACACGGGCCGCCTTGTCTGCGTAATCGGGGTCGGCGCTGAGGGCGCGGCCATAGTCCTTGACGGTGACGCCGCAGCCCGAAGTGTTCATCACCAGCGCCTCGATCTTGCCGGCATCGGTGAGGCCTGCGACCAGCGGCCACCAGGCATCGATATTGCGCCTCATGTCGTCCAGCCCACCTTCATGATCAGACAGATGGCTGCGTACCGCGCCACAGCAACCGGCGCCATCGGCCACCAGGGTCTGGATGCCGGCGGCATCAAGCACGCGGGCAGTGGCGCTGTTGATATTCGGCGCCATCGAAGGCTGCACACAACCGAGCAGCAAGCCGACCTTGCGCGCATGGCTGCGGGTCGGCCAGTCATGGGCACGGGCCGGTGTCTTGCCCGGCACCTTGTCCTTCAGCACCGCGGGCAGCAGCGGCCGCACCAGTTTGCCGACCGCCATGGCCGGGGCGAAAGCCGGCGAAGTCAATCCTTCCTTGAGCAACCAGCGCACCGCCCGTTCGGGCAGCGGTCGTTCGACCTTGGCCTCGACGATATTGCGGCCGATCTCCAGCAATTGCCCATATTCGACGCCCGAAGGACAGGTGGTCTCGCAGTTGCGGCAGGTCAGGCAGCGGTCCAGATGCAGTTGCGTCTTGCGCGTCGGCTCCGCTCCTTCCAGCACCTGCTTGATCAGGTAGATGCGGCCACGCGGCCCGTCGAGTTCATCGCCGAGCAACTGGTAGGTCGGACAGGTGGCGGTGCAAAAGCCGCAATGCACACAGCGGCTCAATATCGCTTCGGCCTGTGCGCCAGCGCTGGTGCCTTGAAACTCGGGAGAGAGTTGGGTTTGCATAGTCTTTGGGGTCAGAAAAAACGCGCCGCGAACGGCATCAAGAGGGAAGCCAGCAGCACTTGCAGGCCCAGCGCCAGCCCGGCATAGGCGCCGGCATCGGGATGCACCTGCAACGCTCTGGCGGCACCAATGCCATGTGACGCGGTGCCGAGTGCAAAGCCGCGCGCCTCGATCCGGTCGATGCCGATCAGATCAAAAAGATATTTCCCCGCCATCGCGCCGATCAATCCGGTCAGCACCGCCAGCACTGCGGCCAGCGCCGGAATGCCGCCGATCTGCTCGGCGATGCCCATCGCGACCGGCGCAGTCACCGACTTCGGCGCCAGCGAGCGCAGCAACTCGGGCGGCAGCTCCAGCATCCAGCCAATGGCGACCGCAGACAGCGCCGCAGCGCTGCCGCCGGCCAATGCCGCCAGCAGCAAAGCGCCGACGCGGCGGCGCAACTCGGTGCGCCGCTGCCACATCGGCCAGCCCAGCGCGACGACGGCTGGCCCGAGCAGGAAATGGATGAACTGGGCGCCCGAAAAATAGCTCGGATAAGGCGTGTCGCTGACGGTCAGCAACAGCGCCAGCAGCGTCACCGTCCAGAGCACCGGATTGGCCCAGGGCGCCTGACCGCTGCGTTGGTAAAACAGCTGTGCCAGCAGGTAGACGGCCAGCGTCGCGGTCAGGCCGAACAAGGGCGTTGCCGACAAATAGACCCAGAGCTGGACGAAGCTGGTCATAGCGCAGTGCCGCTCATCCGGCCCGCCGCAGCAGCGCCTGCAGCACGATCGCGCTGACGGCCAGGCCGATCAGCGTCGACAGCAGCAAGGCCACGCCGAGGCGCAGGCCGTAAGTGGCGACCAGCTCGAGATGGGTCATCACCCCGACACCAACCGGCACAAACAGCAGCGATAAATGGGTCAGCAAAGCATTCGCCGCCGCTTGTACCGGCGCCTGACACGCCGGCCAGCGCAAGACCAGCAACAACAGCAGCATGCCCAGCACCGGCCCGGGCAGACCGAGCCCGGCTGCCTGCGTCAGCAACTCGCCAGCCGACTGGCAGAGCAGCAGAATCGTCAGGCCGAGCAAGGCTTGCATCGCTTCAGAGCCCCGGGTAAAGCCGGCCTGGGTTGAACAGGCCTTGCGGGTCGAACGATTTTTTCAGTTGCTGGTGGATTCGCGCCAGCGCCGGCGCCAAAGGCGTGAAGGCACCGGAGCTTTTGTCCGCAGCGCGGAACAATGTCGCATGGCCGCCCACGCTGGCTGCCGCTTCGCGCACCCGCGGCCCACCCGAAGGCGTGATCAGCCAGCGCTGCGCACCGCCCCATTCGAGCAACTGCTCACCGTCCAGATCAAGCAGCGGCGCAGTCTGCGGCACCGACAGGCGCCAGAGCTGCGAGTTGCCCTGCACGGCACGCATCGCACCCAGGAAAAACTCATCGCTGTGATCGCGCAAACCGTCCCAGAACGGCCGCGCCAGCGCTGCGTCGATCAGCTCGCCGCCGAGGCGCTGGGTGGCAGCCTGGACCGCCGCATTGGCTCCCGCCAGCCGCAGCACCAGGGCGCCGTCCCAGCAGGCACTGGCATTGATCGGCAGCGGCTGGCCACCCCAGCGATTGAGCTGGTCAAGCGCTTGTTGTGCGCCCATCTCGAAACGCAAGGTCGCTTGCGCCGTCGGCAAAGGCAGCACCTTCAGCGAGACCTCGAGGATCACGCCGAGCATGCCCATCGAGCCGGCGATCAAGCGCGAGACATCGTAGCCAGCGACATTCTTCATCACCGTGCCGCCAAAGCTCAAGGCCTCGGCCTGGCCGTTCAACATCGTCACGCCCAGCACATGGTCGCGCAGCGCCCCCATGCTGGCACGGGCCGGGCCGCTCAAGCCGCTGGCCACCATGCCGCCGACCGTCCCGCCGCCAAAGCGCGGTGGCTCGAAAGCCAGATGCTGACCCTGGCCTGCCAGCAGTTGCTCAAGTTCGGCGATCGAAGTGCCCGCCTTGGCCGTGACGACCAGCTCGCTCGGCTCGTAGCTGGTGACGCCGGAAAAACCGGCCAGCTCAAGCGGCTCGCCAACCGGATCCTGGCCATAAAAAGCCTTGCTGCCCTGGCCCTGGATATTCAAGCTGACGCCGCGGGCGGCGGCATCGCGGACCTGTTCCTGAATTTGTTGCAGCATCAGAACCTCGGCAATTCAGGAAAAGCCAGCAGGCCGCGGCTGACATGCATGCGGCCATATTCGGCACAGCGGTGCAGGGTCGGAATCACCTTGCCAGGGTTCAACAGGCCAGCCGGGTCAAAGGCCAGCTTGAGCCCGAACATCTGCTCGCGCTCGGCATCGGAAAACTGCACGCACATCGAATTGAGTTTCTCGATGCCGACGCCATGTTCTCCGGTGATGGTGCCGCCCAGCGCCACGCTGGTCTCGAGAATCTCGGCGCCGAACAACTCACAGCGCCGCATCTGGTCAGGATCCTTGCCGTCGAACAGGATCAAGGGATGCAGGTTGCCGTCGCCAGCATGAAACACATTGGCGCAGCGCAGCTCGTATTTCTTTTCCATCTCGGCAATCGCGAGCAGGATGTCGGCCAGGTTCTTGCGCGGAATGGTCGAGTCCATGCACATGTAATCGGGGCTGATGCGACCCGAGGCGGGAAAGGCATTCTTGCGCCCGCTCCAGAAACGCAAGCGCTGCGCTTCATCGGCCGAGACTTCGCAAGCGGTCGCCCCTGCGGCCAGCAGCACTGCCTGCATCCGGCCGATTTCCTCGGCCACTTCCTCGGGCGTGCCGTCGCTTTCGCAGAGCAAAATCGCCGCCGCCGACAGGTCATAGCCGGCATGGACGAAATCCTCGACTGCCGCCGTCATCGGCTTGTCCATCATCTCCAGACCCGCCGGGATGATGCCCTCGGCAATGATCTGCGCCACCGCATTGCCGGCTTTGCGGATGTCGTCAAAGCTGGCCATGATGCAGCGCGCCAGCATCGGTTTGGGAATCAATTTGACCGTCACTTCGGTGATCACGGCAAGCATGCCCTCGCTGCCGACGATGACGCTGAGCAGGTCGAGACCGGCCGCGTCAAGTGCTTCGGAACCGAAATCAACCGCCTCGCCGTCCATCGTGAAACCGCGCACGCGCAGCACGTTGTGCAGCGTCAGGCCGTATTTCAGGCAATGCACACCGCCCGAATTTTCGGCCACATTGCCGCCTATCGTGCAGGCGATCTGGCTGCTCGGATCCGGCGCGTAATAAAGGCCGTGGACAGCCGCCGCCTCGGAGATCGCCAGGTTGCGCACCCCGCATTGCACCGTCGCGGTCCGCGCCAGCGGGTCAATGCGCAGAATCTGCTTGAACTTGGCCAGACCCAGCGTCACGCCCAAAGCATGGGGCAGCGCACCACCCGACAAGCCGGTGCCCGCGCCGCGCGCCACCACCGGAACCTTGAGCTGATGGCAGACCCGCAGCACCGCGGCGACCTGGGCCTCGTTTTCCGGCAGAGCGACCAGCAAAGGCCGTTCGCGGTAGGCACTCAGACCATCACATTCATAGGGCACGGTGTCTTCGAGATGCCAGAGCAAGGCGTGGGCTGGCAGATGCGCCGACAGGGCCTTGACCACGCCAGCTTGGGCAATTGCGCGCTCGGCGGGGTCGGCGCGAGCCAGGGTGAGAGCAGCATTCAAATCAAATCTCCGGTTCGACGGCTACTGTAGCTTGGGCCAGGGGCGGATGCCGCGTCGCGATCACCGCACCCCGGTTCAAACGGCAATGACTTTTGGAATGGCAATCAGTTGCGCATGAACACTGTCAGTACGCCGGTATAGCTGTGCAGGCTGGCATGGGCGATTTCACCGCCAGCGAACATGCCGACCAGCGGCACGTCGCCCAGGCCATGCCGGACCCATTGAGCCTCGGCCGAAGGCGCGCCGAAATGCGGTCCGCCGCGGCCGGCACAACTGATATAGATCGCGCCGGCGATCGCCGGGCTGCCATCTTCCGGGGCGCTGTCTTCGGCCTCGCTGCGCAACTCGGTACAGATGCGCAAGAGGTCGCGCTTTGCCGCTGCGGGGTTGCGCTCGCAAAAACTGAGTCCCTGCCCGACCTCGACCCGTTGCGCCACGGCCACGCCGCGCCGCTGCGGGTCGACACCGACCAGATGGCGCACCAGCACTTCGGCGCCGTAATTGCCGCGCTGCGCCTTGCTGCCCGAGGCCAGGCCCGGGTTGATGCCGGCCAGCGTGCGGCGCAAACGGGGCACCGCTTCGCGCAGGTTGGCAGGCTCGGTCAGCACCGGCAGGGCCAGGTCCTGCAACAGACATTCGAGCGCCGGAAGATCGTCGAGCCGGGTCACCAGATGACCATCACAAGCCGTGATGATTCGCTCGGGCCCGAGCGGCTGGCAACCCTGGCTGACCCGCGAGACGATGCGCATGCCGGACTGCTTGCCGCTGAGTTCGGCCGAAAAAGCCACACCCGAAATCCCGCCGGTCCAGACACCATCGGCCAGATGTACGGCCTGGCGGCGCCCGGAAGCGATGCCGCCGAACAGATAGCCGCTGCGCGTCTGCCCGGCCAGCTCGGTCAGCAACTCCTGCAATTCGGGGGTGCTGCCATCGGTGTGGACTTGCGCCAGACCCGCATCCCAGCGCCCCAGCGCCTGAGCGCCGGAAAACAAGCGGAACTGTCCGACCGGCAAATCCGCCAGCATCAAGGTCAAGGCCGGTTCGTCGAAATACTCGACGCCGCTGGCGCAAATGCCGACCGCTGAGGCGCCAACCCAGGCCACGCCGGGCCAGCGTTGCCTTGCATCGGCGAGCAGGCTTTCGGCCTGCCCCACATAGGCTTCGGTGCAATAGAGCCAGCCCAAGGTGGGCTGCATGGTCGCGCTGAGTCGCTGCGCCTCGATCTGTGCAGCGGCCAGCGCCATGGCCATATGCGCGTCCGGATGGGTCGCGTGCGCCTGGAGAAAAGACCTCATGGGCTGTGAGATTGCCAACTCAGCTGCTGCGCTTCTTCACCGTCTTGGCTGCCGCTTTGGCCGCTGGCTTGGCCGCCGCCTTGGCAGCAGGTTTGGCCGCTGCAGCTGGCGCTTTCGGAGCAGCCGCTGCCTTGCCGGCCATCATGCCCGGCATGGCCTTGCGCAGGGTCTCGCCGGCGGCGTCAAATGATTGCTTGACGATATTGGTGGCCGTATCGGTCGCACTGTCGTTCATCGCCTTGGTCGCCAGTTCGGTGAACTGCTGACTCAAAGCGCCCCACCATTGCATCGGATCGACTGCGGGTGCCGCCGGTGCAGGCGCGGGGGCGGGGGCGGATGCAGCTTTGGGGCTGGCAGCAGGCTTCTTGGCGGCGCCGGCCATGATGTCGGGCATGATGCCGGGCCAAGCAGCCGGCTCGGGCATCTTCAGCGCGGCCTGCAGATCGGCCAAAGGCACATTCATCGATTGCAGCGTCGACAAGGTCATGCGCTGGACTTCCAAGGCCTGCAGAGTGACCCCCATCATGCGGGCGTTCTGCTCAAGCCAGAACTGAACGGTGCGCAGCTCCTCGATACGCTTGCCCAGTTCTTCGGGGTTCAGCGTCGGCGCCACCCATTGGCCGATGCCAGGCAAAGCGGTGCCGGCGTTCTTGACCAGCCCCTGCAAAAAATCAAAACCGGGGACAAATTTGGTGAAATTGGCATCGCTCATGGCATCTCCTTGGGCTCGACGGAATTTTCGTCTGCCCCAATGGTACGTCTAGCGCTCGAAGGTCAATGCATCACCACCGGCTGATGCCCCATCCGCGCATAGGTTTCGATGAAATCGTCGAGATCTTCCTCGCTCGGGTCGCGCTCGATCAAGGCCTCCACACCATCCTGGAACTGCTGGGCCAGCGCGCCTTCGATAAAGATCTCCGTGCAGCTCAATTTGTCGACGATCTCATAGCCTCCGCGGTTCAATTGCAAACCGGGATTGGCCAACAACAAAGGCCCGGGCATAGGCTCCGCCACCTGAACGTCGAATTTGACGACGATGAAACTGTTGGAGTTATAAAGTGTTTCCATGGAATCTCCTTCCAGCTTCAATTGCGGTCAGCAGCGCCGGGTTTCAAGACCTGCCAGCATCGCCGGCGCCTGACCGTAAGCGCATAGTGGCAGATCGCCGGGCTGCGCGGAGGACTATTTGCAGCCAGAAGCGCCAAACTCAGGGATTCACCTGATCACTGAGCAACTGCATCTCCCAGCCGCGCTCATCCGGGAGCAGCAGTTGCAGCCGCACCGGCAGATAGGCGCGTCCGGGGTCGAGCCAGACGGACATCTCGCCGTCATAAGGCCCAAGCGCCCGGCGCTGCATGCGCAGGACCGGGTGGCTCGCGCTGTCAGCGGCCAGTTGCAGCGGCTCAAGCCCGATGACCGTGAAGACCCAGTCGCGCAACTCGCCGCGCAGGCCGGCCACCGGCAGGATGATCTCGCTGCCCGGAGCAAAGCGCTGCGGATCGCCGGCCACGATCGCCGCCAGTTGCAGCCACCAGCTGATGCGATCCTGCACGCCGCCTGTCAGAGGCAGCAGGGCCTGACTGGAAGAAAAGCTGATCAGGCCTTCATCGCGGCGGAAATTGGTCGCCTGCGCATCGCGCCCACTACGTAGCTGGGCGAAGCGGCCCGGGGCCAGCCCTTGCGCGTCAAAGCGCCCTTCGCTGCGCCAGCCGGGTAAGGGCCGGCCTGCCAACTGGCGCTCGAGCTTCAAGCGGTAGCCCCCGTCCTGCGGCTGCCAGCTCAGCCTGGCCTGACCGGACTGCCCGTTCTGGCGCAGCTGGTAGAGCCATTCGACCGCGGGCGCGATCGCGACCGGCAAGGCTTGGGCAGCGGGTTGAGTACCCGCCGCCTCAGGCGCCGCGGCTTGGGGCTGCCCGGCATGATCGACCGGTTGCTTCTGCGCTTGGGCGGCAAGCAGCGGCTGCGGTGACAAGGTTCTGGTTTGCAGCGCCGTCAGCGAGCCGGCCTGCGCTTGCCTGACCGGCGGCGCTTGCCGCAGCGGCACGAACAGCAAACCATGGCAGAGCAGACTCAAGCCCAGCGCCCAAGCCCAGGCGCGCCAGTGAATGATCGGCTTGCTATTGCTGTTCATCAGACAATATTGCATTCCTTTGCGCCCGGATACCATCCTGCGATGAAACTTGCCACCTACCAAGACGGTTCGCGCGACGGGCATCTGCTTGTCGTTTCGCGCGACCTCAGCCAGGCGCATTACGCCACAGCTCACGCCACCCGCTTGCAGCAACTGCTTGATGATTGGGGTTTTCTGTCGCCACAGCTGGAAGATCTGTACCTCAAATTGAACCAGGGGCGCTTGCGCCATGCCTTCAATTTTGAACCGTCCCGGTGCATGGCACCGCTGCCGCGAGCCTATCAATTCGTCACCGGCGCAGCCTACGAGCGCGGTCTGCCCGAGCCCAGGCTCGAGCGCCGCGGCAGCGATGATTTTCTCGGGGCCACCGACCCGGCACGCTGCGCCTCCGAAGCGATGGGCGTGTCCTTCGAGGCCGGCATCGCCGTCATCACCGGCGATGTCACGGTCGGCGTCAACCCGGCACAGGCGCTCGATACGGTGCGGCTCCTGATGCTGGCCAATGACTGGCGTCTGCAGAACCTGCAACAGGCTGAACTGGCCACGGCCTTCAGCCCGGTTGCAGTCACCCCCGACGAGCTTGGCGCGGCCTGGCAGGGCGGCCGGGTCGAGCTGAACCTGAAGGCGACATTCAACGGCAAGCAGGTCGGCCTGTGTGAAACCGGATCCGGGATGACTTTCCACTTCGGCCAATTGATCGCGCAGCTCGCCAGGACGCGCGGCTTGCGCGCCGGCACCATCATCGGCAGCGGTGCGGTCAGCGATCCAGCCCATGGCTATTGCAGCATCGCCGATCAACGCGCGCTGGAAACCCGGATTGATGTCAACGCGGTGACACCTTGGATGCAATTCGGTGACAGTATCCGGCTTGACATGACGGGGCGCGATGGCGGCAAGCTGTTCGGCACGATCGACCAGGACCTGCTGCCCTTGCTTGAATCAGCGCAATAGGAAGAAATCGATGCAACGCAGAACCATCATCCTGGCCAATCTGGCCCTTTTTGCCAGCGCCGCCCAAGCCGCCGCGATCAGCGAGGGTGATGCCGGTTCGGGCATGCGTGCCGCCCTCGAGCGCGGCGCGTTAGCAGCCGTCGATCTGCTGGCCAAACCCGATGGCTTTGTCGGCAACCCGGCGGTGCGAATCGATCTGCCCGGTCATTTGAAGGATGTCGCCCGCCTGTTGCGGACCGCTGGCCAGGGCAAACTGCTCGACGAGTTGCTGCTGGCGATGAACCGCGCAGCCGAACTCGCTGTCGCAGCGGCCAAACCGCTGCTTTTGTCAGCCATCAAATCGATCAGTTTTACCGATGCGATGCGCATCCTGCGCGGCGGTGAAGATGCAGCGACGCAGTATTTCGCAGCCAAGACAAGGGCGCCGTTGGCGCTGCAGTTCCTGCCTATCGTCACCGAAGCAACGCAGAAGGTGGCGCTGGCCGAAAAGTACAAGACGCTGGCGGCCAAGGCTTCCAGTCTGGGTCTGCTCAAGCATGAAGATGCGAGCATCGAACAATATGTCACCACCAGAGCGCTTGACGGGCTCTACCTGATGATCGGGCTGGAAGAACGCAAGATCCGCCAGGATCCGATCGGCACCGGCAGCGCGATCCTGAAAAAAGTCTTCGGCGGATAGCCTGCGGCCCGGCCAGACGACAATAGCGTTTTCCTTCCGCATTTCCCAGCCCTTGCCAATGAACGACATCCCCAACGCGCCGCCGCTCGCAGAACCAATGCCTGTGGCCGAGACAGCGCCTGAAATCCAGGCCGAGGCCGCGCCTGAACTCGCCCTCGAGGCGGCCGCGCCGGACCTGCCAGCCAAGGCTGCTGTAGCCAACGAAATGACGCCATCAGCCGTGGCCGCAAAACTGAAATCGCTGTTTCCAGCCTTGTTCGGTGGCAATGGCTTCAAGCCGCTGAAACTGCGTGTGCAGGCTGACATCCAGGAGCGCGCACCCGGCGTCTTCACCAAAGCGCAGTTGTCGGCCTTCTTGCGCCGCCATACCGGCAGCACCGGCTATCTGATTGCCTTGAGCCGGTCGACTCAGCGCGCTGACCTCGACGGTCAACCGGCCGGCGAACTGAGTGACGAACACCGCGCTGCAGCGCTTGAGGAATTGACCCGTCGGCGCGGTCTGCAGCAAGAGCGCGTGGCGCTGGAACAGCAGCGAACGGCACAAGAACAAACCGAGCAACGCGAACGCCTCCAGCTCGAACAGATCCAGCGCCGCAACCGCGCCGGCCTGCTCTACGACCATGAGCGCACGACCCTGACATTGGCGAATTTTTGCGTCCTCAAAGGCGTGACGCCCGAGGAGTTGCCCGGCCTGCTGGAAATCGCCCGCCGCGAAGCTGCCGAGCCGCCGCCGCAGCGCGAGCCAAGGCCAGCGCCGACAGGTCATGACCGAACCGCACGCCCCGAACGAGCCGGCAGGCCCGACCGCCGTGGTGAAAACCGCGGCCGGCCGCGCCATGATCAGCGCGGCAATCCGCCCGCATCGAAGTAACAACTCATGAATTCATCCATTGCATTCACCCGCGGCGCCTTGCTGCCCGCCATCCTGCAGCAGCGCATCGTCATTCTCGACGGCGCGATGGGCACGATGATCCAGCGCTACAAGCTGGTCGAAGCCGACTACCGCGGCAGCCGCTTTGTCGACCATCCGAAGGACCTGAAGGGCAACAACGAATTGCTGCAATTCACAAGGCCCGAGGTGATCCAGGAGATCCACGAGAAATACCTGGCAGCAGGCGCCGACATCATCGAAACCAATACCTTTGGTGCAACTTCGGTGGCGCAGGAGGATTACGGTCTCGAGGCCTATGCCTACGAGATGAATGTGGCGGCGGCAAGGATTGCGCGCGCGGCCTGCGACAAGTTTTCCACCCCCGATAAACCGCGCTTTGCCGCCGGCGCCTTGGGGCCCACGCCGCGCACCGCCAGCATCAGCCCCGATGTCAACGATGCCGGCGCACGCAATGTCGATTTCGACACCCTGCGCGCCGCCTATTACGACCAGGCCAAGGCCCTGCTCGAAGGCGGGGTCGATCTGTTCCTGGTCGAGACCATCTTCGACACCTTGAATGCCAAGGCAGCGATCTTCGCGCTCGACGAGTTGATGGAAGACAGCGGCGAGCGTGTGCCGGTGATCATCTCGGGCACCGTCACCGATGCCTCGGGGCGCATCCTGTCGGGCCAGACGGTGACCGCTTTCTGGCATTCGGTACGCCATGCCAGACCGCTGGCGATCGGGCTCAACTGCGCGCTGGGCGCGACGCTGATGCGGCCCTATATCGAGGAGTTGGCCAACGCCGCCGGGGCCACGGCGATCAGCTGCTACCCGAACGCCGGCCTGCCCAATCCGATGAGCGATACCGGCTTCGACGAAACGCCCGCGGTGACCGGTCGGCTGATGGAGGAGTTCGCCCGCAGCGGTTTCCTCAATATCGCTGGCGGCTGCTGCGGCACGACGCCCGAACATATCGCAGCCATCGCCAAGAGCGTCTCGGCCTACAAGCCGCGGCCTTGCGGCGCAAAGTTCCTCAGCAACTTGCTCGAAGCCGCTTCGGTTTAAAATCAAATCCGTTCGAGGAGCGTTGCGACAGGAGGGCCAAACGGCCGGACTGCCAGGCTCGAACCGGCTTGGGCTTGCCCTCGCAGACAACAGCGCTCACCGATCCCTTGCAGGGCCGCGGTGAGTTTGCGGCCCTCGATTCATTCGTTGAGGCCCCCATGTCTGAAATATCCGCTGCCGTGCAGCCCATGAAGTTGTCCGGGCTCGAACCGGTGCAAATCGGTACGGGCAGCCTGTTCGTCAATATCGGCGAGCGCACCAATGTCACTGGTTCCAAGGCCTTTGCCCGGCTGATTCTGAACGGCCAGTTTGAAGCGGCCCTGGCCGTTGCACGCCAGCAGGTCGAGAACGGCGCCCAAGTCATCGACATCAATATGGACGAGGCGATGCTCGACAGCCAGGCGGCGATGGTGCGCTTCCTGAACCTGCTCGCCGGCGAACCCGAGATCGCGCGTGTTCCGATCATGGTCGACAGCTCGAAATGGAGCGTCATCGAAGCCGGCTTGAAATGCATCCAGGGCAAGGGCATCGTCAACTCGATCTCGATGAAGGAAGGCGAAGCCGAGTTCAAACGCCAGGCCAAGCTGGTGCGCCGCTACGGCGCCGCTGCGGTGGTGATGGCTTTCGACGAAAAAGGCCAGGCTGACACCTATGAGCGCAAGATTGAAATCTGCGCCCGCGCCTACCGCATCCTGGTCGACGAGGTCGACTTTCCAGCCGAAGACATCATCTTCGACCCGAACATTTTCGCCATCGCCACCGGCATCGAGGAACACAACAACTACGCGGTCGACTTCATCGAGGCAACGCGCTGGATCAAGCAGAACCTGCCGGGCGCCAAGGTCTCGGGCGGGGTCTCGAACGTGTCATTCAGCTTCCGCGGCAACGACCCGGTGCGCGAGGCGATCCACACCGTGTTCCTGTATCACGCGATCAAGGCCGGCATGGACATGGGCATCGTCAATGCCGGCATGGTTGGCGTCTATGACGACCTCGACGCCGAGCTGCGCGAGCGCGTCGAAGACGTGGTGCTGAATCGCCGCGCCGACTCGGGCGAGCGCCTGATCGAAGTCGCCGAGCGTGCCAAGGGCATGGCGATCGACGACACGGCAAGGCTGGCCTGGCGCGCCGGCGATGTCGACCAGCGTCTGAGCCATTCGCTGGTGCATGGCATCACCGAATTCATCACCGCCGACACCGAAGAAGCCTGGCAGGCCATCCAGGCCAAGGGCGGCCGGCCGTTGCATGTGATCGAAGGCCCGCTGATGGCCGGCATGAACGTCGTCGGCGACCGCTTCGGCGCCGGCAAGATGTTCCTGCCACAAGTGGTGAAAAGCGCACGCGTAATGAAGCAGGCGGTGGCCCATCTGCTGCCCTATATCGAAGCCGAGAAAACTGCGCTGATTGCTGCCGGCGGCGAGGCCAAACCGAAGGGCAAGATCGTCATCGCCACGGTCAAGGGCGATGTGCACGACATCGGCAAAAACATCGTCACCGTGGTGCTGCAATGCAATAACTTCGAAGTCGTCAATATGGGCGTGATGGTGGCCTGCCAGGACATTCTGGCGCGTGCCAAAGCCGAGGGCGCCGACATCATCGGCCTGTCCGGGCTGATCACGCCGAGCCTCGAGGAAATGCAGCATGTCGCTGCCGAGATGCAGCGCGATGACTATTTCCGCGCACGCCAGACGCCGCTGCTGATCGGCGGCGCCACCTGCAGCCGCGTTCATACTGCCGTGAAGATCGCGCCGAATTACAGCGGCCCGGTGGTCTATGTGCCCGATGCATCGCGCAGCGTGGCGGTCTGCAGCGATCTGCTGTCAGACCAGCGCGCGGACAAATTCATCCATGAGCTGCAGACCGACTACGCCAACCTGCGCCAGCTGCACGCCAACAAGAAGCAGACACCGATGGTCAGCCTGGCGCAGGCGCGCGCCAACAAGGCCGAACTCGACTGGTCAAGCTACCAGCCACCGGCACCGCAATTCATCGGCCGGCGCGTGATCCGCAATTACGACCTGGCCGAGTTGGCCGCCTGCATCGACTGGGGGCCGTTCTTCCAGACCTGGGATCTGGCCGGGCCATTCCCGGCAATCCTGAATGATCCGGTGGTCGGCAGCGAAGCGCAGCGCGTCTTTGCCGATGCCCAGGCGATGTTGCAGCGCCTGATTGCCGGGCGTTGGTTGACGGCCAGCGGTGTCTTCGGTCTCTACCCGGCGGCACAGGTCAACGACGACGACATCGAAATCTACAGCGATGAGTCGCGCAGCCAGGTCCTGATGAGCTGGCATGGGCTGCGCATGCAGTCATTGCGGCCGGTCGTCGACGGCGTGCAGCGGCCGAACCGCTGCCTGGCCGATTTCATTGCGCCGCGCGCAGCGGGTACCGACTACATCGGCCTGTTCGCCGTCACCGCAGGTCTGGGCGTCGAGAAGAAGGAAGCGCAATTTCTGGCCGAGCATGACGACTATTCGGCGATCATGTTCAAGGCCTTGGCCGACCGCCTGGCCGAAGCCTTTGCAGAGCGCCTGCATCAGCGTGTGCGCACCGAGTTCTGGGGCTATGCAGCGGCCGAAAACCTGGCTGTCGAAGCGCTGATCGACGAACAATATCAAGGCATCCGTCCGGCGCCCGGCTATCCGGCCTGCCCCGACCATCTGGTCAAGCGCGCCATGTTCAAGCTGCTGGCGCCCGAGGAAATCGGCATGGGCTTGACCGAGTCGATGGCGATGTCACCGGCCGCCAGTGTCTCGGGGTTTTACCTCGCGCACCCGGACGCGGCCTACTTCAACGTCGGCCGCATCGGTGCCGACCAGGTGGCCGATTGGGCCCAGCGCACCGGTCTGAACCAGGAAGGCGCCGAGCGGGCGCTGGCGCCGCTGCTCTAAGCTCGACTCAAGGACAGGCGCCGCCGAGGCCGCGGCGCAATTGCACTGCTTCGGCCATCTGCGCCGCACCGACCTCGCGGCTGCCGGCCAGATCAGCAATGCTGCGCGCGACCCGCAGCACGCGGTGGTAACTGCGGCCTGACCAGGCCAGCCTTGCGGCGGCTTTCAGGAGCAGGTCCATCGCAGCCTTGTCGGGCAGGCCATGCTGATCGAGCGCCTGGGGCGGCAGCAGCGCATTGCTGCAACCCTGGCGCGCCAACTGGCGCTCGCGCGCGGCGGCAACCCGCAAGGCCACTTCGCTGCTGGGTTCGCCGTCGGCAGCGGCGGCCAGCGCGGAAGGCGCCACCATCGGCACTTCGATCTGCAGGTCGAGCCGGTCCAGAAACGGGCCGCTGAGCCTTCCCTGGTAGCGCGCCACCTGGTCCGGCGTACAGCGGCAGGCGCGCAGCGGGTTGCCCAGATGACCGCAGGGGCAGGGATTCATCGCCGCAATCAGCTGGAAACTGGCCGGGAACAGCGCCTGACGCGCGGCGCGCGAGATCAGGATCTGGCCGCTCTCCATCGGCTCGCGCAAGGCTTCCAGCGCCGCGCGGTTGAACTCGGGCAATTCGTCGAGAAACAGCACGCCATGCAGGGCCAGTGAAATCTCGCCCGGCCGCGGCGGTGAGCCGCCACCGACCAGGGCCACGCTCGAGGCGCTGTGGTGCGGGCTGCGCATCACCCGCTGACCCCAGCGCGCCAGCTCGAACTGGCCGGCCAGGCTCAGCATCGCTGCCGATTCAAGCGCGGCATCGTTGTCGAGTGGCGGCAGCAAGCCGGCCAGTCGCTGCGCCAGCATCGATTTACCGGTACCCGGCGGGCCGACCAGCAGCAGGCTGTGCTGACCCGCGGCGGCAATCTCGAGTGCGCGTTTGGCGCCAGCCTGGCCCTTGATGTCGCGCAGGTCAGGCAGGGCTGGCGCGGCAGCGCGCGCCGATGGTTGGGCAAAGGCCAGCGGCTGCTCGCTGCCCGGTTGCAATGCGGCCACCAGATCGAGCAGATGGCCAGCTTGCAGCACCGGCACTTCAGACACCAAGGCCGCTTCGGCCGCGCTGAGCAGCGGCAGCACCAGCAGCCGGCCGCTGCCATCACGCTTGAGCGCCAGGCTCATCGCCAGGGCACCGCGCACCGGCCGCAACTCGCCCGCCAGCGACAGCTCGCCCGCGCATTCGAGCTGATCGAGCTTGCTGCCGTCGATCTGTCCGCTGGCGGCCAGCAAACCCAGGGCGATCGGCAGGTCAAAACGCCCGCCTTCCTTGGGCAGTTCAGCCGGCGCCAGGTTGACGATGATTTTCTTGTTGTGCGGGAATGACAAGCCGCTGTTCTGCAGCGCGGCGCGGAC
>JBIKPD010000498.1:0-2802 GCA_044357665.1 Roseateles sp. | reverse complement strand
AAAAATCCTTCTTCCTGCAAGAGCCGGCGCGTATGTTCGGTATGCAGATAGCGCGACAGCCAGCCGAGGGGCCTTTTGCCGGTGCTGGCTTCGATGCTGTCGACCGCGCGACGGATGAAGGCGCGCTCATCGGCTTCGTTGAGGCGGAACTGGTGGATCCAGCGCCAGCCATGCGAGCAGGTCTCATCGCCGCGGCTCCGGATCACTTGCGCCAACTCGGGCGCGCGCTCCAGCGCCAGCGCGGCCGCAGTCCAGGTGGCCGGGATGCCGTGAGCATCGAGAAGGCCAACGATGCGCCGCGCGCCTTCCTTGATGCCGTAACGGTAATTCGACTCGTTGCCATGCATGCGGATCGGCTTTTTCAGCGTCACGCCGAGTTCATCGACCGGCTCGGGCATCGGGTCGCCGTCAGCCACGCTGTACTCGGAACCTTCCTCAACATTGACGACGATCGAGAGCGCGAGCTTCGCGCCATCGGGCCAGGACCAGGGGGGCTGCATTGTCATGGGTCTGAAGATTTCAGTGGTATTCCTCACCGCCGGAGACGTTCATCGCCTCGCCGGTGATGTACTGGGCCTGATCGGAGCAAAGGAATGCGCAGGCATTGGCGATGTCGCTCGGCAGTCCGGGCCGGCCCAAAGGAATGCGGGCCGCCATCTCGGCCAGATATTGCTCGACCGTCTTGCCTTGCAGGCGGGCAAAATGTTCGTTCTGCCAAGCGCCCAGTCCGGTCGTGACATGGTTCGGACAGATTGCGTTGACGGTGATCTGATGCGCCGCCAACTCGATCGCCGAGACGCGGGTCAGGCCGATCAAGCCATGCTTGGACGCGCAATAGGCGGACGCCATGCCGAATCCTGACTTGGCCGCCTGGCTGGCGATATTGATGATGCGGCCGCCCCGGCCCTGCTTGATCATGCTGATTGCCACCGCCTGGGTCGCAGCGAACACGCCGCGCAGATTGACGCCTAGCACCATGTCCCATTCTTCCAGGGACATCTCGACGATCGGCTTCATCAAATAGCCAACCCCGGCGTTGTTGACCAGAATGTCGACCCCGCCAAAAACCGCTTCGGTCTGCGCGACCAGGTTCTTGATCGCGTCGCTGTCCAGCATATTGCAGGCGACGGCCATTGCCTGCCCGCCGCAAGCCTTGATCTCGTCGACGATCGCCTGCATCTCGGCATTGGCGCCGATCGCTGCTGCTGGCAGGTGCGGGCCGGCCGCTGTTCCGATGTCGGCAATGACAACGCGCGCGCCCTCGGCCGCCAAGCGCTGCGCCATCGCCGCGCCGAGTCCGCCACGTCGTCCAGCGCCAGTGATGATGGCGACCTTGCCGGCCAGATCAGGGTAGCGGCCCTGCATGACCTGGTTCACAGCGATTCGGTGATGATGAACATCGGCGCATCGGCAAAGGCCTGGAATTGCGCCGAAATCGCCTGCATCGCCGGGGTTCCGATGTCAGCACCAAGCTGAGCCATATCGTTGATCTTGAGGATTTCGACATAGGCATAGGGCGACGGCCCGCCGGTCAGCAGGCCCGTGGCCCTCAAGACCTCGAATCGGTCGACCGAAGGCAGGCTGCCAGCGGTCGGCAGGTCGACCTCGCGCGCCCAGCGCTCATAGTCGAGACGGGCAGCAGAATCCTTCAAATTGAACAGTACGATCAAGGTGGTCAAGGCAAGTCCTCTCGCGGCATAGCAGCCGCATAGTTGTCCGGACAAATCATAGCAGCCGGCGAGAGGCTGTCAACCCTGACCCGCAAGCGCCGCGACATTGTTGTCAGGCCGGGTCTGTTTGCAAAAAGTTGTCCGTACAAATATTGCGCTAATCGGTTCGATCGGATATTCTTTGTGCAACGCAATCAGGCGACATTCGGCGCGCCAATCACAGGACGGACTCAATGAGCAAATCCGCAGTACCCCAACCAAGCTGGCGACAAGTCGGCAAGCACGCCGTGTTTCCGCAGGCCACGCATGACGAGATCGCACGCTTCGATTTCCTCACAAGGCTGAACCTGCATCTGTCGCAGTCGGTGCTGCCGGGCGTCAAGTTGGCGTACGAGAGCCGCGTCAAGCCGGCCTTCTGCGCCGAGCATGGCCGCGCGCCAACTGACCGACATGAAGTGCGCAAGGCGATGCAAAAAGACCTGCATTACCAGTTCTGGAGCGCGCTGCGCCGCAACACCATGGAGCAGCGCCAGCAAGCCGGCCGCAGCGTCGTGTTTCGCCAACTCGGCGCGCTGCGGGCCATTGCCGATGCGATCAACGAAGGTGCGCCGACGCTGAAGCTTGACCCCAGCATCAGCTCGCCGCGCTACGCCACCGCGGTGGACATCCACTGCATGCCGGGCTGTTACCACACCGAGACGGTCGAGCGCGACATCGCCGCCGGCGCCAACTACGACGCCGGCCTGTTCGTCACCACGGCCGGCGCGCTGGGCAGCTATTCCGACGGTGGCGGGCAGGCGGTGGTCGACTGGCTGAGCAAAAACAAGCCGGGTTGGTCGCCCAAGCGCATCCTCGACATCGGCTGCACCATCGGCCACAACATCGTGCCGCTGGCGCAGGCCTTCCCCGAAGCCGAGGTGATCGCCATCGACACCGCCACACCGATGCTGCGTTATGCCCATGCGAGGGCGCGCTCGCTGGGCGTCAACAACATCGAATTCCGCCAGGCCAACGGCGAGGGTCTGCCCTGGGCCGACGGCGAGTTCGACCTGGTGACGACCGCGATGTTCTGGCATGAAACTTCCACCGCCGCGATGCCGCGCATCATGAAGGAAGTGCACCGCGTGCTGTC
>JBIKPD010000497.1:0-2805 GCA_044357665.1 Roseateles sp. | reverse complement strand
GCGGATCAATCGCTTGCTTGGCGTTCTCACCCATTGGGGGACGGCAGGCTGGCAGGGAAATCTCAACAGGCATCCGGACTCCGAGGCGATGGGGAGCGATCAACGGCTGAATCCAGGATGAAGCGCTGTTGATGGGCTCGAGGGACTGTTCAGCCGGTCAGTTGGCTGCTGCTTGGGCTACTGTAGCGTGCCCTTCAACGATTCCGGTGACGGCAGGGACAGAACGGCGATTCCCTCATCGGCCAGTTCTTCCTTCTCGGCCAGGCTGGCCTGCCCGCGAATTCCGCGCTCTTCGGCTTCACCGTAATGAATGCGGCGCGCTTCCTCGGCAAAGCGGGTCCCGACATCTTCGGTATTGGCAATGACTTGCTGGATCGCAGCCCAGACCTGAGCCTGCAAGCTGCCGCCATCGGGCAGTTTTGTCACCGCGTCCGTCGTTTCAGCAGCCGCTGTCTGGGCGCGAGGCAGTTCATGCCTCACTTCGCGTAGATGCGAGACGTTCAAATGCGGAGCTGATGGCAAGCGATTGATGCTGGTGTCAGCACAGATCGGACAGGCGATCAAGTTGCGTTCCAGTTGTGATTCGAAATCAGCAGCCGAGCCGAACCAACCCTCGAAACGATGGTCATGTGGGCAAGCGAGGTTCAGAACCAGCATCGGGCGATCATCTCACTTCAAACCGCAGGCCGCCATTGCAATGGCCATTCACCGCGTTGCCAGCGCGACAACCAAAGCAGCCCGATGAGGGTCTTGGCATCGGTGACTGCTCCATTGGCTGCCATTGCATCGAGCTCGGCCGGTGTATGAATGACAAGGTCAAGAAACTCGCCAGCATCGAGCTGGCTCGTACCCGGGCTCAGCCCGCGGGCAAAAAAGATCTCAATGCCTTCGTCCGAGTAGGCGATCGCGTTGTTGAGCACGCCGGCATGGGCCCATTCCGCCGCGCTGTAGCCGGTCTCTTCACGCAGCTCGCGGATGGCGCAAAGCAAGGGCAACTCGCCCGCATCGATCTTGCCGGCCGGAAACTCCAGCATCACTTGCGCCATCGGATAACGGTACTGACGCTCCATCAGCAAACTGCCGTCATCGAGCAAGGGGATGATCATCACCGCACCCGGATGCCGGATAAATTCGCGGGTGGTGATGGCGCCGTCCGGCAGACAGACCTGGTCACGGCTGACCTTCAGGAAAAAGCCGTCAAGGACCAATTCCGTACTGACCAGGGTCTCGCGCAGATGCGCTTCATCGTCAACCGGCATGAAGTTCACCACGCGGCCAGCACGGGCTGATACGAGCCAGCCCGACGACCAACCGTAACCTTATCAACTTCGCTGCGATCAAGTGGCCAAGGCCTTGACGATGGCCTCGGCGCACAGCGCCATCAGCCCACCCGGCAGCAGGCCGAAGATCAGCACTGCAGCGCCGTTCAGCGACATCACCAGACGCACGTCGGTCGGCGCCGTCAGCAAGCAATGGTCCGAGGGTTCGTCAAAGAACATCACCTTGATCACGCGCAGATAGTAGAAAGCACCGACCAAGGAGACGACGACGGCAAACAAGGCCAGCAGCAGATAGCCGTTCACATTGGTCGAGACCAGCGCCTGAAGAATGGCCAGCTTGGCATAAAAGCCTGCGGTCGGCGGCACTCCGGCGAGCGAGAACATGAAGATCGCCATCACCGTCGCGTACCATGGACTACGTTTGGCAAGGCCGGCCAGATCCTTGATTTCTTCAGCTTCGTGGCCTTGACGCGACAGCAGCAGGATCATGCCGAAGGTACCCAGGGTCGTCATCACATAGGTGACGGTGTAGAACATCGCCGAACTGTAGGCGTTGGCTGCCGACAAGGTATTGCCATTGACCACGCCAGAAGCGAGGCCCAGCAGCATGAAACCCATCTGCGCGATGGTCGAATAAGCCAGCATGCGTTTCAGGTTGGTCTGCGCAATCGCCGCCAGGTTGCCGATCAGCAGCGAGACGATCGCCATCACGATCAACATCTGCTGCCAGTCAACCGCCAGGCCGATCATGCCTTCGACCAGCAGCCGCACCGTGATCGCGAAGGCGGCCAGTTTCGGAGCTGCCGCGATCAGCAGCGTCACCGCAGTCGGGGAACCCTGATATACGTCAGGCACCCACATATGGAAAGGTGCAGCGCCAAGCTTGAATGCCAAGCCGGCGACGACAAAGACGACACCAAAGATCAACACCGACTTGTTCGGCACACCGGTGCTGATGACATCGAAGACCTGAGGAATCGACAACGATCCGGTGGCGCCGTACATCATCGACAAGCCGTAAAGCAGAAATCCGCTGGCCAGCGCACCGAGCACGAAATATTTCATCGCGGCCTCGGTCGAGACCGGATGATCACGGCGCAAGGCCACCAGCGCATAGAGCGACAAGCTCATCAACTCAAGACCAAGATAGATGACCAGGAAGTTGTTGGCCGACAGCATGACGAAGATACCGAGCAGCGAAAACAGGCTCAAGCTGAACAACTCGCCCTTCAGCAATTCGCGCGACTCGGCATAGGGGCGCGCATAGACCAGCGACACCATCACCGCCACGCAGGCAAAGAAAGCCAGCAGATGACCCATCGGGTCGGCGACCACCATGTCCTGCATTGCGTAAACGGTCAGGCCGTCATTGAAATAAGCCAGGTGAATGGCGCCAACGACAAACAGCGTCAACTGCGTCAGCCAGTAGGTCGGGCGACGCGCAGGATCGGTGACCCAGAGGTCGACCAAGGCGACCACACAAGCCATCGTCAGCAGCAGAATTTCGGGATAAACGGCAAGCCAG
>JBIKPD010000496.1:0-2816 GCA_044357665.1 Roseateles sp. | reverse complement strand
GGCGATCTCGGCTGGCGGTGGCTTGTCGATCCCTTACCGTGATGGCGAGCCGGTGATCGACACCGGGCATTATTTCGGCCAATGGGACGCCGCGCGCAAGGCCGCCGAAGCCCTGGTCGGCCACCAGTTGTCGCTGGAGATCGAACCCGGTCGCTTCCTGGTGGCCGAGTCGGGTGCGCTGCTCAGCGAGGTGCGCGCAACCAAGGACGCCGGCAGCAATCACTTTGTGCTGGTCGATGCCGGCTTCAGCGAGTTGATACGGCCGGCGATGTATGGCAGCTTCCACGCCATGACGCTGCTGCCGCGCGCTGGCCTGGCCAGGCCAGCGCGGCTGTCGGTGGTGGCCGGGCCGCTGTGCGAATCGGGCGATGTTTTCACCCAGGAAGATGGCGGTGTGGTGCTGCCGCGCTTGCTCGATGGTGCCGAGGTCGGCGATCTGCTGGTGATCCACGCGACCGGGGCTTATGGCGCCTCGATGTCGAGCAACTACAACAGCCGGCCGCTGGCGGCCGAGTTGCTCGTCGATGGCGACCAGGAGCGCTTGATCCGGCGCCGTCAGACGGTTGAGGAGTTGCTGGACCTCGAGGTGTTTTGAAGTTATTTGCTATTGAAAATTATTCGCGATAGCCTGACTCAATGGCTGCGATTCGTTTAATCAAAACCATTTGCTGCGCTGCACCAATATGATTGCATCTCTCTGCAACCTTATTGGAATCCAACGTGTCCCTGATCAATACCCAAGTCAAGCCCTTCAAAGCCACCGCCTTTCACAACGGCAAGTTCGTTGACCTGACCGAAGCCAGCCTGGCCGGCAAATGGAACGTGTTCATGTTCTATCCGGCCGACTTCACCTTTGTCTGCCCGACCGAACTCGAAGACCTGGCCAACAGCCATGCAGAATTCCAGCAGATGGGCGTCGATGTCTACGGCATTTCGACGGACAGCCATTTCGCCCACAAAGCCTGGCATGACACCTCGGAAGCGATCAAGAAGGTTCAATATGCCTTGATCGGCGACCCGACCGGCAAGATCAGCCGCAACTTTGAAGTCATGGTCGAGGAAGACGGCATGGCTTTGCGCGGCACCTTCCTGATCAATCCTGAAGGTTTCATCAAGCTCTGTGAAATCCACGACAACGGCATCGGCCGCGATGCATCGGAATTGATGCGCAAGGTCAAGGCCGCCCAATATGTGGCAGCCCATCCAGGCGAAGTCTGCCCCGCCAAGTGGACCGAAGGCGCCAAGACACTGACGCCATCGCTGGATCTGGTCGGCAAGATCTGAATCGGTTCAACTGATTAGCAAGACCGACGCCAATCCGGGAGGGTTGGCGTCACCCCCGAAGTCAACAAAGCCTCACTGAAAGCGTCCTGCATGGGTGTTTTCAATGTGGTCAGCCTGACCATGTCTGGATACTGAAAAAAGGAAGAAATCATGTTGGACGCTGCAATGAAGAATCAACTCAAGGGCTATCTTGAACGCGTCACCCAGCCGTTTGAAATCATCGCTTCGCTGAACGATTCGGACAGCGCGCGCGAAATGCATGAGTTGCTGGCCGACATCGCCGGCATGTGCGACCGGATCACGCTCAGGACCGATGGTCAGGACGCCAGGCAGCCCTCATTCAGCCTGCAGCGAACCGGCAGCGATATGAACTTGCGCTTCGCCGCGATTCCGCTGGGTCATGAATTCACCTCGCTGGTGCTGGCCTTGCTGTGGGTCGGCGGTCATCCGCCCAAGGTCGAGCCGGAAGTGATCGAACAGATCAAGGCGCTCGACGGTGACTTCAATTTCGAGGTCTATATGTCCTTGAGTTGCCACAACTGTCCCGATGTGGTCCAGGCTTTGAGTTTGCTGGCGGTGCTGAACCCGAAGGTCAAGACGGTCGTGATCGACGGCGGGCTGTTCCAGGCCGAAGTCAATGCCCGTGACATCATGGCTGTGCCGATGGTGTTCCTGAATGGCGTGATGTTCAGTTCAGGGCGCATCACGGTGGAGGAGATTCTCGGCAAACTCGACAGCGGTGCGGCCGACCGCGATGCGGTCAAGCTGGCAGCCAAGGCGCCTTATGACATGTTGATCGTCGGCGGCGGACCAGCAGGTGCGGCGGCGGCAGTCTATGCGGCGCGCAAGGGCATCCGCACCGGCATCGCCGCTGAGCGCTTCGGCGGCCAGGTCAATGACACGCTGGCGATCGAGAATTACGTCTCGGTGCTCGAGACCGATGGTCCGAAGTTCGCCATGGCACTCGAAGCCCATGTGAAAGCCTATGCGGTCGAGATCATGAACAACCAGCGTGCTGACCGCCTGGTTCCTGCTCCCGAAGCTGGCGGACTGATCGAATTGCAGCTGGCCAATGGCGGCTCATTGAAAGCCAGGACGGTGGTCATCTCGACCGGCGCGCGCTGGCGCAATGTCAATGTGCCGGGCGAGCAGGAATACAAGAACAAGGGCGTGGCCTATTGCCCGCATTGCGACGGGCCCTTGTTCAAGGGCAAGCGGGTGGCGGTGATCGGCGGCGGCAACTCGGGCATCGAGGCTGCAATCGACCTCGCCGGCATCGTTGCCCATGTCACGGTGATCGAATTTGGTGACGCATTGCGCGCCGATGCGGTGCTGGTCAACAAGCTCAACAGCCTGCCCAATGTGACCGTGCATACCCAGGCGAAGACGACCGAGTTGACGGGTTCGGGCGGCAAGTTGAACGGCATCAGTTTCACCGACCTGGCCAGCGGTGCCGCGCAGCATCTCGAGCTTGAAGGCGTTTTTGTGCAGATCGGCCTGGTCCCCAACACCGAATGGCTGAAGGGCGTGGT
>JBIKPD010000495.1:0-2818 GCA_044357665.1 Roseateles sp. | reverse complement strand
GGGTGCGGGTCTTGCGCGATCCGGTGGCCGCAAGCGCCGGCCTGGTGATGGCGGTCTTCCTGCTGCTGACGATGGTCGACAGCGTGCATTTCCGCCAGGCGCTCTCTCACCAGAGCGGTGCTGCGGTTTTTTACGATACGCGCACCGACTCGCTGCTCGACCTGGCCATGGCGCGCCAGATCGCGATGCGCGAAACCAGCTATTCCGAGCCGCTCGGCTATCTGGGCTTCAACAAGGAGAACCTGGCCGGCGAGGGCGAAGTGGCGCGGCGCGATTACCCGCGGCTGCAGTTCGGCGGCGTGCATCTGCAGGATCCCGCCAGTCAATGGCAGGGTGATGTGCTGCGGCGAGTTTTCACAGGCTTGGCGCTGGGCGCGGCATTGGCAGCCATCGTCGCGGCTGCGATGGCGCTGGCCGTCGCGCGTCAGCATGGCGGCTTCGGCCAAGCCCTGCGCGACATCCTGGCCGACCGCAGCGATTACCCTTTGCGCGCCATGCTCGGCACGTTGACCTTGTTGCTGTTGCTGGCCGGCCCGGTGTTGATGCTGATGCCGGCCTACCATGTTTTCGGCACCGACCGCACCGGCAACGATGTGCTCTATCAGGCGCTGAAAAGCATTCGCACCGCATTCGTGATCGGCGCCCTGTCGACAATGGCGACGCTGCCGCTGGCGCTCGGCTTGGGCGTGCTGGCCGGCTATTTCAAGGGCTGGGTCGACGAGCTGATTCAATACATCTACACGACGCTGACTTCGGTGCCCAATGTGCTGTTGATCGCGGCCTGTGTGCTGATGGTGCAGGTGTTCCTCGACCAGAACCCCGAGGCCTTCGAGACCGGCACCGAGCGGTCTGATTTGAAGATGTTCCTGCTCTGCCTGATCCTCGGCGTGACCGGTTGGGCCGGTCTGTGCCGACTGGTGCGCGGCGAGACGCTGAAGCTGCGCGAGCTCGACTATGTACAGGCGGCCACCGCCTTCGGCGTCAGCGACCTGCGCATCATGAGCCGCCATATCGTCCCGAATGTGATGCACCTGGTGCTGATCACGCTGGTGTTGAGCTTTTCGGAGCTGATCCTTTACGAAGCGGTGCTGACCTATGTCGGCGTCGGCGTCGATCCGACGATGAACAGCTTCGGCGGCATGATCAATTTGGCGCGCTCGGAGATGTCGCGCGACCCGATCGTCTGGTGGAGCTTTTGCGCGGCCTTCGGCTTTATGGTGACCTTGGTGCTGGCGGCCAATCTGTTTGCCGATGGTGTGCGCGACGCCTTCGACCCGCATGCGCGCAATCTGCGGCCGCGCCTGCTGGCCGCCAGAAAGGCCCCGGCATGCTGAAGATCGAGAACCTCTCGGTCGCGCTTGATGCCGAAGTCGGGCTGGTGCGGGCGATCGACGACATGCAGTTGACGCTTCAGCGCGGCCAGACCTTTGCCCTGGTGGGTGAGTCGGGCTGCGGCAAGAGCATGACCGCGCTGGCGCTGATGCGTTTGTTGCCCGACAGCGGCCGCATCACTGCAGGCCGCTTGACGCTCGACGGCGCCGATGTCTTTGCCTTGCCCGAAGCGCAGATGCGGGCGGTTCGCGGCGGACGCATCGGGATGATTTTTCAGGAGCCTTCGACCAGCCTGAATCCGGTGCTGCGCGTCGGCGAACAGATCATCGAGGCGATCGAGACCCATACCCCATTGCGTGGCGCTGCCGCCAGGGCCAAGGCGATCGATTGGCTGGACCGCGTCGGCATCCCCGAACCGGCACGCCGCATCGACGACTATCCGTTCCGCATGAGCGGTGGCCAGAAACAGCGCGTGATGATCGCGATGACGCTGGCGGCCGAGCCCGACTATCTGATTGCCGACGAGCCGACCACCGCGCTCGACGTGACGATACAGGCGCAGATCCTCGACCTGCTGCGCGAGTTGCAGCGCGAGCGCCGCTTGGGCCTGCTGTTGATCACCCATGACCTGGCGGTGGTGTCGGGCATGGCTGATCAGGTGGCCTTGATGTATGCCGGGCAGATCATCGAAGTGGCGCCGGCCGAGCAGTTCTTCGCCGCACCGAAACACCCTTATGCGCGCTTGCTGCTGCAGGCCTTGCCCGATGCGGCCAAGCGCGGCCAGGCCTTGGCCGCGATTGCCGGCACAGTGCCGCCGTTATGGCTGGACTTTGAAGGCTGCCGCTTTGCCCCGCGCTGCGACCGGGCGATGCTGCATTGCCACAGCAGCAGGCCGGCTCTGACCGAAGCAGGGCCGCAGCGACAGGTGCGCTGCCTGATTTACAGCGAGCCGGCTGCGGTCGAAACGCTTGCTGACGGGGCAGTCGTGGCGGGCGCGGGCGCGGGCGCGGGCGCGGGCGAGCCACGAGCCGGGGTCTTGCCCTTCGACGAGCTCAGGGCGAACGGGATCGGGCTGGCCGGCGTCAAACAAACCGACAAACGCTCGCTGCTCGAAGTGAAAAACCTCTGCGTCCGCTTCGAGTTACGCCGCGGCATGTTCGCCAAGACCGGCTATTTCAACGCCGTCGACGATCTGTCGTTCAATATCCTGCCGGGCCGCACCTTGGCCTTGGTGGGCGAGTCGGGCTGTGGCAAGACCACCACCGGCAAGGCGATCGTGCAACTGCTGCGCCGCCAGGCGTCGACCACCGGCCAGGCCTTGCTGGACGGGCAGGACCTGTTCAGCCTGCAGGGTGGGGCGCTGCAGAACGCGCGCCGCGACCTGCAGATCATCTTCCAGGATCCCTTTGCCTCATTGAACCCGCGGATGCGGGTACAGGATCTGCTCGAAGAAGGCCTGCTGGCCTTGCGGCCCGATCTCGACGGC
>JBIKPD010000494.1:0-2828 GCA_044357665.1 Roseateles sp. | reverse complement strand
AAAAAAATCTGCCTGCCGGTGCCGGCATGGGTGGCGGTTCGTCCGATGCCGCATCGACGCTGCTGGCCTTGAACCGGCTCTGGGGCCTGAACTGGCCGCGCCGGAAATTGCTCGAGCTGGGTCTGCAGCTTGGTGCCGATGTGCCATTTTTTATCGGTGGGCAAAATGCCCTGGTCGAAGGCATAGGCGAAATCCTGCACCCGATCAAGTTGCCGCAACAGCGCTTTGCCTTGTTAAAACCAGCCCAGGGCATCTCGACGCGTGAAATTTTTTCAAGCCCGCTCTTGGCAAGATCTGATTTTTTGACTACAATTGCGGGCTTTCCTGCATACATTCAGGACCTGGGGCCGGACAAGTTGTCAGCTGCAGGACTTGATGGGTTTGACGATAGATACGCGGAGATTCTGGGTAGTGGATTTGGCAGAAATGATCTGCAAAAACCCGCCGAAGCTGGTTGCGAAGAAGTTGTTCAGGCCTTGGCAATGCTGAAGGACCGATTCGGCAACAGCCGGATGACGGGCTCAGGCAGTGCAGTATTTGCAAGAATTGATGATGAAGCAAGCCTGTCGGACCAGCCCTTGTTTTTGCAGGATTTACCTGCAGGATGGATTGGAAAGACATGTAACAGTCTGGATCGGCACCCGCTGCAAAGTTGGGCCGTAGATTGAAAAAGTTATAGGGTGCAGCAGCTCTGCTGTGTCCTGTGTAGGGGAGTCGCCAAGTTGGTTAAGGCAACGGATTTTGATTCCGTCATGCGAAGGTTCGAATCCTTCTTCCCCTGCCAGAAAATTACCAGGAAATCATCGGGCCGCCCCAAGATTTTCTGTGCCTCTCGGGGCAAGGCCGCTTGCGGTACCGCGGGGCAATGTTTGGAATCAGGACAGTTGACTACTTGTCCTTAGATTGAAGGATGGCTTGTGTTGCTGAATACCGTCCTCTTCACAGGTAACGCCAACCCGGCGCTGTCGCAGGAAATCGTTTCGCACCTGGGCGTAGAGCTCGGCAAAGCCGTAGTCGGCCGCTTTTCCGATGGTGAAGTAACCGTCGAGATCCAGCAAAACGTCCGCGCCCGTGATGTCTTCGTGATCCAGCCCACCTGCGCGCCGACCAACGAGAACCTGATGGAATTGCTGATCATGGTCGATGCCTTGAAACGCGCCAGCGTTCGCCGCATCACCGCAGTGATTCCCTATTTCGGCTATGCCCGCCAGGACCGTCGCCCGCGCTCAACCCGGGTGCCGATCAGCGCCAGGGTGGTGGCCAATTTGCTGGAAACCGTCGGCGTCGAACGCTTGCTGACGATGGACCTGCATGCCGACCAGATCCAGGGATTCTTCGATATTCCGGTCGACAACATCTACGCTTCGCCGGTGCTGCTGTCTGACCTTAAGGCACGCAACTACTCGAACCTGGTGGTGGTGAGCCCCGATGTCGGCGGTGTCGTACGTGCTCGCGCGCTGGCCAAACAACTCGGCTGCGACCTGGCCATCATCGACAAACGCCGCTCGGCTGCCAATGTGTCTGAAGTGATGCATGTGATCGGCGAGATCGACGGCCGCAACTGCGTGATCATGGACGACATGATCGATACTGCCGGCACCCTGGTCAAGGCTGCCGAAGTGCTGAAGGACCGCGGCGCCAAGAGCGTCTACGCTTATTGCACCCACCCGATTCTGTCCGGCCCGGCCATCAGCAGGATCGCCAAATCGCAGGTCGACGAAGTGGTGATCACCAACACGATCCCATTGAGCGACGCCGCCCGCGCCTGCACCAAGATCCGCCAACTGTCAGTCGCTTTCCTGTTTGCTGAAACGATCAGGCGGATTTCTGACGGGGAGTCGGTGACTTCGCTTTTTTCGGAGCAGAACAACAACTTTTAAACTGGGCTCCGCAACTGCAAGCAGTTGAACGGAGCAGAACAACAACTTCTAATTAGGCTCCGCAACTGCAAAGCAGTTGAACGGAGCAGAACAACAACTTTTAAAGATGGCTCCGCAACTGCAAGCAGTTGAACGGAGCAGAACAACAATTTCTAACTAGGCTCCGCAACTGCAAAGCAGTTGAACGGAGCAAAACAATAACTTTTAGCCAGGCTCCGCAACTGCAAGCAGTTGAACGGAGCAGAACAACAACTTTTAAACTGGGCTCCGCAACTGCAGAGCAGAACAACGAATTTTCGAAAACCGGCGGTCTCGGTGATACCGAGGCAGCCGATCAAGCCGCAGCCGCAAGGTTGCACAATCTGGGCAGTCTGGTCGCGGGCGCCCTTTCCAATTGGAGCATTTCATGAAATTTACAGCTTTTGAGCGCAAGTTGCAGGGGACCGGAGCGAGCCGCCGCCTGCGCGTCGCTGGCCGGGTTCCCGGTATCGTTTTTGGTGCCGGTGACGCTGCCATGATCGAAATGGACCACAACGCTTTGTTCCATGCCTTGAAGAAGGAAGCCTTCCACAGCACCATCCTCGAGATGGAACTGAATGGCAAGACCGAGCAAGTGCTGTTGCGTGACTTCCAGATGCACCCGTACAAGCCGCAAGTTCTGCACACCGACTTCCAGCGCGTCGACAGCACGACCAAGATCACCAAGAAGGTGCCTTTGCACTTCGTCGGTGAAGACGTGTCGCCTGCCGTCAAGCTCGATTCATGCACGGTCAACCATGTGATGACCGAACTGGCCATCACCTGCCTGGCGCAGCAACTGCCCGAGTTCATCCAGGTCGACCTGAGCAGCCTGGTTCGCGGTCAATCGCTGCATATCAGCGACATCAAGCTGGCTGACGGCATCAAGGTCGTGGTTCACGGCAAGCCGAACCCGGCAATCGCCACGGC
>JBIKPD010000492.1:0-2835 GCA_044357665.1 Roseateles sp. | reverse complement strand
CACCACCCGCGCCGGCATGCTGACCAATCCGCTGCGCGACCGCTTCGGCATCGTCGCCAGGCTCGAGTTCTACACGCCGGCCGAGCTGCAACGCATCGTCACCCGCTCGGCAGGTTTGCTGAACACCTCGATGGATGTGGAGGGTGCGCTGGAGATCGCGCGCCGCTCAAGAGGCACGCCGCGGATTGCCAACCGCTTGCTGCGCCGCGTTCGCGACTATGCCGATGTGAAGGGCGATGGCCATATCGGCAAGTCAACCGCCAACCTGGCCTTGGCCATGCTCGATGTCGACCCGCTCGGCTTCGACCTGATGGACCGCAAGCTGCTCGAGGCGATCATTCACCGCTTCGATGGCGGGCCGGTCGGTCTGGACAATGTCGCCGCCGCAATCGGCGAGGAGAGCGGCACGATCGAGGACGTGATCGAACCCTATCTGATCCAACAGGGTTTCCTGCAGCGCACGCCGCGCGGCCGCATTGCCACCCTGGCGGCCTTCGTCCATCTGGGCGTGACGCCACCGAAGGCGATGGCGCAGTTGTTCGACGAGTGACTTCTAGACGGGCTCGATTTCGTCGAGGCTGAGGCCTTGCAGATGGGCATCATCGTTCCAGCCGATCAGGCTGAACCCTTCGGGCGAATAGAGCAAGCGGTTGATCGCCGCGTTGCCCAAGGTCCAGCTGCGCGGTGCATCAAGCGCCAGCCGGGTAGCGGCGCGGTAGAGGCAATCCATCACGCCGCCATGGGCGACGATCGCCACCGTCTGGCCCGGATGCGCGGCAGAGATCCGCGTAATCATGCCAATGCAGCGGGCGTAGAAGGCGCCCAGAGTCTCCCCGCCTTCGGCACCGAATTCGGCATCGCGCTGGCGCCAGCGCAGGCTTTGTTCGGGCCAGCGCAAGGCGATCTCCTGCCAGGTCAGGCCCTCGAAAATACCGAAAGAGCGCTCACGCAAACCAGCCTCCTCTCGCAAGGGCAGGCCGGCCCCTGAAGCGAGCCCCTGGGCAGTCTGCTTCGCGCGCGCCAGATCGCTGCAATAGACGGCGTCCAGCGTCTCTGATTGCAAGGCTTCGGTCAGGCGGATTGCTTGTGCCAAGCCGAACTCATTCAAGGGAATATCCAGATGGCCCTGGATGCGGGTGTCACGGTTCCAGGCGGTTTCGCCATGCCTGATCGCCAGGATCCTGGTGCGGCTATCGAGTGGCATAGCTCAGACGCCCCAGGTCAGGTCGCGCCGCTCGGCCTGGCTGCGACGCATCAAGTCGAGCAGCGGCCATGCGCGCTGACGCAGACTGATGCCTTGACGGCGCGGCAGCGGATCCCCTTGCGCTTGCGCGTCGGCCTGTGCCTGGGCAAATGCCGCCTCGTCGCGGGCCACGGCGAGCTCGAGCGCATCAATCACTGCGGACAATTGATCGGCCGACACAATGCCTTGCGGCGCCGCTTCGCGCCCGATCAGGCTCAGGATTTGATCGCCTTGCGGCCCGAGCATGATCACGTCACCGCCGGCCTTGGATTTGAACTTGTAAATCAACGCTGTTTTCTCCACTCTGGCCCTATCGGGCCGATTCACCAGCCAGATCAGACCGCCCAGCGCCGCTGCTGCAGCAAGGGACTGACGCGGTAACGCTCGCTGCGATAAGCCGCAAACATGCCGTCGAGCAGCGCCACCACCGGCTCGGCGCCGACCAACTCCAGCCATTCGAACGGGCCGGCCGGGTAGTTGAGCCCCAGCTTGACGCCCAGATCGGCAGCATCTGCATCGCAAACGCCCTGCCAGACCGCGTCACAGCCCTCGTTGATCAGCATCGCCACCGTGCGCGCCACGGCCAAGCCGGGGACATCGCGCAGCACCAAGGGCTCCCAGCCGAGTGCATGCCAGACATCCTCCACCTGCTTGCGCGCTTGTACGCTGGCCTTGGGTGCAAATGCCAAGGCCAGACCATCCGCATGCTCAGGCGCCAAGGGCCAATCCATCACCGCCAGTTCAGGGTGATTCAGCATGGAAGCAAGTTGCGCAGCGCTCCTGCCACGGCTCAAATGCACTTGCATATTGCCAATGCCCAGGCCCTCCCATTCGGCCGATTCGGCATGGATGAAGGGCAGGCCTTTGTGCTGCAAAAATCCGGCCAGACGCAAGGCCATCGGGCTGCAACCGGCCACGCTGAGCGGCGCCAGAACAGCGGCGGTTGCTTCGACCTTCGCTGATGCTGCGGGCAAGCCGGTATAGAAACCCTTGCCGACCTTGCGGCCCAGTCTGCCGCCATCGACCAAGGCCTTTTGCACCAGCGAGGGCTGAAAGCGTTTGTCGCCGTAATTGGCATCGAACACCGACTGGGTGACCAGGTAATTGGTGTCATGGCCGATCAGGTCCATCAACTCGCAAGGCCCCATGCGAAAACCTGCGCCACGCAAGGCGCGGTCAATTTGCAAGGGCTCGCCCGCTTGCTCCTGCAGCAGCGCCAGCGCCTCGGCGTAATAGGGCCGCGCGATCCGGTTGACGATGAAACCCGGCGTTGAGCGCGCCTGTACCGGCGTCTTGCCCCAGCGCCGCCCCAGCTCGAAAATCAGCTGCGCCACGCCTGCATCGGTCTCGGCACCCGACACCACCTCGACCAGTTTCATCACCGGCACCGGATTGAAGAAATGCATGCCGACCAGGCGCTGTGGATTGCTCATGCCATTGGCCAGCGCGGTGACGCTGATCGACGAGGTATTGGTCGCGATGATCGCGCCTGCGGCCAGCAAGGCGTCGAGCTCGCGCAGCAACTGCTGCTTGGGCTCGAGCTTTTCGACGATCACCTCGATCACCAGCGCAGCATCCTTCAACTCGGCCGT
>JBIKPD010000493.1:0-2835 GCA_044357665.1 Roseateles sp. | reverse complement strand
CTCGAACAAAACTGCTTGGAGCGGTTCCTCCGGTCTATGCGCCTGAGAGGGTTGTGAAGATCCGAACGGTGATTGCCAAAATGAGTCAATCGGTTTTCGCTGCGTGGCTCAATGTCAGCCTGTCGACGGTTCAGAAATGGGAATCCCCAACAGCGAACAAGCATCCAAGTGGCGCGGCCGCAAAGCTCCTTCAAATGGTGGAGATGAAGGGGATCGAATCACTGATCGTCTGACGCGGTGCTGAATGTCGATGCTTAGCCGACAGAAAAGCGTAGGGCGCTGGCTCGCCGCACCTGATCGAGCTATTCACGGTCCGTGGCGCCGCCTTTTTTCTTCTTTTTTTCCTTGCGCAGCGTCTCGGCGATCTCGGCTGCAGCTTGCCAGGCGGCAAATTCTTCAGGTGTTTCGAGCGTGATGCGGCCCAGCGTGGCGGTGCGGTATTCGTACACCAGAACTTCAGCGGCTTTTTGCATATTGACGCGTCCGCCGCTGAGCATCGCGCCGCGCTTGCGCCCGATCGCTGCCAGCAACTCTTCATCGCTGAGCTTGCTGATGCCGCTGATGACTTCGGCGCCGCCGAGCTTGTAGCGTTCTTCGACCTGGCCGGCGTAATGCTGGCGCAGATAGCTCAGCAACTCCAGCGCCACTTCTTCCTCGTCGAAAGCATTGCGGCCGATCGCGCCGCTGGCGGCCAGGTTGTAGCCGCTTTGCTCGACCGAGATGCGCGGCCAGAGCATGCCGGGTGTGTCGTAGAGGTAAAAATCGTTTTCGAGCACGATCTTCTGCTCGAGCTTGGTGATGCCGGGCTCGTCGCCGGTCTTGGCGGCGCGGCGGGCCGCGATGGTGTTGATCAAGGTTGATTTGCCGACATTGGGGATGCCGCAGATCAGCACCCGCACCGGCTTGGCCATGCCGCCGCGCAGCGGTGCGAGCTCGCGGCAAGCGGCAATCAAGGCCTTGGCGGGCGCCTTGATGCTGGCATCGAGGCCGATCGCCCTTGTGGCGGGCATTGCGTTGTAATGCGCCAGCCACATCTCGGTGCGTTCGGGGTCGGCCAGGTCCTGCTTGTTGAGCAGCTTCAGCGTTGGCTTGCCTTCGGTTAGCTTGGCCAGCAGCGGATTGGCGCTCGAACCGGGCAGCCGGGCGTCGAGCAACTCGATCACCACATCGAGCCCGGCTTTCATGCGTTCGTTGATTGCGTTCCGGGTCGAATTCATATGCCCGGGAAACCAATGGATGGCCATTTTCTCTTTCGTGTTTGCCGGCGATTGTCCCAGTCTTGTCAGTCGATCCGCTGCGCTTTCAAATGCAGTACATCGAGCGGGCGCACATCGCTGGCCTGGTTGCCCCAGGCGTTGCGCAGATAACTGGCCAGCGCTGCCATCTGCTGGTCGTCGAGCAGACCGGCAAAAGGCGGCATGCCGAACGGGCGCGGCATGCCTGCAGTGGCCGGCGCGAAGCCACCGCGTTGGATGATGCGCAGCAGATTGGCCGGTGAGTTCATCGTCACCAGGCGGTTGCCGGCCAGCGCCGGGTAAGCACCCTTGATGCCTTCGCCGCTCTCGCCATGGCAGGCGGCGCAATGGTCGGCGAAGAGCTGTTTGCCTTGCTCGCGCAGCTTCAATTCAGGCCGGCGGATTTGGACTTCGGGCGCTATGGAATGCTGAGGCAGGCTCTGCAAATAGACCGCCATCGCGTCGAGATCCGCATCGGCCAGATGGCTGGTGCTGCCCAGAATCACCTCGGACATCGGCCCCAGGGCGCTGGCCTGATCGTTGCTGCCGCTGCGCAGCCAGTCCTTGACCGCTTGTTTGGGCCAGGCCGCAACGCTGGCTTCGGCCTTGTCATGCAGGGACGGCGCATACCAGCCCAGCGCATCGAGCATGGCGCCGGAAAAATCGTCATGGCCTTGTGTCGCACCGAGGCTGTTGCGTGCGGCATGGCAGGCGCTGCAATGTCCGAGACCCTGGGTCAGGTAGGCGCCGCGATTCCATGCCGGGCTCTGCTGCGGATCGTCAACATAGACGGCCGGGCGGAAGTAAAGCGCGCGCCAAAGCGCCATGGCGGCCTGGGTGTTGTAGGGGAAGCGCAGTTGATGCGGGCTATTCGGCTGGTGCGTAGCAGGCAGGCTGCGTAGATAGGCGTAGATCGCATCGGCATCGGCGCGGGTTATCAAAGCGTAGTTGCTAAAGGGGAAGGCCGGCGTCAATAAACGGCCGTCGCGGCTGCGGCCGTTGTGCAGCGCGGCCCAGAAATCGTCCTGTGACCAGGCGCCGATACCGGTCGCTGGGTCGGGTGTCAGGTTGCTCGAAAAGACGCTGCCGAACGGTGTCGGTATCGCCCGCCCGCCGGCAAAAGGATCGCCACCACGCTTGCTGTGGCAGCCGCTGCAGTTGCCGGCCTTGGCCAGATAGGCGCCGCGCTGGATTTCAGCCGCCGGGTCAATTGCCGGGCTGATCCTGGGTGGCGCCTCATCAAGGTGATTGAGCCGGTAGACCGCCGCCAGTATCAGCAGGGCCAGCAACAGCAGGGCAAGCCCGACCCGCTTCATTGCAGGCTGCCGCATCGGACCGGCGGCGCAGCGGGCAGATCAGCCGCAGGCCTGGTGTCTGCCGGCATCACTTGCGCCGCCAGCCATTGCGAAATCGAGTTGATCTCGCCCTCGGTCAACTGCTTGGCGATCTGCGCCATGCAGTCGGGCGCTGCGGCGCGGCGCTGACCGCTGCGCCAGGCGCCGAGCTGGCCGTTCAGATAGTCGCGTGGCAAGCTCAGCAGTCCGGGGATGAAGGGCTGGGCGCCCGTCAGTTTCTCGCCATGGCAGGACACGCAGGCTGG
>JBIKPD010000013.1:0-30321 GCA_044357665.1 Roseateles sp. | reverse complement strand
TTCGAGCATCACGCCGCCATGGCCGTGGACGATGGGCTTGGGCAGGCCGGTGGTGCCGCTGGAATAAACAACCCAGAGCGGCTGGTCGAAGGGCAGCCATTCAGGCTCGAAGGCATCAACTGCCGGCCCGCTGGCGCTCAACAGCGAAGCCAGGTCATGGACTTGCCGGCCCGGTAGCGCGGGCAAGGGGGCAGCAATATCCAGATGGCGCCACAGGATCAGATGCTCGACGCTCGGCAGCTCGGGCAGCAACTCGGCCAGCGCCTCGCGCCTGTCATAGGCCTGGCCACCCCAGCGGTAGCCGTCCGCCGCGATCAGGACCTTGGGCTCGATCTGGCGAAAGCGGTCGAGCACCGACACCGGCCCCATATCGGGCGAGCAGATTGACCAGATCGCACCAATGCTCGCGCAGGCCAGAAAAGCCACCGCCGTCTCGGGCCGGTTCGCCAGCACCGCGCCAACGCGGTCGCCGCGCTGCACGCCCATTTCGCGCAGCGCCAGCGCCAACGCCGCCACCTGCCGCTTCAGCTCGGGCCAGGACAACTCACGCAGCGCGCCGCTGGCCAGCATCAACTCATCGGCAAAGACGATCGCCGGACAGCCGGCCGCATCGGCCTTGTCCACATGGCGCAGGACCTGGCGCGCATAGTTCAGCTGCGCGCCTTCAAACCATCGTGCGCCCGGCATGACTTCGGCAGCAATCACCTGTCGATAAGGCGTCGGCGATTCGACCTCGAAATAGTCCCAGATCGAACCCCAGAAGGCCGGCAGATCGTCGACCGACCATTGCCACAGCGCGTCATAGCTGTCGAACTGCAGACCGCGTTCGCTACGCAGCCAGTTCTGGTAGCGGGTGATCTGGGCTTCGGGCATTGCAGGCATGGGCTTCCTCGAGCTGAGCTGATGGCCGACTGTGCCAGATCCAGCAATTGCGCGATGCAACAACCAATCTGCATCAAGGTGCTGCGGCCCCAATTCGCTAGGCTCGACGCCTGATGCCAAGTAACTGTTTGCCGATAAAACTCTTCGCCGGCCTGGCCTTGTGCCTGGCGGGCCTGCCATCGGCAGCCGCAGCCGACAAGCTGCATTGGCAATACAGCGGCGACCAGGGTCCTGAGCATTGGGCCCAGATGCGACCCGACTACGCTTTGTGCGGGCGCGGCCAGCGGCAGTCGCCGATCGACATCACCAGCGCCAGCATCAACCAGACCGCCAAACCGCTGCAGTTCGACTACCGCAGCGCGCCGGCCAGCATCGTCAACGATGGCCATACGGTGCGGGTGCGCATTGCCAAAGGCAGCCGGCTGACGATAGGTGCTGAGCACTTGAGCTTGCAGCAATTCCATTTCCACACGCCCGGCGGCGACCGCTTGCAGGGCGAAGAGTTCCCGCTGGCCATGCATTTTCTGCACAAGAGCCGGGCGGGCCAATTGGTCTCGCTGGTGCTGCTGTTCAGGCAAGGCGCCGAGAACAAGGCGCTGGCCGGCTTGCTGCCGCAGATGCCAGCGCGGAGCGACACGGCTGAACGCAAGTTGCCGGCGATCGACCCGGCGCAATGGCTGCCGGCTGCGCGCGGCTATTACAGCTATGCCGGCTCGTTGACCGCCCCGCCCTGCACCGAGGGCGTGCTTTGGCTGGTGCTGAAGCAGCCGCTGCAACTGTCAAGCGCGCAACTGGCCCGCCTGCACCAGCTGTTCCCTGACAACGCAAGGCCTGTGCAAGCGCTGCATGGCCGCAGCGTCAGCGAAGGGAACTGACTCCAGCCGTTCCATCAAGGCTTGAGAAGCATCAAGAATTTGGCGGCGTCGGTCGGGCATGGTGTGGCTTGTTCATCCAGCAGGCAAGCCAACCATGCAGCAACCTCATCTCATCGCCACCCTCCTCGCGAGCTTGCTGCTGGCAGCGCCGGCGCTTGCGGGCAAGGCTGAAAAGCCGCCGAAAGAGCCCGGTGTCGCGGTGCAGGTCACGGCCGAAATGACAGGTGCAGGCATCGCTTCGAGCGGCGTCAAGCTGCCGCCGATTCCGCCAGTCACCGGCAACCGCAAGAACCCGGTCGCCTCCTGGGGCAAGCCGCTGCCTTATCCGATCGTGATTGCCGACCGACGCAATAACCGGCTGATCGAGATCGCCCCCGACAAACGCATCATCTGGGAATTCCCTTCGCCGAACCTGCTGCTCTATCGCGGCAATGAAGATGTGAACTTCTCGGCCGATGGCCGCCAGCTTGCAGTCAGCGAAGAAGACAACTTCGACGTCCACATCGTTGATTACGAAGCGCGCGCAATCACCTGGACCTATGGCGTGCCCGACCGGCGCGGCAAATCGGCGGGGCTGCTGAATTACCCGGACGACGCGCATCTGCTGGCCGACGGCAAGTTCATGACCGCCGACATCCGCAATTGCCGCGTGCTGATCATCGATCCGAAGGACAACAGCATCGCCACCCAATGGGGCGAGGCTGGCAAATGCCGCCACAACCCGCCGCATCAACTGGGGCATCCGAACGGCGCGACGCCGATGGAAAACGGCGACATCCTGGTCAGCGAAATTACCGGCGCCTGGATCTCGCGCATCACGCGCGCCGGCAAGCTGCTGTGGAGCGTGCGGGCGCCGAATATCCGCTATCCGTCAGATGCGTTCCCGACCGTCGATGGCAAACAGGTCATCGTGGCCGATTTCAGCAAGCCGGGCCGGGTGGTGATCTTCGACCCCGCCACCGGCAAACCGAGCTGGGACTATTTCTTCAAGGAAGGCGAACAGGCCCTCGACCACCCATCGATCGCACGCGAGCTACCCGAAACCGGCGATGTACTGATCGTCGACGACCTGCACGACCGCGTCATCGTCGTCGACCGCAAGACCAAGGCCATCATCTGGCAATACGGCGTACTCGGCGTGAAAGACCATCTGCCGGGCTATCTGAACTATCCCGACGGGGTTGATCTGGACCTCTATCGCGACTGGAAAAAGGCGCTGCAAAAGCCCTGATCAGCGCCATTGCCAGGGCGACGCCCGCGCTCACCTTATCGAAGGGGCAAAGGCCGGAACGCGCTTGGGCTTGACACGATTTTCCCCGCATTGCGCTGCGCTGCATGGCGGGCTACGGGTCGGGCTACAGGTCGGGTTACGCGCCGGGATTTTGTAGCCCGCCATGAGGCCGAAGGCCGGAATGCGGGGTGGTTTGGCGCTGTTGAAAAGATCGCACTCCTGCGGGTTATGCCTGGAGTCCTACGCTGCGCAGATAGATTACGGCCAGTACAAAGGCGGCCATCCACACCGTCTCGACCAGCAGCAGGGTGAAGGGGCGCCAGCCTGCTTTGGACAATTGACGAAACGAGGTTTTGATACCCAAGGCCGCAATTGCCACGACCAAGCACAAGCGCGACACCGTATTTAAACAATGCTGAACTGCTGTGGATACGCCCCCCAATGAGTTGAGCGCCACCAGCGCAACAAAGACCCATAAAAACCAGGGAACCATTGCTTGCTTTGCCGTCGAGGTACCACTGCCAACCCGTTCTCGTTCGGCCTTGAACATGCTGGATATAAGGACCACCACCACGGCCAGCATCGAGACACGAAACAATTTGACGATGGTCGCGTAGTCGCCTGTTTCATGATTCAGCATATAACCCGCGCCCACCACCTGGGCTACATCGTGAATCGTTCCGCCCAAAAATAGGCCGGCCAACTCAGGCGGCAAATGCAAAAACTTCGCAATCAATGGGTAGGTCACCATGGCAACCGTGGACAAGACGGTCACGGTGACCACCACCATCAGGGTAAAGCGCTCGTTTTCCTTGTTTCGCGGCAAGACCGCTGAAATGGCCAGCGCTGCCGATGCACCGCAGATGGCCACAGACCCGCCCGACAACACGCCTTGAGCGCGAGTCAGCCCAAGACGTTTTCCCAGCAGATAGCCAAGGAACAGGGTCGTCAGCACAGCACCGATCACGATCCCAGCCGTTGACCAACCCAGCCCCGCGATCTGCGAGCCCGTGATTCGTGCGCCCAGCAAGCCCACACCAAGGCGCAAGACAGTGCGTGAGCAGAACTCGATCCCGGGCTTTGCTTTGCGGTCCGCACTTAGAAAGTGAAACGCCACGCCGAAAAACAAGGCGTAGAGCAGTTGCGGTCCACCATGCAGGGTTGAGACCAAGGTGGCCGCCATGGCGATCACTCCCGCCAATGCGCAGCCGGGCAAAATCTTGATCACAAGATCAGCAACTTTCGCGAGCTTCGACTGCGGCAAGACCGTGGCAGGCGGCGTCAATAGGTTCTCCCACATCGGATGGAGCGAGCAAGCATCATCACCGGCAGCACGCCAGAAGTGATTCTGCGGTTGACGGCGTCCGGCCGGATTGTTGCGCAAATTTCTTTGAGGGCCATATTCCCTCCGGTTGACAGCCGGTCAGTCGACGTCGATCCGCTCGAGCAACACCCCATGCGTCAACAGCGGCCAGCGATCGGTGCGGAAGGGCGAAGCGGGCAGGTCGGCGCTGTTGAAGAGATTGCTTTCCTGCGGGTTGTCGACCCAACCGAAACGCACAGCTTGCGGATCGCGCAATTGTGGGTGCGAGACGATCACGCGGTCGCCAACGATGCTCGCTTGTGCCGGCATAAAGACCTGCGCTGCGCCGGCAATCGTGAAGCCAAGCAAGGGCAGGCCCCTGGCTTGCAAGCCCTTACCGACATTGGAAAACTGCAATTCGATCCGGTCGGCCTTCCTCAGCACAGACCGCAGCGTCGGCCCCTCGGCGGCGAGATTCGGCTGGCCATAAAGCTGGCGCAGCGCCAGGCCGGCCAGGCGCTGTCCGACGGCGAGCTTGTTGCGGGGATGGATGTCGTCGGCGTCCCCGATGTCGGTGGCCACGACCATGCCGGTATCCGGAACGGCCAGCGTCAGCCGCTGCGCTTCGCGCAGTTCAGCCCAGGGGCTGCCACTTAGGCGGTTGTCCTTCAAGGGCAGAAAAGCCGCCAGCTGCACGTAGTAAAAGGGGAAACTGCCCTGACCCCAGCGTTGGCGCAAATCGCCAATGAAGGCCGGGAAAATCCGCCCATATTGCGCTGCACGGGGCACATTGCTTTCGCCCTGGTACCAGAGCAAACCCCGCATGCCATAGCCGACCAATGGGTTGAGCATGCCGTTGAACAGCAGGGTCGGCAGGTCGTTGAAGTCGGGGGCGTCCTTGAGCAAGGGCGCTTCGATGCGCGCCTGCCAGTTGCCAGCCAGGCTGATCTCGCTGTCACCGAGCTGCAGCCTCACGGCCGCCGCTGCACCATGCAGGCCACCGCCCCCGCGATCGTCGCGCACCCGCACCGCGATCAGATTGCTGCCGGCCACCAACAGACCCGCAGGCAGGGCATAGCGACGCTGCTGATCCCAGCCACAGAAGCCGCCGACCTTGACGCCGTTGACATGGGTTTCGTCGCAGTCATCGACCATGCCCAGATGCAGCATGGCCGCTTGCTGCGCCTGGGCCGCTGTCAGTTTTATCGCCTTGCGATACCAGACCTGCCCGTCAAAACCAGCCAGCCCCTGCGACTCCCAGACGCCCGGGACGACCAGGCTCTTCCAATGCCTGTCGTCATAAGCCGGGTCGGCCCAGGCGCTGACCAGGTCGGCCGACGCTGCCTCGCCCTGCCAGCGACGGATTTGCGCAAGCTTGGCGGCCCGGTCGCGAGCGCTGAATTCCTGGTTGGTCGCGGGCAGCTGCGGCAACCAGCCGCGCAGGTCTTTCTGGCCAGCGATTGCCTGCCGACTCATCCAGGTCTCGAGATGACTGCCGCCCCAGGAGGCGTTGATCAGACCTACAGGCACGCCGAGCTCGCGCCGCAATCGTCGCGCGAAATGCCAGGCCACCGCGCTGAATTCCCCGGCCGTTGCGGGCGAGCTGGCCTGCCAGGCGGTGGGCGCGATGTCGTCGATGGGTTGCAGGGATGCACGGTGCGCAATCTTGATATGGCGCAGCAGCGGATCGGCAGCCGCTGCGACATCAGCCGGCCCGTCGCTGGCATTGATCAGCGACCATTCCATATTCGATTGACCGCTGCACAGCCAGACCTCGCCGACCAGCAAATCCTGCAGCACCAGCTGCTGACTGGCGCCGCTGACCCGCAGGATGTCGGGGCCGCCGGCCGGCTCGGGTTTGAGCCGCAACTCCCAGCGGCCCCGGGCATCGGCGCGGGTTCGCAAGGACTGGCCGCGAAAGGCCAGCTGCACCGCTTCGCCCGGCGCGGCTGAACCCCAGACCCGCAAGGGCATATCGCGCTGCAGCACCATATGGTCGCTGAACAGGCCATGCAGCCGCAGCTCGGCCCGGGCGCTGCCCGCCACAGCGATCAGCAGCAGCGCCATGCAGCAACGCAGCACAGCCTTGGCGCCGCTCAAGGTGCCGCCCAGGTATAGGTGGCGACGCTTTGCGGCGGTAATTGCTGCTTGAACTGCCGGCCGGCAAAACGCACCGCAAAGCTGCGCGGCTGGGCTTCGTTATTGCTGACGATCAGGGCGATCGAGCCGTCATCGGCATTGCGGAAGGCGACCGATTCGACCCCGTCCTTGGCGGCCGACGAAGCAATACGCTGTGCTCCCTGACGCACGAACTTGCTGGCATGGGCCAGACCGTAATATTCGAGATTGCGGGTCACCGCGCCGCTTTTCGAATCGATCGTGACAACGCCGCGGCAGTCCTTGCAACCGCCGAGATGCGGCCCATGGTTTTCGTCCAGCGCCAGGTTCCACATCAGCACGCCCTTGGCCCAGGCCCGGGTGCTGCCGATGACCAGGTTATGCATCAGCCAGGGCAGGCTGACCGCCCAGCTCGGCGCCCAATCGCCACCGGCGCATTCGGTGAACCAGGTTTCCTTGTCGGGGTAAGCGTCATGCACCTGGCTCTGGGCCGAGACATCGCCGGCATAGCAATGCCAGGCCACGCCGGCAACAAAGGGTCTTGCGATCGGATCGCCGAGCACCGCCAGTGGCGATTGCGGCTGGTCCCAGTTATGGTCCCAATCGAACAAGCGGGTCTTCAGGCTGCGGCTGGCCAGCAGCGGGCCCAGATGCTGGCCGATCAACGCGGCTCTGGCAGCCGCATCGACGCGCATGCCGGGGTAGTCCCCGGGCTCGAAATCCGGCTCATTCTGCAAGGTCAAGGCAAAGATCGGCACGCCCTCGGCTGCCATAACATCCAGATAGCGTCCCAGATAGGCGGCATAAACGCCATACATCTCGGGCTTCAGGCTGCCCTTGATCATGCTGCCGCTGGATTTCATCCAAGCCGGCGCGCTCCAGGGCGAAGCCATCAACTGCAGCTGTGGATTCACGGCCAGTGCGCGCTTGACGACCGGCAGCGTCGCAGCACGCAGCGGGTCGATCGAAAAGCCCGCCAGCGCCATGTCGGTCTGGCCGGCAGGCAGATCGTTGAAGCTGTAATGGCTTAGCGAATAGTCCGAAGCAGCGATCGTCAGGCGGGCGAAATCAAAGCCGATGCCATCGGGCCCGCGGCCGAACAACTCCTTCAGCAAGGCATCGCGCTGCGACTCGCTCATGCGATTCTGGATCAGCCAGGCCGAGGCATCGGTGATCGCCGCGCCGAAGCCGGCCATGGTCTGGAAGCGCTGGCTCGCATCGACATCGATCGTCAATGCCACCGGCTGCAGCTCGGTGAAAACCGGATCGGCCACGCGGGCCAGCAGCAGCGTCTTGTCGGCGCTGGTCACCCAGGCTTGCACCTGCGGGCCGCTGGGCGGGTTACCGGCCCCGGCCGAAGAGGATCCGCCCGAGCCGCAACCAGCGGCCAGCACCAGGATAGCCGGCAGGCCGCGCACGAGGTGACGCAGGAACAAGGTTTTGGTCATACAGAGTTGCCGTCGAGATGGGTTGGTCCAGTGGCTTCTATTGAGCTTGCGAGCCGCGCGCCGCGATCTTTCGATAGAAGTCCTGCAGCGTAAAAAACGCCTGCTTCTTGATGCCCTGATTGGAGATCAGGCCCTTGCGGTTGTAGCCGTCCTGGATGCCGGGCAAGACCCGTCGCGGCGAGCGGAAGTCGGCCAGAATCCAGGGGCTGAGACCGCGCAGATTCGGGATTTTTTCCAGCATCGCCAGGTTCTGCTGGTACAGATAGGCTTGGTATTCCTCGGTCCAGCGCTGCTCGCGCGGGCCATGCAGGCCCTGCAACGCGTCGCCACCGAATTCCGACACCAGCACCGGCTTGTCAGAGCGGATCTCCCAGCGCGCCTGCGGCGCATCATCAAGGCTGCCGCCATACCAACCGCGGTATTGATTGAAGGCGACGATATCCAGCAACTCGCCGATCGGGTCCGAGACGACCGTCACCTCGCCTTCCTGATGGGTTTCGAGTGCCGCGCTGACCAGACGGCCCGGATCCTGTCTGCGGGTCTGATCGATCAGGTGGGCCAGAAAGGCATTGCGCGCCGCACCCGGCGGCGTTTCATTCGCCACCGACCAGATGATCACCGAGGCGCGGTTGCGGTCGCGCCGGATCATGGCCGACAGTTGCTCGCTGGCATTGGCCAAGGTGGCAGGATTGCTGAAGGCGATGGTCCAGTAGACCGGGACTTCCTCCCAGACCATCAAGCCCATTTGGTCGGCCAGCCGCAGCATCGCTTCGTTGTGCGGGTAATGGGCCAGGCGCACATAGTTGCAGCCGAGCTCCTTGGCCCAGTTCAAGGCCTGCAGCGCATCGGCCTCGCTGTAGGCCCGCCGGCCTTGCAGCGCGTTTTCTTCGTGGATCGAGATGCCGCGCAGAAAGATCGGCTGACCATTGAGCAGGATGTCGGCGCCACGCGTTGCGATGCTGCGAAAGCCGATCGCGTCGCGCAAAGTTTGCGCACCGAGCGTGACGACCACCTCATAGAGCTTGGGCCTGGCCGGCGACCAGAGGCTCAGGCCCGGCGCTTCGATTTCGTAACTGGCCAGGCCGGCGCGATCAACGCTGACGACCCTCTCGAGATGCAGTTCGGGGATGCTGACCGTCACCCGCTCGCCGCCGGCTGCGCCATTCAAACGGATGGCGCCGGCCAGCGTCTGCAGCGTTCCCGGCTTCAACTGCAGGACATGGTCTTCGATAAAGGTTTTGCGTTCTTCGATCAGCGTGACATCACGGGTGATGCCGCCGTAGTTCCACCAGTCGGTGCTGCTGGTCGGCACGGCTTCGGCGCGCCGGATGTTGTCAACCTTGACGACGAGGAAATTCCCCTTCGCTTTGAGCCAGGACGTGACTTCGAAATTGAAGGGCGTGAAGCCCCCGTCATGGACCCCGAGCTTGGTGCCGTTCAGGTAGACCTCGGCGCGCTGGCTGACGGCGCCGAAATGGATGAATGTCCGCCCGCCCTGCTGGCTGGGGCTGAAGTCAAAGCTGCGCTTCAACCAGACATTGCCCTCGTAGTAAAAGAGCTTTTCGCTTTGCGAATTCCAGTCGCCGGGCACGTTCAGCGTCGGCGATTTGTCGAAGTCATATTCGACCAATTCCGCCTGGTCCAGCGCATGATGGTTGCTGTAAAAGGCCGAGTTTGATCGCTGCGTTTGCCGGTCATAGGGCTCGCGCCGATAGTTGTAATAGCCGGCCTCATAAGGGTCGACGATGGCCTGCCAGGCACCGTTCAGCGAGATCGTCTGGCGGTTCGCCACATTGGTCAACAAAGGCTGTTCCAGCGCTTCGCAAGGCCGCAGGACGAGCAGCGCCAGCAAGAGCATCAACGAGCGCAAAATGCGGTAGCTCATTCGGTAGCTCATTCGGTAGCTCATCCGGTAGCTCATTCGGTGAGCTCGAAGCTGCTGCGCAGCCTGATGTCGGCTGAGCTCGCGCCGATCATCAGGTCAAACTCGCCGGGTTCGGCCACCCATTGCAGACGCTCGTTGAAGAATGAGAGCTGTTCGCGCTCGATCACAAAGCTGAGCTCACGGGTCTGGCCCGGCTGCAGATGGATGCGCCGAAAACCGCGCAATTCCTTGACCGGCCGCACCACCGAAGCGACCCGATCACGCAGATAAAGCTGCACCAATTCATCGCCGGCAAGTTGCCCCTTGTTGCTGACTTTCAACGAAACGGTGAGCTTGTCCTGACCGGCAATTTTCTGCCGGTCTTGCTTCAAATCGGCATATTCAAAGTCGCTGTAGCTGAGGCCAAAACCGAAGGGATATTGCGGCGAATTCTGCAGGTCGATATAGCCGGACTTGAAGGCTTCGTGCGTGTCGGCCGATACCGGCCGGCCGGTATTGAAATGGTTGTAATAGATCGGAATCTGGCCCTCGGCACGCGGGAAGCTGATCGGCAGACGCGCCGAAGGGTTGTGCGCGCCGAACAGCACATCGGCGATGGCGTTGCCAGCCTCGCTGCCCAGCCACCAGGTATAGAGAATCGCCTGCACATGCTCGGCAGTCCAGTTGAAGATCAGCGGCCGGCCGGCGTTGATCAGCACGACGATCGGCTTGCCGGTGGCATGCAGGGCCTTGATCAGCTCTTCCTGCACGCCGGGCAGGCCGATCCTGGCGCGGCTCTTGGCCTCGCCGCTCATGCCGGCGCTTTCGCCAACGCTGACCACCACGACATCGGCCTGCAAGGCTGCATCGATCGCTTCCTTGAAGCCGTCGCGCCGTTCGCCCTCGATGTCGCAGCCTTTGGCGTAGAGCAATTTGCTGCCCGGGCCGAGGCGGTTTTTCACACCGTCCCATTGCGAGACGATGAACTTCGAATAATCGACATCGGGCAGGTTCACCGACCAGGCGCCCAGGTTGTCTTCGACGGCCTTGACCAGGGGCCCGATGAAGGCAATGGTCTTGCCGCTGGCGCTCAAGGGCAGGACGCGCGGCTTGTTCTTCAGCAGCACGATGCTTTTGGCCGCCATAGCGCGTGCCGCCTGGCGGTGCGCAGGCTGGTTCAACATCGCCAACTCGCGCTTGGCATCGCTGAAGCGATAGGGATCGTCAAACAGGCCGAGCTCGAACTTCTTGCGCAGGATCCGGCGCACCGCATCGTCGAGCAGCGTTGCCGGCACCAGGCCGTCAGCGATCAAGGGCCCGAGGTGGTTGCGGTAGGCGTTGCTCTCCATGTCCATGTCGCTGCCGGCCTTGATCGCAGCCAGCGCCGCAGCCCTGGCGTCCTTGGCATAACCATGCGGGACCATCTCGCCGATCGAAGCCCAGTCGGAGACGACAAAGCCGCTGAAGCCCCAGCGGCCTTTGAGGATGTCGCGCTGCAGGTATTGGCTGCCGCTGGCCGGGATGCCGTTCAAATCGTTGAAGGCATTCATGAAGGTCGCAGCACCCGCATCGAGCGCTGCCTTGAACGGCGGCAGATAGGTTTCCCAGAGCATCCGCTCGCTCATATCGACCGAGTTGTAATCGCGTCCGGCGACCGCAGCGCCATAGGCGGCGAAATGCTTGACTGTGGCCATCACCGCATCGGTGTCGCCGAGCTGGCGCCCCTGGAATCCCTTCACACGAGCATAGGCAATTTTCGACCCCAGCCAGCTGTCCTCGCCAGCGCCTTCCATCACCCGGCCCCAGCGCGGATCGCGGGCGATGTCGACCATCGGCGCGAAGGTCCAGTGAAGGCCGCTGGCAGCAGCTTCGGTCGCGGCAATTCGCGCCGACCGCTCGATCGCTTCGAGGTCAAAGCTGGCGGCTTCGGCCAGCGGAATCGGAAAGGTGGTCTTGTAGCCATGGATCACGTCCTGGCCGAACAGCAGCGGGATCTTCAGGCGCGACTGCATCGCAATCTGCTGGTAGGTCCGGGTCGAATTGGCGCCCAGCACATTCAACATCGCGCCGATCTGGCCACCCCGGATGCCCTCTTCATGATTGCCCTTGAAAGTCACCGGTCCGGTGGCTCGCCAGTCGCCCGAATATTGGGTCAGCTGGCCGATCTTTTCCTCGACTGTCATCTGCTGCAGCAGGCGTTCGACCTTGTCCTCCAAGGCCTGTGCTTTGGCGCCCAGGGACAGGGTGAAGAGCAGCAGGGCTGCAGCGCAATGACGCGCCCGTTTTGAGTGCAAGACGAACATATCAGTCCAGGCTCAGCCGCACCGCGACCGGATGATGATCAGAAGGGAAGCGCCCGGCGTAGGAGTCGCTGAGCACGGCGTACTTGAGCACCCGAAAGCCAGGGCTGAGAAAGACATAGTCGATGCGCTCGGCCATGGCGGCGTCGATCTTGAAATTATTGAAGGTACCGACCGGGCCGTAAGGCGCGGTCTCGCTGACCCGATAGGCATCGCGCAGCGCCGCTTGCATCAGCTGAATCTGCTCGGTCTCGGGCGTCGAATTGAAATCGCCCAGGTTGATCACCGGTGAGCCGGCCGCGATCTCGGCGATCTTGCGCAGCAGCAGCTTGGCCGACTCGCGCCTGGCCTGCACGCCCTCATGGTCGAAATGCGAGCTGAAAACATGGAAGCTGCGGCCGCTGACCAGGTCCTGCAATTGCACCCAACTGGCCAGCCGGTTGCAGCAGCGCCCATCCCAGCCCTTCGACGGCCGGTCTGGTGTTTCGCTGAACCAGAAGTCGCCATGTTTCAAGGCCTTGAAGCGCGCCTTGCGGAAAAAGATCGCCGCATGTTCGCCAGCGCGCTGGCCGTCATCCCGGCCAACGCCGACATAGGCAAACTCGGCCATCTCGGCCAGCTCGTCAATCTGCAAGGGCATGCCTTCCTGGGTGCCGAAGATGTCGAACTCGTGATAGCGGATCAAGGCCTTGACCGCCTCCTTGCGCTTGGGCCAGGCGTTGGCGCCATCCTCGACGAGATTGAGCCGCAGGTTGTAGGTGGCGACGTTGAAGGGCTGCGCTGCATCGGCAGCAAAAGCCGCTGGCGCGACCAGGGCCAGCCAGCAGGCCAGCAGCCTCAGCGTCGGCCTCATGGTCGCCCCGCCGCGCAGTTTTCCTTGATGAACTCTGCTTGATCCGGCATCACCTTGACGCAGCGCTTGATCACATCCTTCACATTGGCCATGAATTCAAGCAGGTCTTGCTGCGGCAGTTTGTCGGCGAAGGGGTGATAGCCCCGCGGCTGGATACCCTGACCCTGCATGACCTGCAACCAGCTCAGCTCGGCGAACAACTCGCCGCCCTCGCGGAAGATGCGTCCGTTGCTGGCATAGAGGTCGATCTTGCGCTGCAGGGAGTCCGGAATCTCCATCCCGCGGCAATAGTTCCAGAAGGCCGAATCGTCGCGGGTGGTCGCCTTGTAATGCAGGATGATGAAGTCGCGGATGCGCTCATATTCAAACTCGGTCTGCCGGTTGTACTCGTCGACATCGGCCGGCTCGATGCCGGCATGCGGAAAGAAGGCGATCAGCCGCGCCAGGGCGGTCTGAATCAGCTGGATATTGGTCGATTCGATCGGCTCGAAGAATCCGGCGGCCAGTCCGATCGCGACACAGTTGCGGTTCCAGAACTGCTTGCGCCTGCCTGGTACATAGGCGATCGTGCGCGGCTCGGCCAAGGGTTCGGCGTCCAGGTTGGCAAGCAGGATGGCGCCGGCTTCTTCGTCGCCCATGAAGCGGCTCGAATAGACATGGCCGTTGCCGATCCTGTGCTGCAGCGGGATGCGCCATTGCCAACCGGCGCTGCGCGCAGTCGAGCGCGTGATCGGCAACAGGGGTCCGGCGCTGGCGCAAGGCAGGGCGATCGCGCGGTCGCAGGGCAGCCAATGGCGCCAATCGTCATAGCCACAGTGCAAGGTCTGTTCGATCAGCAGCGCGCGAATGCCTGAACAGTCGATGAAGAAATCACCGCTGATCAATTCGCCGCCATCGAGCCTGACGCCGCTGATATGCCCATCGGGCTCGCGCTGCAGCACCTCGACGACCCGCCCTTCGCTGCGCAGCACACCGCGCTTTTGGGCATAGTCGCGCAGAAAGCGCGCATACAGGCTGGCATCGAAATGGTAGGCATAGGCGATGTCAGCAAGCGGCGAGCCGGCCATCTCGGGGCGCGGGCGCATGAACTTGGCCTGCAAGGGCGCCACCGTGTTGATCGAATAGTCGCCCAGATCACTGGCCAACCCCTGCCGGCGCAGGCGCAGCCAGTAATGGTGAAAGGCCAGGGAATCGAATTCCTGCCCGACCTTGCCGAAACCGTGGATATAGCGGTCGCCGATGGCGCCCCAGTCAACGAACTCGATGCCCAGCTTGAACGTACCCTGGGTGGCGCGGATGAATTCGTCCTCGTCGATCTCCAAGGTCGCGTTGAAGTTCTTGATGTTCGGAATCGTCGCTTCACCCACACCGATGGTGCCGATTTCGTCCGATTCGACCAGCTGGATCCGGTACTGATCGCCGAGCAGTTTGGACAGCGCGGCCGCCGTCATCCAGCCTGCAGTGCCGCCTCCGACGATGACGATATTGAGTGCGGCCGGATGGGTCATAGCGGCTTGGCCGTGCAATTGGCGGCGATGAAATCCGCTTGTGTCGGCATCACCGCAACGCAGCGCTGGATCACCTCGCGGATATTGCTGACGAATTCCTCGACCTCGGCACGCGGCCGGTGGTCGACGAAGGGGTGGTAGCCGCGCGGGCGGATGCGCTGGCCGATCAGCACCTGCAACCAGCTCAGCTCTGTGAACAGCTCGTTGCCATCGCGGAAAAAGCGCGCGTTGCTGCTGAACAAATCGATCTTGCGCTGCAGCGATTCGGGGACGGACATCGTGCGGCAATAGTTCCAGAACGGCGTGTCACTGCGCTCGGTGGCCTTGTAATGCAGGATGATGAAGTCGCGGATGCTTTCGTATTCGGACCTGGTCTGGCGGTTGTATTCGTCGATGTCAGCCTGGTCGAGCCCGGCATGAGGGAACATCGCCATCAGCCTGGTGATGCCCATCTGGATCAGGTGGATGCTGGTCGACTCGAGCGGCTCGAGAAAGCCGCTCGACAGGCCGATCGCGACGCAATTACCGTTCCAGAACTGGCGCCGCCGGCCGGTGACGAACTTCACCTGGCGCGGCTCGGCCAGCGGTTCACCGTCGAGATTGGCCAGCAGGATGGCCTTGGCTTCATCGTCGTCCATGAAGCGGCTCGAATAGACATGGCCGTTGCCGGTACGGTGCTGCAGCGGAATCCGCCATTGCCAGCCAGAACCATGGGCGGTCGAGCGCGTCATCGGCAGCAAAGGGCCAGCCGATGCGCAGGGCACGGCATAAGCCCGGTCGCAGGGCAACCAATGGGTCCAGTCTTCATGGCCTGTTTTCAAGGTCTGCTCGATCAGCAGGGCGCGGATGCCCGAGCAGTCGATGAAGAAATCGCCCTCAATCAGCTCGCCGCTGGCCAGGCGCAGGGCGCTGATATGGCCGTCGGGTTCGCGCTGCAGGACCTGCTCGATCTTGCCCTCGGTGCGCTGCACGCCGCGCTGCTCGGCAAAGCCGCGCAGAAAGCGTGCGTAGAGGCTGGCGTCGAAGTGGAAGGCGCTGTTCAGGTCGGCCAGCGGCGAGCCGGCCATGTCAGGCCGTGCGCGCATGAACTTCGCATGTTTGGGCGCCATGGTGTTAAGTGAGTAGTCACTCAGGTCGCCGGCCTGGCTGCTGCCTTCGCCGAGCAGGCGCAGCCAGTAATGGTGGAAGGAAATCCCATCGAGTTCCTGGCCGACCTTGCCGAAGCCATGGATATAGCGATCGCCGATCGCACCCCAGTTGACGAACTCGATGCCGAGCTTGAAGGTGCCCTGGGTGGCGCGAACGAACTCGTCCTCGTCGATACCCAGGGCCAGATTGAAGGCGCGGATATGCGGGATGGTGGCCTCACCGACGCCGATGATGCCGATCTCGTCCGACTCGATCAGCCGCACCTGGTATGTCGGCGTCAACAGCTTGGACAGCATCGCGGCCGTCATCCAGCCGGCCGTTCCGCCGCCGACGATGACAATTCTTTTCAGGGGATGGAGGCTCATATGGTTCCTTTCATATCCGTTGTCCGGAGGCCGGGTCAAACAGCGCGAAGCGGGTGGGGTCAAAGCTGAAGCGCAATTCGCTGTCGACGGTCAGGTTCATTGCTTCGTGGGTGACTGCGGCAATTGTCTGCCCGGCCGACTCGATCCAGAGCACCTGGTGGTTGCCCATCAGCTCGATCAGCTGGACCTTGCCCGCAAAGTCTCCGTCAGCGCTGATCAGCACATGCTCGGGCCTGATGCCCAGCAGGATCGGCTGATCTTGCAGCGGTGGCGCCTCGAAGGCATAGGCTGACAGGTCGACTGCCAAGGGCAATGCCAGCGAGGCAGCGCCAGACGAGGTCAGTTGCATCTGGCCAGCGATGAAGTTCATCCCCGGGGCGCCGAGAAAACCGGCGACGAACCGGTTGGCGGGCCTGTCGTAGACCTCGGCCGGTGCGCCGATCTGCTGGATCTGACCCTCGCGCATGACGACGATGCGGCTCGCCAGCGTCATCGCTTCGACCTGGTCATGGGTGACATAAATCATCGTCGAGCCGAGCTTCTTGTGCAGCAGCTTGAGCTCGCGGCGCAGTTCGGTGCGCAGCTTGGCGTCGAGGTTCGAGAGCGGCTCGTCGAACAGCAGCACCTTGGCCTGGCGCACCAGCGCGCGGCCGATCGCCACCCGCTGGCGCTGGCCACCCGACAACTGCGCCGGCCGGCGCTGCAGCAGCGGCTCGAGTTGCAGCAAATGCGCGACCTGCTGCACGCGCTGTGCGATCTCCGGCTTCGGGCAGCCGCTGACGCGCAGGGCGAAGGAGATATTGCGCTCGACCGTCATCGTCGGGTAAAGCGCATAGGACTGGAACACCATGCCGATCCCGCGCAAGCTCGGGTCGGCCTGCGTCATGTCCTGGCCGCCGATTTCGATGCGGCCTTCGGCAACCTCGATCAAGCCGGCAATGCCGTTCAGCAAGGTCGATTTGCCGCATCCCGACGGGCCCAGCAGCACCAGGAATTCGCCCTCGGCGACTTCCAGATCGAGCCCCCTGATGACCTGGCTGGCGCCAAAATTGATGGCCAGACGGCTGACCTTGACGGCGTTCTTGTGGGGCAGTTCGGTGAGCTTCATCGCTGTCTCAGCCCTTCACCGCGCCAGCCGTGATGCCGCGGACAAACCAGCGCCCCGAGACGAAATAGACCAGCAAGGGCAGCATCGAAGTCAGCAGGGTGGCGGCCATATTGACGTTGTAAAGGCGCTCGCCAGTGGTGGTGTTGATGACATTGTTCAACTGCACCGTCATCGGTAGATTGTCGCGGCCGGCAAACACCAGGCCGAGAATGTAGTCGTTCCAGACACCGGTCACCTGCATGATCGCCGCGACGATGATGATCGGTGTCGACATCGGCAACATCAGCTCGACGAAGATGCGCCAGAAACCTCCGCCGTCGATCCTTGCGGCGTTGAACAGTTCGCGCGGAATCGCCAGGTAATAGTTGCGGAACAGCAGCGTCATCACCGGCATGCTGAAGATGATGTGGACCAGCACGATGCCGGGCAGCGAGCCGAACAGGCCGACCGCGGCGAGCATCTTGACCAGCGGATAGATCATCACCTGCACCGGAATAAAAGCCCCGAGCATCAACAAGGCGAACAGCGCATCGGCACCACGCGGGCGCCACCAGCTCAAGGCATAACCATTCAAGGCGCCGAGCAGAATCGGCAGAATCGTGGCCGGGATGACGATGCTGACCGAGTTCCAGAAGCCGACGCTGACGCCTTCGCAGGACAGACCGGTGCAGGCCTCGCTCCAGGCGGCACGCCAGGGCGCCAGCGTCAGCTCGAGAGGCAGCGAAAAGAGCTGACCGGCGCGGATTTCGTCCATCGATTTCAGCGAGGTGATGACCATGATGTAAAGCGGCGCGAGGAAGAACAGCGCCGCGCCAACCAGGAAGGCATAGACACCGAGGCGGCCGATCTGCTTCATGCCTGGGCCTGACTGCGGCGGCGCGCGTAAAGCAGCGGCGCGGCCAGCGCCAGCACGGTCAGCAACAGCGTGATGGCGCCGGCCGAGGCCAGCGCGATATTGGCGCGGCCGAATAGATGGTCCATGATGAATTTGGCCGGCAGTTCGCTGGCAATGCCGGGGCCGCCCTGCGTCATCGCCACGACCATGTCGAAGACCTTGATCACGCCGGTTGCCAGCAGCACGAAGACCGTGGCCAAGGTGGGGGCGAGCATCGGCAGCACCACCGACAGATAGACGCGCCAGGCCGGGATGCCGTCGATGCGCGTGGCGCGCCAGAGCTCTTCGTCGATGCCGCGCAAGCCGGCCAGCAGCAGCGCCATCACCAGGCCCGCTGCCTGCCAGACGCTGGCGATCACGACGGTATAGATGACCTTGTCCTGGTCGACGATCCAGTCGAAGCTGAACTCGCGCCAACCCCATTGCCGCAGCGCATGCTGGATGCCCTGACCCGGGTTCAAGACCCATTGCCAGACCAGACCGGTCGCGACGAAGGACATTGCATAAGGGTAGAGAAAAGCGCTGCGCAACAGGCTTTCGCCCTTGACCTTCTGATCGATGAAAACAGCCAGCAAAAAGCCGATCACCATACTGGCCAGGATGAACAGCAGGCCGTAGACGGCCAGGTTCTGCAGCGAGGTCAGCCAGCGTTCGTTGTCGAACAAGCGGCTGTATTGCGCCAGACCGACGAAATCATCCTTGGGGAAGGTGCGCGAACTGCTCAGCGACACCCGCAGCGACCACAAGACCGTGCCCAGATAGACCAGCAGCACCGTCACCGCCATCGGCAACAGCGCGAACCAGGCCATGCCGGGCCGCAGCTTCATGGTTTCAGCGCCGCCGCGATGTCCTTTTGCACCTTCTCGACTGGCGTCTTGCGATTCCAGTAGGCGGTCAGGATGTCGGTCAGGGCACCATTCTGGTCGGGGCTCAGATAGACCTCGCCATTGCCCAGTTGGCGGGCCTTGTCCTTCATGATCGTGACCCCCTGGCGCGCGCATTCGTCAAGCCGGCCGAGATCGACATCGCTGCGGATCGGGATCGAGCCCTTGCGCGCTGCGAACGCCACCTGTGTGGCCGGGGCAGTGATCACGCTGGCCAGCAGTTGCTGCGCCTTGATCTGCTCGGGTTTGCTGGTCTTGGGAAAGACGAAAACATCGCCCTGGATGATGTAGGGCGAGTTGGCGCCAAAGCCGGGGATGCAAGCATAGTCGCGGCCCGGCTGCTGGCCGGCCAGACCGAACTCGCCCTTGGCCCAGTCACCCATGAATTGCACGCCGGCTTGGCCCTTGATCAGCAGCGCGGTTGCGTCGTTCCAGTTGCGTCCGGGCGAGCCTTCGTCGACATAGGTCTGCAGCCGTTTGAAGGTCAGCAGCACCTGCTTGAAAGCATCGGACTGAATCGCCTTGGGGTCGCGATCGCGCAGCACTTTCAGGTACAGCTCGCGCCCGCCGAGATTGGCCAGCACAGCGGTAAAAACAATATTGTCCTGCCAGGCCTGGCCGCCATGGGCCAGGGGCACCAGGCCGGCAGCTTTGAGCTTGTCGAGCGCGGCGAACAACTCGTCCATCGTGCGCGGCTCGGTCGCGATGCCGGCTTTCCTGAAAGCGGCTTTCGACGTCCAGATCCAGGTCGGCATATGGATGCTGACCGGCGCGGCATAGAAATGCCCGTTCACCTTGATCACGCTGAGCACCGTCTCGGGCAGGAACTTGTCCCAGCCGCCCTGCAGCGCCACCGCGTCAACGTTGTTCAACATGCCCTGCTCGACCAGATCGAGAAACTGCCTCGAGGTGTTGAACTGGGCCGCCGTCGACGGATTGCCGCCGACGATGCGGTTGATCGCCACCGCCCGGGCCTGCTCGCCCAAGGCCACCGCGTTGTCGACCCAGACTCCCCCCGCAGCGCGGTAGGCTTCGGCCAGCGTTTTTACCGCCGCCGATTCACCGCCCGCGGTCCACCAATGGATCACTTCGGCCCTGGGTGCCTGGGCCTGCACCGCGCCGGCCAGCAAGGCCAGGCCGATGGCCGCGAGATTCAGCAGTCGAGCCATGGCCGGTCAGCGGTGCAAGAACTCGCGGTACCAGATTCCGCTGGCCTTGAGCCGGCGCTGCTGGGTCGCGTAATCGACATAGGTCAGGCCGAAGCGGCGCAGATAGCCTTCGGCCCATTCGAAGTTGTCGAGCAGGCTCCAGGCGAAATAGCCTTTCAGCGGCACACCGGCCTCGACGGCCTGGCGGGCCGCCAGCAGATGGCGGGCCAGATAGCTGCGCCGCTGCGGGTCATCGATGCTGCCGTCGGGGCTCACCACATCGTCATAGGTCGAACCGTTTTCGGTCAGGTAGATCTGTGCCGGCGCGTAGTCGCGCTGAACCCGCTGCAGCAGGCTGACCATGCCCTGGGGTGCGACCTCCCAGCCGAACGCGGTGCGCTCGACATCGGGAGTCGAGACCACGGTTGTGGCGATCGGCCCATGTTCCTGCCCGTCGCCCGCCGCATCGCCGACCCGCTCCGGAAAGTAGTAATTGACGCCGAGAAAATCGCAGGGCGTGGCGATCAGCGCCAGGTCACTGTCATGCATATCGGGGGCGTCGGCACCCAGCAAGGGCAGGACATCAGCCGGGTAACCGCGGCCGAACAAAGGATCCAGGAACCAACGGTTGCGCATGCCGTCATGGCGCAAGGCCGCCGCAACATCGGCCGGGCTGTCAGTAGCCGCAACGATCGGGTGCAGGCTCAGGGTGATACCGGCCTGGGCTTCAGGCACATTGCGGCGGATGACCGGCAGCGCCATGCCATGCGAGAGCAGCAGATGGTGGCAGACCTGCAGGGCGGTCTTGTAGCTGTTCAAGCCCGGCGCATGGCCGCCACCATGGTTGCCCAGAAAGGCGGTGCACCAGGGCTCGTTGTGGGTGATCCAATGCTTGACGCGGTCGCCCAGCGATCTCGTCACCACATCGGTGTATTCGACAAAGGCATCGACCGTTGCACGGCTGGCCCAGCCGCCCTGCTCCTGCAATGCCTGCGGCAGGTCCCAGTGGTACAGCGTCGCCCAGGGCTGCAGCCCGCGCTCGAGCATGCCGTCGACCAGACGCGAATAGAAATCCAGGCCTTTTTGATTGATCGCGCCGCGGCCGCTCGGCAAGATGCGCGGCCAGGCGATCGAGAAGCGGTAGGCATTGACGCCGAGGCTTTGCGCCAGATCGAGGTCTTCGGGCCAGCGGTGGTAATGGTCGCAGGCGACCGCGCCGCTGCTGCCGTCGCGGATATGGCCTGGCGTGGCACAAAAGCGATCCCAGATCGATTCGCCGCGGCCATCCTCGAAGGCGGCGCCCTCGATCTGGTAAGAAGAAGTTGAGCAGCCCCAGCGAAAATCGGCGGGAAATTGGCTGCGGCTGATGGCGGGCAAGTGGCTGGCTGTCATGGGCGGGTGGGGAATGAATTGCAGGGCAAGGCATCGGCGTCGCGAGCGGCGCCGGCAGCGATACGGATATTGGCAAAAGCGGCGATAAATGGGCCGGTCGTGGTGATGCGCCAGGGCACTTCGACCTGGTTCAACAAAACGCCGCGCGCCGCAAAACAGGCCAGCGGAATCTTGATTGTGCGTGGCTGCTGCAAGGTCATGCGCTTGAACAGATCGGTGAGGTCGAGCGAGCCCTCGCAAGAACTGCCGCAGATCATCGTCAGCGTCACCGGGGCCTGGGGTGGCTGCTCGACCCGACTGTCGAACAACAGCGCAGCCTCAGGGAAGGCGCCCAGATCGGTTTTTTGCAAACCCCAGGCCGAAAACCGCGCCGGGCCCGACCAGGCGACAAGCTTGGCGTCCTGCTGGGTATGGATCTGTACTGTCGACACCTCGATGTCAGGCGCGCCCTGGGCCGGCATGGCCAGCCGCTGATTCGGATCGTGAGGAATCGATAGCCCCTTCCAGCGACCCGCCGTGCTGCCGACTTCGAAGGTATAGGGCGGCACCGCCGCTTGCCTGAAGATCTGTATCTCGTTTCTCGCGCCACAGCCGCCCGGTGGAATGTCCTCGGCAAGGCGGCCCACTTCGCCGGCCGCGCCATAGGCCAGGCCATAGCCATAAGCAAACAGGGGCGTGCCGCCAGGGCAGGCAGACCGCGGCCAGGCGAAGGGCAAGCGGCCGCTGAAGTCAGACCCGGCGCGGCTGCCAAACAGCAGATCGGCCACGCCGCCGCCCTCGGTGCCGGGCAACCAGGCCGCGACGAAAGCGTCGGAGCGGTTCAGCAAATCATTGGTGTAAAGCGGCCGGCCTGAAACGAAAACCGTGATCACCTTCGGGCCCTTGCCAGACACCGCGTCGAGCAGCCTCAGGTCTTGCGGATAGCGGCTCGAATGGCGCAAGGTGCCCGAAGCTGGAATATCGCCATTGCCCTCGGCATAAGGCGTCTCGCCGATCACGGCGATCACCGCGTCGAAAGCCTTGAGGTCGACGCCGGCAGCGGTCTTGCTGAAGCTGACTTGGCCCTCGCCCGCAGCCGCGCGAACAGCGGACAGGATCGTCTGACCGGAGGGGAAATCGCTGTTCTTGTTGTCGTTGCCCTGCCAGGTCCGCGACCAGCCGCCACTCTGATTTTCAAGGCTGTCGGCGCTATTGCCGACAACCAGCAAACGCTGGCCGGCGCGCAGCGGCAGCGCCTGCTGCTGGTTCTTCAGCAGCACCAGGGACTGGCGCACCGCGCGCCGCGCCAGCGCCCGGTCCTGCAGCGCATCAGCCCGGCCGGCCCAGGCATTCTTGCCCGGCGACTGCTCGAACAGCCCGGCGCGCAGCTTGACCCGCAGGATGCGGCTGACCGCATCGTCGATGCGCGCGATCGGGATTTCTCCGCGCTCGACCTGCAACAAGGTGTTCTTGATAAAGGCGCGCCATTCCTCGGGCACCATCACCATGTCGATGCCGGCGTTGATCGCCTGGGCGCAACTGGCATTGCTGCAGCCAGGGATTTGGCCGATGCCGTTCCAGTCGGAGACGACGAAGCCGTCGAAACCGATCGCTGTTTTCAGCACATCGGTCAGCAGCGCGCGGCTGCCATGCATCTTGCCGTAATTGACGCCCTGCTTGACATCGTTCCAGCTATTGAACGAAGCCATCACCGTCTGGGCGCCGGCGCCAATCGCGCCGACATAGCCCTGCAAGTGGATGGCTATCATCTGCTCGCGGCTGGCCAGCGTGACGCCCTGGTCGCGACCCTGGTCGGTGCCGCCATCGCCCAGCCAATGCTTGGCCGTGGCGACGACATTGGCGTCATCCTTGAACTGCCCTTGCAGGCCGCGCACATGGGCGGCGCCGAGCCGCGCCACCAGCGCCGGATCGGCGGAATAGCTCTCGTAGCTGCGGCCCCAGTTCATGTCCTGGGCAACCGCCAGCGTCGGTGCAAAAACCCATTGGATGCCGGTGGCCCGAACCGCCTTGGCCGTGGCCGCGCCGATCGCTTCGACCAGCTTGGCGTCGCGCGTCGCGCCAAGGCCGATATTGTGCGGAAAGAGCGTGGCGCCGAGCACATTGTTGTGGCCATGGACCGCGTCGGTGCCCCAGATCAGCGGCAACTTGACCGCCGCGTCGGTGGCCATCGAGGCGGCCCAATAAGCATCGGCGAGTTGCAACCAGTCGCTGGCTGAAGCCTGCTTGTCATTGCCTGGCCAGGAACCGCCGCCATTGAGCACCGAGCCGATATAAAAGCGCTTGACCTCATCCGGCGTGATGAACTTGATCTCGGCCTGGGTCATCTGCCCGATCTTCTGCGCCAGCGTCATTTGCGCCAGGATGGCGGCAATGCGGGATTCCTGCGCCGGATCCTGGCGGATCGCGCTGTGGATCTGCGGCCAGTCTGCCTGGCTTTGGGTAGCAGCATTGGCGCCGACAAAAAACAGCAGGGCCATGCAAGCGCCGGCCGCAAGCCGCAGAGCGGACGGTTGAGGTAAAAAGTCTATAAAGCCCTCAGGCCGCAGCGAAATCCGTGCCGACACCGTTACGCCCTCCTGCAAAGAGGCTTGTACTGTAGGGGCCAACAGGCGTGGCTGAATCAATTTTTGCAAATCCTGTTGGTGAGCTTGGTATTGATCTCGAAAATGGAAACACCCCTTGCTGCCTGAAGCCGCAAGGGGTGTCGGCAAGGCAACAATTACATCTTGTAACCGATGCCGAACAGCACTTGACGCCCGAACTTGTTGTACTCGCCTGGTGCAATCGCATCACCCAAGCCATTACCCAGCCTGGTCGCATAAGGCGAGTCAGTCAGGTTGTTGATTTGCAGCAGCAGCGACAAGCCCTTGTAAGCACCTTGCTGGAACTCATAGGAGACTTGCGCGTCGACTTGGCGGTCGGCCAGGATTTCGGTGAATTCACGCGCATTGTGCAAGCCATTGATTTCGCCGCGGAAGGCCGAACGATAGCGCTCGCTGATGCGGGTGGAGAACCCGTTCTTCTCGTAATAAGCGGTCAGGTTGGCCGTGACACCCGACAGACCCGGCAGCTTTTCCGAGGTTCCTGGTCCATTGGGATGGACATTGCTCTCGGTATAGGTCGCACTTGCTGACACGCCAAAACCGCTGAGCGCCGGCGCGAAACGAGCCGCATCCATCGAACCGCTGAACTCGACCCCGCGGACATAACCGCCATTGCCATTGGCCGGTGTGGTGTACAAGCCCAGCGGATTGACTGGGGTTGTCAGCGCAGGGTTGCTGGTGTTCGGGAAGGCGCTGAAGTTGGTCTCGATCTTCTTCGTGTAGATATAGCTTTCGAGATCCTTGTAGAACACCGCTGCCGCCACATAACTGCGCTTGCCCAGGTATTTCTCGAAGGACAGGTCAAACGAAGTTGCACGCCATGGCTGCAGCTCAGGGTTACCGCCGCTACCACCCCAGGACGTTACGCCCGAAGTTGCCTTGGTGATATTGACATCAGCCCCGGCCTTCATGTCGTCCATGCGGCCGCGTGCCATCGTCTTGGCCAAACCAAGCCGGATATAACGGTCGTCGCTGAGCTCGAAATTCAGGTTCAGGTTCGGCAACACATCGTTGTAGGAACTGCCGCGAGTCACTTCAGAGAAAGTCCCGCTGAGCTTGGACCAACCATGCGAACTCTGATCGGTATGGATTGCTTGCAGGCCGACATTGCCGCGCACCGGCACCGAGCCGAGCTTGGTATCGATGCCGATCTTGGCAAAGGCCGTAGTGACCTTTTCGCTGACTTCGTAATTGCGGTTGATGATCTGGTCTACCGCCTGCGCTTTCAAGGTGTAGAGCGAGTTCAAGGCGCCCATCACGTCGTAGGAAAGCACACCGGGAATGCCAGCGAAACTCAGCGAGGTGGCGGGTTGCTGCAGACCGGCGGGCACTGCGATCGCTGTGCGGCCGTTCTTCAGATCAGCTGCCAGCTCGTTCATCTGGCGATCTTTCTGGCGCGTCTCGAAATTGACACCTAAATCGACCGAGCTGAAGAAACCATCGAGGTCCTTCTTCGCGTCAAAACGCAAGGCCTTGATCGTGTCCTTGATCTGGGGCATTTTCCACAGGCCGTCATGGCCCCAGCCACCCGGATCGCTCAGCAAGACTTTGCTGGCATCGGAATAGCTGTTGTTGGGCACCAGGCTGGGATAGCCGGAGCCGCTCGGCACGCGCATATTGAATGTGGTCAAGGTCCTGCCGATACCGGCATAGGTCTCGATGACGTTTTCCTTGCGCGAGGCGCTGGAGTAGCTCAGGTCTGCCACGCCGGTCCAACCACCCGCCAACTTGGCTTTGGTATTCCAGCCCAGCGATTTCAGCTCGTCGTCACGGGTGTTGAGGTCGTTGCGAACCACCATATTCGGCACACCGGCCACTGTCGCCGAAGTGACCAAGCTGGTCGAGCCGCCGACTGGCGTGGTCACGACATTGGTGAAGGTGGCGCCCGAAGTAGGACCGCCCCAACCGTCACCGATGCTGCCCATCAGGCCGCGCATCGTTTCTTCTTTCTTGAACTTCGAGTAATACAGATCCACCGTGCTGTGCAGGTCCTTGCTCGGCTTGTACTCGAACACGCCCATCAGGCCATCGCGGGACTGCTTGCGCGAGATCGCCGTGGCTTCAAAGCCGTTCAAGGTGGTGGCTGTCGTTGGCAGCCCGATCATCGGGCCGCAACCCCAATCGGCAATATGGGCCAGGCAATCAGGATTTTCCTTGCCGAAACCCCAGGCCTTGTAATGCAGTTCCTGGCCAGGCGAATCGAGGTGTGCAAAACCCAAGGCGATGCCGATTGTGCGGTCAGCGAACTGGTCGACATAGGAAGCGCTGAAGCGCTTGCCGTTGCTGTCGGTATTGGCATTGACGGAACCGTTGGAATTGGATTCCAGGCGCGCGTTCAGCACCACTTTGCGGCCATCAACAGAGAGCGGACGCAAGGTCCGCATGTCGATGGTGCCCGACAGGCCCTGACCCACCAGCGAAGCGTCGCCGGTCTTGTAGACGACGGCCGAATTGATCAGCTCGGACGGGAATTGATCGAATTCGACCGAGCGGTTGTCGCCGGTGGTGACCTGCGAACGACCATTCAGCAAGGTCCCGGCAAAGTCCGGCGACAGGCCGCGGATCTGGATCACCTGGGCGCGTCCGGCCACCCGCTGTCCTGCCAGACCTGGCAGACGAGCCAGCGACTCGGCAATGCTGACGTCAGGCAACTTGCCGATGTCCTCGGCCGAAATCGCCTCGACGATCGAATCAGAATTGCGCTTGGTTGCAATCGATGTCTCGATGCCGCGCGCAATGCCCGAGACGGACACCGTGTCGAGCACATTGGCTGCTTGCTGCGCCTGGGCAGCGCCCGCTGCGAACAAGAGCACGGCGCAAGCGGCTGCGATCGGATTGATCTGAAGCGCCTGCTGGCGACGGGCTGGCTTGCGCAGCTTGTTGGAACTATTCATTGGGTGTCTCCTGTGGCTCCGCTAGGCGGGTCTCTTGCGTTGTGGCTCGGACAGTACACTGGGCCACTATGGCGGCATCAGCAAGCGTCAGGCGTATTCTTAACGAATATTGAACATTATTAATTTATCGTTAACCCTTGGGTTGCAAAATTGCGACGGCTGGGTTCAACAAGGTGAATGCAGCGATGAACCTACTTCTGGCTGAAGACGACGCGATCCTTGCCGATGCCCTGACGGCTCAATTACGGCTGGCCGGATTCGAAGTCGAACATGCGGCAAACGGGGCTGTGGCCGAATATCTGCTGCTCAAGCAACCGTTCGACATCGCCATCCTCGACCTGGGGCTGCCGATGATCGATGGCCTGACGGTACTGAAGCGCTTGCGCGAAGCCAAACGCAAGCTGCCGGTGCTGGTGCTGACGGCGCTGGACAGCCTTGATGATCGGGTGGCCGGACTGAATGCCGGCGCCGATGACTATCTGACCAAGCCCTTTGATTTTCCTGAGCTCGAGGCCAGGCTTTATGCCTTGTTAAGGCGCGGTCCGCCGGTCTCTGGCGGGATTACGTTCGGCGCGCTGGTTTTCGACCGCGACGCGCACCGTGCAACCCTGCGCGGTGAAGCGCTCGAGCTCAGTCCGCGCGAATGGGACTTGCTGGACTTGTTGCTGATGCAACTCGCAAGAGTGGTCACCAAGGAACAGATCAGCCAGACCTGGGCCCAGGACCGCGGCGAGAACAACGGCGCCGGCTCGATCGAGGTCTATATCCATCGCTTGCGGCGCAAGCTCGAAGGCTCGGGCCTGTCGATCCGCACGGTGCGCGGCCTGGGCTATCTGCTCGAAAACGGCACGCTGAACGCCTGAACTTTGCCGCCGGCGGCCCGGCCTCAAGGTTTGTGCCCATAGCCAAGCCTGGCAACCGGCTTTAAGATATTAACAATCCATTAATACTTGAGCCGAACCGTCCATGCCAGCCAGTCGCTTGCCCCAGGAATTGCCAAGATGACAGCGTCGGGCGAGTTGTCGCGCCGCGCCGTGATAGCCGCAGGCTTGCTGACTGGCGCTGGCGTGCAAGCGGCAGCCCGCCGGCAATTGACCGTGGCGGCCTTCCCACTGGTCGACAAGATCGTCGAGGCGGCGATCCCGCATTGGCGCCGTTTGCATCCCGAAGTCGAGATCAAGGTGGTCAGCCGCCCTTACAGCGACCACCACACGGCGATGACAACGGCCTTGTCGACAGCGGTCTACCTGCCCGACGTGATGGCGCTGGAAGTCAGCTATGTCGGCCGCTTCGCCCACGGCGCAGGCCTCGACGATCTGGCAAAAGCCCCTTACAACATCGGCGCCATGCGCCAGCGCTATGCCGGCTTCGCTTATGACCAGGCGACCAATCGCAGCGGCGCGGTGGTCGCAGCACCCGCCGACATCGGCCCGGGCACCATGCTTTACCGCGCCGACATCCTCAGCAAAGCGGGGGTCACTGTCGAGCAACTGACGCGCAGCTGGGACAGCTATGTCGAAGCCGGCATCGAGATCAAGCGCCGCACCGGCGCCTACCTGATCGCCAATGTCCAGGAGATCAAGGACATCCTGCTGCGCACCGGCATCCAGCCCGGCCAGGGCCTTTACTTCGACCAGGATTCGCGCGTGCTGGTGACCTCGCCGCGCTTCGTGCGCGCCTTTGAAGTCGCCCGCAAAGTGCGTCAGAACCAGCTCGATGCCCGCGTCGGCGCCTGGTCGAACGACTGGGCCGAAGGCCTCAAGCGCGGCCATCTGGCGACCGAACTGGGTGGTGCCTGGCTGGTCGGCCAGCTCAACAACTGGGTCGCGCCAGCCACCCGCGGCCTGTGGCGTGCGGCCCAACTGCCCGAGAACGCCTTCGCTGCCTATGGCGGCTGTTTCTACGCGATTCCGCGCCATTCGGCAGCGGCGAACAAGGGCCTGGCCTGGGAGTTCATCCGGATGATGACGCTCGACCGCGAATTGCAGTTCGCCGCTTTCAAGGCCCAGGACTCCTTCCCGGCGCTGGTCGAGACCTATGACGATCCGTTCTTCGAGGAGGGTCTGCCCTTCCTCGGCGGGCAGAAGGCGCGCCTGATCTGGCGCGAAGCGGCGCGCCGCATCACCGCTGTGCAGGTGCACAAGCAGAACAATTTCGCCGATGAAGTGATCAGCGCCGAACTCGACCATGTGCTCGACGAGGGCAAAGGCATCGAGCCGGCGCTGGCCGATGCCGGCCGCCTGATCGCACGCCGTGCCCACCGCTGACCATGCAGCGCATCCCTAGACTTTCGCCCCGCTGGGCCCCTTATCTGTTCATCAGCCCGTTCCTGGGCCTGTTCGCCTTGTTCGGTGTCTTCCCGCTGCTGTTCTCGCTCTATCTGGCCTTCCAGTCCTGGGAGCCGACCAGTGGCCTGGGCGCGATGCAATATGTCGGACTGGAGAACTTCTACTTCGCCATCGGTGACGCCTGGTTCTGGAAATCGCTGGGCAATACGCTCTGGCTGGCGCTGGCCTCCGGGCTGCCCCAGCATCTGGTGGCGATTCCGCTGGCGGTGTTCATCCACCAGTCGTTCAAGCGCAGCCGGGATTTCATGATCGGCGCCTATTTCCTGCCCTACATCACCTCCAGCGTGGCGATCGCGATCATGTTCAGCTCGCTGTTCTCGCGCGACTATGGTCTGGTCAATCTAGGCCTCGACAGCTTGTTCGGCATGGCGCCGATCGACTGGTTGAACAAGCCCGGCACGATCAAGCCGGCGATCGCCCTGATCGTCTTCTGGCGTTACCTCGGCTTCAATCTGGTGCTCTATATGGCAGCGCTGCAGACGATCCCGAAAGACCTCTACGAGGCCGCCGAGATGGACGGTGCCGGCCGCTGGCAGCAGTTCTGGCGCATCACCTTGCCGAGCCTGAAACCAATGATCTATTTCGGCGTGATGCTCAGCGTCATCGGCGGGCTGCAACTGTTCGAAGAGCCCTTCATCCTCACCAATGGCAAGGGCGGCCCCGACCAATCGGCGATGACCTCGGCGGTCTACCTCTACCGCATGGCCTTCGACTTCAACGACTTCGGCGGCTCGAGCGCGATGAGCTGGATCTTGTTCCTGATCGTGGCGATGCTGACCTGGTTGACCAATCGCGCGTTCAGCGCCAGGGGGTCTGCGGCATGAAGGCTTCGATGAAAACCTGGCCGGCTTATCTGCTGGTCGGCTGCGGGGCCTTGCTGATGCTGGCGCCTTTTTACTTCATGTTCGTGTTCGCCACCCACACCCGCACCGAGATTTTCAGCCAGCCGCTGCCGCTGTTCTTCAGCAATTCGTTCCAGGCCAATCTGGAAATCCTCAACGCAAGGCTGCCGTTCTGGCGCAATGTTGGCTGGAGCGTCTATGTGGCGATCGCCTCGACGCTGCTGACGCTGTTCTTCTGCTCGCTGGCCGGCTATGCCTTCGCGATGTTCGAGTTCCGCCACAAGCAGACCCTGTTCGGCCTGGTGATGGCA
>JBIKPD010000136.1:0-10081 GCA_044357665.1 Roseateles sp. | reverse complement strand
ATTGGACGCAGAGCTTGCGCACCAGTCGCTGTGCGAGCACGCCGAGCAGGCTCGAACTGAGCAGGAAGGGCTCGATGCCCATGTCGGTCAGTCGCGTGACTGCGCTCGGCGCGTCGTTGGTATGCAGGGTGGCCAGCACCAGATGGCCGGTCAGCGAGGCCTGGATCGCGATCTGCGCGGTTTCATGGTCGCGGATTTCGCCGATCATGATCACATCCGGATCCTGGCGCAGGATGGCGCGCAGCGCTTTGGCAAAGCTCAGATCGATCTTGGCATTGACCTGGGTCTGGCCGATGCCAGGCAACTCATATTCGATCGGATCTTCAACCGTCAGCACATTGGTCGTGCCGGTATCGACGGTCTGCAGCGAGGCATACAAGCTGGTGGTCTTGCCGCTGCCGGTGGGCCCGGTCACCAGCACGATGCCGTGAGGCTGTTGCACCAGGCGCTGGAACGAGGCGAGCAGCTCGCCGTTCATGCCCAGGCCTTCGAGCGTGAACTTCGATTCGGTCTTGTCGAGCAGGCGCAGCACCGCGCGCTCGCCATGGGCCGAGGGCAAGGTCGAGACGCGCACGTCGATCGCACGGCCGCCGATGCGCAGCGAAATGCGCCCGTCCTGCGGCAGGCGCTTTTCGGCGATGTCGAGCTCGGCCATGATCTTCAGCCGCGAGATCAGCGCCGCATGCAGGCCGCGATTGGGCTGCACGACTTCGCGCAATGTGCCATCGACGCGAAAACGCACCGAGCTGGCGCGTTCATAGGGTTCGATATGGATGTCGCTGGCGCCGTCCTTGGCCGCCTGGGTCAGCAGCGCATTCAACATGCGGATGATCGGCGCATCGTTGGCGGCTTCGAGCAGGTCTTCGACTGCCGGCAGGTCCTGCATCATCCGCGACAGGTCGATCGCGCTTTCGACCTCGCCGACGACCACTGCGGCGCTCGATTCGCTGCCGGCATAGGCTGCGCTGATCCGTTCACCCAAGGTCGCCCCGGCTTCCTTTTCCAGGCGATCGATGACATATTGCCGCTGCACTTCCGACAAGGTAGCCAGGCTGACTTCGGGCGAGGCCCACAAAACCAGGCTGCTGCCATCGTCTTCAAGCAGCACCAGATGGGCCTTGGCAAAGGCGTAGGGAAGCGGGTAGCGCATGCTCAACTCATTGCGGTGCAGTTGTGCGCGGGGTGCTGATACCGCCCGCCGGTGTCGCTGGTCCGGCAGGCAGCAGCGGCGTGCCGGTATCGGGCAGCACCGCGCTCGGCTTGGGCTGACTGACCTGCTGCAGCGCGCGGATGGTCTCGTAACGATCGAGGGTCAGTTGGTCGGCCGACTGCTGGTTGCGCATCACCACCGGACGCAGGAACACCATCAGATTGGTCTTGACCCGTTTGCGGTTTTCGCTCTTGAAAAAATTGCCGACGAAGGGGATCGCGGCAAGGCCGGGCACCCGGTCCTCGCCATCGGTGTATTCATCCTTCAACAATCCGCCGAGCACCAGGATCTGGCCATCGTCGACGACCACGGTGGTTTCGATCGAGCTCTTGTCGGTGGTCGGGCCGGCGCTGCTCGACAGGCTCGGAACGACCGAAGAGTTCTCCTGGAACACTGTCATCCGCACCGTGCCGCCCTCGCCGATCTGGCTGCGGATGCGCAGGGTCAGGCCGACATCCTTGCGGTCAATGGTCTGGAACGGGTTCACCGCGCCGCCAGTGCCCGCGCCTGTGTTGGTGAACGAGCCGGTCACAAAAGGCACGTTCTGGCCGATCACGATCTTCGCCTCCTCGTTGTCGAGTGCCACCAGATTCGGTGTCGAAAGCACATTGGCGCCCGACTGCGATTCCAGAAAATTGGCGATCGCGCCAAGGGTGTAGAAGTCGCTGACTTTTTTCAGCAAGGCGACATTCAGGCCGGCCGTGACGCCGCCCGAGACCGCAGTGGCAAGGCCGCTGGCACCTTGGGCAGTGGCCGCCGAAAGGTTGACGATATTGGCATTGCCGGCGCCAAAATTCGTCCCCAGTCCGGTGATGCTGCTATCGCCCTTGGCACCGAACAGGTTCTGCCATTGCACGCCGAACTGGGCGGCCTTGCTGGCGTCGACCTTGACGATCATCGATTCGACATAGACCTGGGCGCGGCGCTGATCGAGCTGGTCGATGACGCCGCGAATCTGCCGGTACATCGGCTCGGAGGCGGTGATGATCAGCGAATTCGTCGATGGGTCGGCTTGCACGAAACCGCCGGTCGAAGGGCCTTGCGAGGCCGATACCGGCGTGGTCGCCGCGGCCGATGCTCCGCCCGGCGCCACCGAAGTCGGGGTCGGCGGGGTGGACGTGCTGCTGCTGCTTGAAGAAGATGCGCCGCTGGCACTGCTGCTGAAGGCCGCGCGCAGCACCGTCGCCAGCTTGGCCGCATCGGCGTTCTTCAGATAGACGACGCGGATATTGCCGCTCTCGGCCGAGGGCTTGTCGAGGCGTTCGACCAGCGTTCTTGCGGCAGCCAGACGCGCCGGATTGGCGGCGCGCAGGATCAGACTGTTGCTGCGCGGGTCGGCCAGCACCGTAACATTGCCAGCCGGCTGGCCCGGCGCAGCGGCTGTGCCCGAGCTGTCGGTCAGCTTTTGCGCCATCGCGGCGAGGTCCGAGGCGATCGCATGTTTGAGCGGCACGACCTCGATGTCGGTGCTGCCCGGTTGGTCCAGCGTTGCGATGATCTTGCCCAGACGCTGCAGGTTTTCGGCGTAATCAGTGATCACCAGGCTGTTGTTGCCGGGGTTGGCATTGATCGTGTTGTTGGGGCTGATCAGCGGCCGCAGCACGGCGACCAGACTATTGGCGTTCTCGAAATTGATCTGGAAAATTTGCGTGACGACCTGGTCGCCGCGCTGCTTGGTGGTTCCGACCACCACCGAGCCGGCCTGCAATTTGGCGTCGGCCTCGGGGATCAACTTCAGCATGCCGGTGTTTTCGACCACGGTGAAGCCCAGGCCGCGCAAGGCCGCCAGGTAGCTCAGATAAGCCTCGTTGACACTCAATGGCTGCTCGCTGTACAGCGTGATCTGGCCTTTGACCCGCGGGTCGATGATGATTTGGCGGTCGAGCATCACGCCGATCGCGCGGGTCACCGCTTCGATGTCGGCGCTGACGAAATTCAGCGTCACCGGCGTGCGTGATTTCAAGGCCGGCCGCGAAGGGGATTTGGCGGGGTTCAGTGCAGCAGGCGCTGTCTCGGCGGCCAGCAACGGCATGGCCGATATTGCACAGGCCAGGGCCAATAGGGCCGGTTTCTGCCGTATCGCCTGCAGGCGAAGCAATCTATTGCACGGAGTCATGCTGATCCAATCGATATGACGGAGCGCGCGCCTTGACGCCGTCCGATGATGTTCAGGAGATTGTTCAAGGCGGTTTCACGGCCGGGCGCGCTTACCGCCTCACCCTTGAAATAGGTTTTTCCCGGGCCACCCAGACTGCCCTGGCCTGACAGCAGCAGCGCACCATCCAAGGTCGACAGACTGATGCTGCTGGCGCCTGAATTGCCGGCATCCGGGATGATCTGAAGCCGGTAGTTGCCCAACGGTGCCAGGGTCGACAAGCGTGAAGACAAGTTGCTCAGGTCCAGCTCGATCTGGCCCGACTGGCGCCAAAGTCCCTGGGAAAACTTCAGGCTCAAGTCATGCGCTGAAAGGCGCAGCGAGCCGCCGAGTTGCAGCGTGTTCCAGGGCGTTCCCAAGCCCGCCAGCCAAGCGGCGGGCCAGCGTGCCAGCCAATCGGCCTGGTTCGACAGCGTGATCTCGATGCGACCCAAGCCAGGCTGCAGCAGCATCTGCAATTCGCCATTGATGCAGCAGGCCTGGCTGGCGCGCAGCAGCAAACCGGAAGGCCTCAAACCGATCGACCAGCTCAGCCGGCCTGGCAGGATGCTGGCGTCACGACTGCCACCACCGCCGGTCAGCACCAGCATGCCGCTACCGTTCCAGACCGTGCCGCGCGTCTCGGTGATCAAGAGCTGCTGATTGCTGGCTGCGGCCACCCCGCGCGCCAGCCAACTGGCGGGCGCGAACATGACCATTGCGAGCAGCATGCCGAGCAGCGCGCCAGCCAGATTCCAGCCCAGGCCCGCGCCGGCTCTTGTTTGCCGGGTTGATCGGACTGACATCGGAATCACCGGGCAGCTCCCGCCAGATCCAGCGTGATGCTGCCGTCAAAGCCTTTCGGGCCGCGTTGCACCTGCGCTTGCACCGGTCTGGCTCGGGCCGCGCTGCGCACCTCGATCAGCCAGGCTTGCAGCGCCGTACCGGCGACGCCGCTGAAGTTAAGCACCGCCCTGTCGGCCTGGATGGTCAGACTAGCCTGGGGCCCGAGATGCTGGCTCGCCGCTTGCAAGGCCTGCATCGACTGCTCGGCGCTGACGGCAGGCACGGCGCGAAGTTCGCGCGCTTCCAGCGCCAGGCGCTGCATCTGTTGCAAGCTCAGCTCGGCGGCGTCGAGCTGCCCCGGCGTTGCGCGCAGAACGCGCAATGCCGGTTGCAGCGCCAGCAGCCAAACCAACAGCAGCGCCAGCCCGGCAGCGGCCAGACGCAAGATCAGCCGATCGCGTTCGCCCAGGCTTTGCCAATGAGATCGCAGCGCGCCGCCGATTTGCTGCAGGTTTGAAGTATTTGGCTGCTTCATGGCTTGAGCGGGCTGTTGGGCGCTGCGGGTCTGATGTTGATGCGGCCTTCGCTGACATCGATCTGCCAGCCATCGCTGCGCAATTGCTGGCTGAATTGCTGCACCTGGGCTTCGCTCCAGCCCTTGGCCGAGAGCTGCAACTGGCCGGCCTCGAAGGACCACGCTTCCAGCATGCGCTCGACGGGCCAGCGGCTCGCGGCCGCAGCCAGCAGCGTTTCCATATCCTGTTCCCCGGGTCGGCCCGCGTTGACCCGCAGTTTTTCGATTTCACGCCGCATCTGCAGCGGTGCGTCGAGAATGGCGCGCAGTTGCGGAAAGCTGCTGGTCAGCGTGGCGTCGATGGCGGCACGCTGCTGCTTCAATTGCTGACTTTGTCGCCAGGCGAGCAGATTCAGGCCGAGCAACTGAACCACGATCAGGCCGGCCAGCCCCCAGCGCACCGGCCGCCAATTCGGACGCATCAAGCCGCGCAGCAGTTGCCGCAAGGCCCGCACTCCCCGGGTCCGCGGGGCGAGCTCGAACTGGCGCAAATTCCAGTTGCTGTCGATCAGGCGCAGCGCGCGCTGGGCGCTGGTCAGCACGGTCACCGGCGCGCCCAGCCATTGTTCGGCGCTTGCTGCGACGGCCGGGCTGGCGCTCCATTGAGCGGTCTGCAGCATTTGCGGCGTCAACAACTGGCGTGTCAGGTTGCCTTCGAGCAGCAGTTCAGCCGCCCCTTCGGCGTGGCTCCAGCTCAGCAGCATCCGCTGGGGATCGCTGTCTGAGGGATGGAAATGCCCGCGCGGCAGCAACTCAGGTCGGGATAGCGGTATCACGCTGTCGACAAAAACCTGGGCAGCTTCGAGTTGCGCGAGCTGGTCGGCCAGCCAGCGCATCGAGGTGATCGCAACCCAGGCGCGGTCACCACCGGCAGCTTCCGGTTCGATGGCGAAATGCAGATCCTCGGGGTCTTCCAGCAGCGATTCTTCCATGGTGCCGGCCAATGCGGCGCGCATCTGGCGGCCCGCACGCGGCAATTGCACGCGTTGCCAGCTGACATCGGCTGCGGCGGCCACGGCGATCACATGGTCGGCACGTGGCAGCAAGGCGGCAGGGCAGCGGCCCTGGGCGCTGATCTGCACGCCATCCGGACTCAACAGATAGTCGTATTCAAGCGGCAGCCCTTCGACTGACGGGCGACCCATTGCCCGCAAACGATTGCGCGGGTTGAGAAAGATAAGCAGATTAGTCATTAAAGGTCAGGGGCTGCGGCATTCTAGGAGACTTGTCGGCGTCGGCACTTGCTCAACGGCCCGCCGGTAGCACTTGACTCAGGCGTTGGCGGTCCAGCACCAGCATGTCCAGTCCGATGCGCTGTACCAGCGAACGTTCCTCGAGCACCCTTGCCTCGAGTCGCAAACTGCCCTTGACGAAGAAAAACGCCGAAACCACGCCGATTCGTTCGTTGCTGATGATCGCAGTGGCCGGCAGATAGGGCTTGGCGGCCTGCGCATTGCGCAGCGGCGTCAGTTTGCGGGCTTGTATCAGACGCTCGGCCGATGCCAGGTCCATACCGTCGAATAGCGCGGCGATGACTTCGCGTGGCGCGGTGTTCAAGTTCACCGGGGTGAGCACCGGCAGCAGCGTCACCAAAGGTCGCAGCCGCTCGACCGTGTCGGCGCTGAGTCCGATCCAGGTCAGTTGATCGATGTTCTTGGCCAGCAGCGGCCTGTCGCCGCTGTCCGGTTTTCCGCTCGAGCCGCCATTGAAGGCCGCGCGCAGCTGACTGCTCAGCAGCGCCGCCGTCCCGGCCGGCGCGCCCGCGCTGTCGCACAAGCGCTCAAGTACACGCAACTCCTGTGCTGGCAATTGCGGGCCGCCGAGCAACCAGCGCAGGTTGTAAAGCCCCTGCGCATCGCTGATGCTGCCGGACAGGAATGCCTCCGGGCCATCGTCGACATTGCCGGGTTCGGCAGCGAGAAAGGTCGACAAGCGTGCTTCAGCCAGCGGCACAGCCCAGACCTCGCCGAGATGGTCGATCGGCTCGCTCAGGTTGGCGCGCGCATCCTCGCGCAGAATCAGCCTGGCCCAGTCGAGCGCGCCCTGCAAGATCCAGCCGGCCTGCGCCCGCGCCCGCCCGGCAGCTTCGATCTGCACCGCCTGGTATTGGCGCCAGACCATTGCCGAGGCCAGCGTGGCGACCAGGGTCACGATGATCAGCGCGGTCAGCAAGGCCGCGCCGCGCTGTTGACGGAGTCTCCTCATGACTGCGGCCCAAGCGCGATCTGGCGGGTCAGCGAGCCGCTGAATTCGCTGCCCGGGGCGAACTGCAGGATCATCCTCACCCCGCTGGGCAGAACGCTGCGCGGAGGGGCGGCCGCGGCGCTGGCCGCTGATGCAGCCGGCACTGGGCCCGCCAGGTCATCGCTGGACTGCGCATTGCTCCAGCCATTGCCGCGGTAAAAGAACATCTGCCAGCCGCTGACGCCTTCGATTGTCAGCATTTGGGTCTTGTCCTGGGACAGCGCTTGCTGGCTGCGTTGCAGGCTTTCCTGCAGCGCAGCCACCGTCTGCACCGGCCGGTCTTCCCAGCGATAGAGCCCACCATTGCGCAAGCTCCAGGCCACCACCTGCATGCCCGCCGGCCGTTGGCGCGTGATGCGCAAGGTGGCACCATCGAAACTCAGCGCGGGGGCATTGCCGCTGTCCTGCAGCGCCAGCAGATCCTGCTCCCATTGCGCCACGACGGTCTGCAGCCTGACGCTATGTTGCAGATGCGACTGCGTAATGTCACGGCTTTTCAAAAGGCCGTCGAGGCCGCGCCAGGCCAGCACAGACATCAAGCTCATCACCAGCAGAGCGACCATCACTTCGACCAGGGTGAAGCCGTTTTGCCTCTGTATCCGGCATCTCATCAGTAACGCCCCAAGACGGTGGTGATGGTCAATTGAGGCCGGCCATCTTCGTCGCTGACCGAAGCGTCGACGCGATGGAAATTCGGGTTCGGTGTCGGCTTGATGAGCAGCTTTCCGCTGTAGCTCTGCCCGAGCTGCTCGCAGGCAAAGGCAGCCTCGCCGACGCCTGGGAACTGCTTGGAAAGGCGCAACTCGGTCAACTGGTTCTCGGCGCACCATTGCGCGGTGCTGACGTTGCGCAGGCGGGCTGCGTTGGCCGTCAACGCACCGGCTGCCTTCACCCCTGCGGCGAGGCTGATCGCGACGATGACCAGCGCCACCAGCACCTCGATCAAGGTGAACCCACGCGCCTTCATGGCGTCGCGATCGGGCTGACCTCGAACGGCCCGAGTCCATCACTGGCCAGCTTCAGGCTTTGCGCCCCCAGTCGCAACTGCAGCGATTGCGCGCCAATCATCGGCTCGGGTCCCAGGCGAATCAGCCGGTCGCCAGCGATCTCGACAGCGGGCGCTACCTTCAACCAGCGCTTTGGCATTGCGATTCCCGGCGGCAAGCCTTGAAAAACGAAACCCTCGCCATTGACGTCCTTGGTCGGCAGCCATTGCACGGCCAGGCCGCTGGCCCGGCTTTCGGCCCTGGCGGTTTCGAACAAGGCCACCAGCCTTTCGGCCTCGCGCTCGAGTTGCACCCCTTCCGGGTCGCGCAGCGACAGGCTGACCATGGCGCTGGCAATCGCCATCAGGGCGATCACGACCAGCAACTCGATCAGCGTAAAACCGCGTTGCTTATTGCCAGGAGCCGATGTCGGCATCATTGCCCTCGCCACCGATGCGCCCATCGGCGCCGAAGCTGTAGACATCGATCTCGCCCTTGACGCCCGGGTTGGCGTATTGGTAGGGCTGGTTCCAGGGATCCAGCGGCAGCTTGTCGATATAGGGCTTCCAGTTCGGTGGCGAGGTGCCGGCCGTCGGTTTGCGCACCAAGGCATCCAGGCCTTGCTCGGCGCTGGGATAGCGCTGGTTGTCGAGTTTGTAGAGCTTCAATTGCTGCATCAGGCTGCCGACCGTCGTGCGGGCTGCAGTCACCTTGGCTTCATCCAGCCGGTTCAGCACATTCGGCACGATCAAGGCGCCCAGCATGCCGATGATCACCAGCACCACCAGCAGCTCGATCAAGGTGAAACCATGGCTATGGCGAGGTTTGCGGCGACTTGCTTGGGTGTTCATGGGCAGGCGGGTTGGCTTGAATGGGCTAGAGCTTAGCGCAAGCCCGTGACTGGCCCATAATTGCGCCATGCAAGTACGACTGATGGCTTTTCTGGTGTGGGGTTTGCTGGGTTGCAGCGCGGCTTATTGGCTGCTGCAGTTGCTGGTGACGCCTGTGGCAATGCCCGCTCAGGCATTGCCTTTGTCCGATCGACCCGGTGCTCAGGCCGATTTGACGCGTTTGTTCGGCGCGGCGCCGGCGACTGCGGCCGAGGCCTTGCCGCTGGCCGAGAGCCGCTTCAAGCTGCTCGGCTTGGTGGCGCCGAAGAATGTCAAGGCCAGCCTGGCTGGCGAGGGTGTGGCCTTGATCGCGGTTGACGGCGTGGCGCGAACGATGCGGATTGGCGCAACCCTGGAAGGCGATGTGCAATTGCTGGCGCTGGATTCCCGCTCGGCCAGTCTGGGTCGCGGCGGCGTCATCAGCATGGTGCTGCAACTGGCCGCGCCCGATGCTGCGGCGACCGGCTCCCTCAGTCCGGCGGCACCATCGCCGCTCAATCTTGGCGGCATCAACCCGCCAGGCATGCAGCCAACGTCGAACCCATCGGCGATCAATCGGGTCTCGAGCCAGTAGTTAGGCAGAGCATCCCTAGGGATGCTCTGCCTAACCCCTCACGGCTTGTGCTAGCGCGGCCTCGGGCGGTCTGCGGCGTTGCATTTATTGCCAATAGCACGGGCTATTGGCCGCAAAATGCGCCTTGCATCCCATCCCGATCCGCGCTGCACCAACTCGCGTTGAGTTATGCAGAGCATCCCTAGCGCAGGAACAGCTTGTAGACAGGGTTGTCGGTCTCGTCCTCAAAGGGGTAATTGAGCGCGTCGAGGAACTCGCGCAGTGCAGCGTTGTCGCCCTTCGGCACCTGCAGCCCGACCAGGATGCGGCCGTAATCGGCGCCCTGATTGCGGTAATGGAACAGCGTGATGTTCCAGTCGGGGTGCATGGCAGACAAGAAGCGCATCAGCGCCCCCGGCCGCTCGGGGAAGATGAAGCGGTAAAGCCGCTCGTCATGCGCCAGTTCGGTATGGCCGCCGACCATATGGCGCACATGCTGCTTGGCGAGTTCGTTGTCGGTCAGATCAACCGTGTCGAAACCGTTCTTGGCGAATGTCCTGGCCAGCTTCAGCGATTCTTCGCGCTTTTGCGTGGCCACGCCGACGAAGATATGGGCCTGCTTGGCGTCCGAGATGCGGTAATTGAACTCGGTCACGCTGCGTGGTCCGAGCAACTCGCAAAAACGCTTGAAGCTGCCCCTTGCT
>JBIKPD010000491.1:0-2850 GCA_044357665.1 Roseateles sp. | reverse complement strand
CCGCTTGGGCGAGGAAGTGCTGATCGATGCCTTGCTCGCGGCCCGCTGCGACTACTTCGTCGGCAACCAGGAATCGAATGTCTCGGTCGCCATCGCCAGTCTGAAAAACTGGCCTGCGGGCCAGAGTTTTCTGCTCGGCGGGGCCAATATCCGCGTTGACAACGAGTTTTTGCACAACCTGGGCGCAAGCCAGGTCAGCCAGGCATGCCGGCTCTGCGGCGGTGCCACGGAACTGCAGTTTGAACGGCAATTGCTGTCGCAATACCGGGTCAAATATCTGCGCTGCAGCAGCTGTGATTCACTCCAGACCGAGCGACCCCATTGGCTTGCTGAAGCTGCCGCGCGACAAAACCTTGACCCGGGCCAGGCGTCGCGGATTCTTGCCGAAGCCATGGCCTTGCCCCAGCTCTTGCGGGCGTTGAACATCAGCCCCAGCGACAGCGCGGTCGATTGCGGCGGCGGCAGCGGTTTGCTGGCGCGCCTGCTGCGCGATGCCGGCTATAACTTCCATGCCTTTGACAGCGAAGGCAGTGGCGAGTTGATCGCCGGCTACAACTGGCAATCGCTGCAAGGCTGCCGGCTGATCACGATGTTCGACGTGGCGCAGCGCTTTGCCGAGCCGGCGCAGGAATGGCAGAAGGTATTTGCCGCAGACCCCGAATGGGTGATCGGCAGCAGCGGAATTTTTGCCGGGCAGGGCGCTGAATGGGAGCTGCTGCGCCCCGAAACCGGCCGGCAGGTATTTTTCCATTCCGCCAAGGGGTTGGCCCTGGTCGCCGCCAGCGCCGGACGCCATGCCTATTCGTGCGGGCGCTATTTCCTGATGACCAAAGCGCCGCTTGATGCTGCGTCGATGGCCGCGGCCGAGGCCTGGCAAGCTGATTTGAAGCAGGCTTGCACCAACGGTTGGCAAGCCTGGTCGCTAGCGCCTGGCCAGCAGGCCCAGGCCGATCTGGCGGTCTTGACGGCCTATGCCCGCTTGCAAACCAAGGGTCAGCGCATCGTGGTTGACGGTGTGTTTTTCCGCTTTGCCGGCGGTATCGCAAGGGTCTGGAAAAGCCTGCTCGGGCATTGGGCCAATTCGGAGTTGGCCGCGCAGTTGCTGATCATCGACCGCGGCCGCAGCGCGCCGCGCTGGCCCGGTTTTCAATATATCGATGCGCCGCATTACGACTATGCCAACCCGGTGCAAGACCGGATCTTGCTGCAAGCGATCTGCGACCAGCATCGCGCGGCGCTCTTCATCTCGACCTATTACACGATCCCGCTGACCACGCCCTCTGCGCTGCTGGTGCTCGACATGATTCCCGAGGTGCTCGGCTGGGACCTGACCGATCCGCAATGGATGGGCAAGCGCCAGGCGATCGACTATGCGCGGGCCTTCATCTCGATTTCGCACAATACCGATCGCGATCTGCTGCAATTCCACCCGGTCTTGCACGATGCCGCAAGAATGGTCAGCCATTGCGGCTGCGACATGCGCGCCGCCGGCACCGAACAGATCGCCGCCTTCAAGGCCAAGTACGGCATCGAGCGGCCTTATTTCCTGATCGCCGGTGCCTATGGCGGGCAAAAAAACGGCGAGCTTTTCTTCAAGGCTTTCGAGCGCTTTGGCGCTGCGCGAGGCGACTTTGCTGTCATTTGCACCAATTCCGACCAGGCGCTCAATGCCGAAGCCGCGCAGCAACTCGGTGCCGGCCAACTGCATCTGCTGGTGCTCAGCGAGCAAGACCTGCAATGCGCTTACAGCGGCGCGCTGGCGCTGGCCTATCCCTCGCGCTACGAGGGCTTTGGCATGCCGCCGGTCGAGGCGATGGCCTGTGCCTGCCCGGTGATCACCTGCCGCAACAGCTCATTGCCTGAAGTTGCTGGCGATGCCGCGATCTATGTCGACCCCGATTCGGTCGAGCAGATGCACCGGGCCCTGCTGGCCGTGCAGCAGCCCGAATTGCGCGCCAGCCTGATCCGTGAAGGAATGCTGCAGGCGCAAAAGTTCTCCTGGCGCAAGATGGCCGATGAGATAGGCTCCAAGCTGGCCGAATGGGCCGTCAACCCGCCTTCCCGATGAGCAACTCACCGCAGATCCTGCCTGAAACGAACCCAGTCAACCCAGTCAGGCCAAGGCGTGCGCTGATCTGCGGCATCAGCGGCCAGGACGGCGCCTACCTCGCCGCATGGCTGCTCGAACAGGGCTACCAGGTCTTTGGCACTTCGCGCGACGCCACCATCGCCAACCGCCGCGGTCTGGCCAGCCTGGGCATCGCCGACCAGATCGGCTGGGTCTCGATGGTGCCCAATGATTTCCGCAGCGTGCTGCAGGCGCTGAACAAGTCTGAACCCGACGAGGTCTACAACCTGGCGGGCCAGACCTCGGTCGGGCTTTCCTTCGAGCAGCCGGTCGAGGCAATCGAAAGCATCGCCACCGGCACGCTCAATCTGCTCGAAGCGCTGCGCTTCCTCGGCCGGCCGGTGCGGCTCTACAACGCCGGCTCGAGCGAATGTTTCGGCGACACCGGCCAGCAAGCGGCCAACGAGGCCACCCCGTTCCGGCCGCGCAGCCCCTATGCGGTGGCCAAGGTCTGCGCGCATAACCTGGTGAACAACTACCGCGAGGCTTACCAACTGTTCGCCTGTACCGGCATCCTCTTCAATCATGAATCGCCCTTGCGGCCCGAACGCTTTGTCACCCAGAAAATCATCCAGGCCGCCTGCCGCATTGCAGCGGGTTCGGGCGAGCTGCTGTCGCTGGGCAATACCGACATACACCGCGACTGGGGCTGGGCGCCCGACTATGTGCGGGCGATGTGGCTGATGCTGCAGGCCGAACAGCCGGTCGATTATGTGATCGCC
>JBIKPD010000135.1:0-10106 GCA_044357665.1 Roseateles sp. | reverse complement strand
GAAGCCGCCGACGGTGACCTTGGTGCGGTCGCGACTGAGCTGCTTGCGGAACTCGGACAGCACTGCCGCCTTGTGTTCTTCGCGCGCCATGTCGATGAAGTCGGCAATGATGATGCCGCCCAGATTGCGCAGTCGCAGTTGCCGGGCGATCGCTCCCGCGGCCTCCAGATTGGTCTTGAAGATCGTGTCTTCGAAGTTGCGGGCGCCGACGAAGCCGCCGGTGTTGACGTCGATCGTCGTCATCGCCTCGGTCTGGTCAAAGATCAGATAGCCACCCGATTTCAGATCGACCCGCCGCGCCAGCGCGCGGACCAGTTCGGCGTCGACATTGTTCAGATCGAAGATCGGTCGCTCGCCGCTGTAATGCTCGAGCTTGGCCGAAGCGGCAGGCATGTACAGGTCGCCAAATCCTTGCAGCACTTCAAACTGGCTGCGTGAATCGATGCGGATCGACGCAGTGCGCTCGTGGACCAGATCGCGCAATACCCGCTCGACCAGGCTGAGGTCCTGATGCAGCAGCGAGCCTGGCGGCTTGGTCGAAGCGCCCTCGCGGATACGGCTCCAGGTCTTGCGCAGATAGGCGATGTCAGCAGCAAGCTCTTCATCGCTGGCATCTTCGGCATTGGTGCGCAGAATGAAACCGCCGCCGCCACCCTCTTCGGGGCGTCCGATCAGGACCTGCATGCGGGCGCGCAGCAGCTCGCGCGCTTCGGGGGAGCCGATCTTCTGCGACACGCCGATATGTTCGTCCTGGGGCAGAAACACCAGCATGCGCCCGGCGATGCTGATCTGGCTCGACAGACGCGCGCCCTTGGTGCCGATCGGGTCCTTGATCACCTGCACGGTCAAGGCCTGGCCCTCGAAAACCAGCCGCTCGATCGGCGTGGCCGTACCTGCCTCGGCATGGTAGTTGCGGGCGCTGACGCCATTGACATGCAGGTCGGCCACATGCAGAAATGCTGCGCGCTCAAGACCAATGTCGATAAAGGCCGATTGCATGCCGGGCAGCACACGCGCGACCTTGCCCAGATAGACGTTGCCGACCAGACCCCGCTCCAGCGAGCGCTCGATGTGCAATTCCTGCACCGCGCCGTTTTCAACCACCGCCACCCGGGTTTCCTGCGGTGACCAGTTGATCAAGATGTCTTCCATTGCCCGCCCCTTTTATCGACTACCCACCTCAAAATCTGAAACCCCATGACTGCAGCAACTGCGCGGTCTCGTACAAGGGCAAGCCCATGATGGCCGAATAGCTGCCATGGATCGAGCGGATCCAGGCTGCCGCCTGGCTCTGGATCGCATAGGACCCGGCCTTGCCGAAAGGCTCACCGCTGGCCACATAGCGGCGCAGTTGCTCGGCCGGTACCGGGGCGAACTCGACCTCCGAAATATTCAGCACCGAGCTGCGCCGCGCCAGCGTTCCCACCGCGACCGCCGTGATGACGCGATGGCGGCGCCCGGACAGCAAGCTCAGCGTTGCGAAAGCATCTTCAGCGTCGACCGGTTTGCCCAGAATGAGTTGGTCAAGCGCCACGGTGGTATCCGAGCAAAGCACCGGCCCGGCGGGCAGACCGCGCGCCGCCAGGCGCAGCAGGGCCGCGTCGAGCTTGGCCTCGGTGACGCGCGCGACATAGGCTTCAGGCAACTCGCCCGGCAGCACCGCTTCCAGCGCCTCGGCGTCTTCATCGTCCCCGGGCAGCAGCAGCTCGAAGCGCATGCCCAACTGGTCGAGCAACTGGCGCCGGCGCGGGCTTTGCGAAGCGAGGTAGATGAATTCCGGTCGCATCAACTTACTCACGGTGATAAGGGTGACCGGTCATGATGGTCCAGGCCCGGTAAAGCCCCTCGGCCAGCAGCACACGGGCAAAAGCATGGGGCAGGGTCAGGTCCGACAGGCGCAGCGTCTCATCGGCCGTTGCTTTCAGCGCCGGCGCCAGGCCGTCAGGCCCGCCAATGATCAAGGCGACATCGCGCCCATCACCCATCCACAGCTTCATCCGGTCGGCCAACTGCAGGCTGCTGCGGCGCTCGCCATGCTCGTCGAGAATCAGCCGGCGCACGCCCTTGGGCAAGGCCGCTTCGATGCGCAAGGCTTCGGCCGCCATCAATTGCTCGGCCGTCTTGCTGCCGCGAGTCTCGGCCTTGACGGCTTTCAGCTCGAGCCGCAACTCTGGCGGAAAACGCTTGGCGAAATCCTCATAAGCGCTGTCGGCCCAGGCCGGTTGGCGCAGTCCGACAGCGACCAGCAGCAAGCGCATCTGCGCTTAAACGCGGGTTGCGGTCTTTCTAGCAGGCCTGGCAGCCTTGACCGCGACCTTCTTGGCAGCGGGCTTGGGCACGCCGACCTTGATGATCTTGTTGACCGGGGTCTTGACGCCAACGGTACGGGTCACGCCCTTCTTGGCCGGGACCTTCTTGGCCACCGGCTTGGCGGCCGGGGCCCGCTTGACGGGTACCGGCTTGGCCGCGACAGCCTTGACGGCGGTCTTTTTCGCCGCGGATTTCTTCACCGGCGCTGCGTCTTCCGAAGCCTTGACCAGACGCGTCTCGCTGTCGCCAAGCTTGAGCTTGACCGGCTTTTCGCCCCAGATTTCTTCCAGGTGGTAGTAATCGCGGATCGCCGGCTGCATCACATGGACCACGGCAGCCCCGCAGTCAACGATGATCCATTCGCCGTTCTCGCCGCCTTCCATGCGCAGCACCTGCATGCCCCGGCCCTTGACTGTCTCGCGCACGCTGGAGGCCAGCGCCTTGGTTTGACGGTTGCTGGTGCCCGAGGCAATGATCACGCGCTCGAACAGCGGCGACAGGTGCTCGGTGTTGAAGACCACAATGTTCTGGCCCTTCACATCCTCGAGACCATCGACGATGGCGCGTTGCAGTTTTCGAATGTCCATTCAGTGCTCGCTGTAAAGACGGTGTTGGGCAATATACCCCGCCACCGCGTCGCCCACCATGGGGCGGATGTCCTGAGCACGCGAGGCCAGCTCGCGTACCTGGGTAGATGAAATCTGCATTGCCGGCATCTCCAGCAACTGCATGCCTTGCGGCGCAGCGGCGATCACTTGCTCGACCTCCGCTGACGCTTTGACTCGCTGCCCTGCGCGCGCTGCCACAGCCAGAGTCACCAACGCCAGCAGCTCGCGCCATTGGTGCCAGGTATGCAAGCGCTCGAACTGGTCCTGGCCGATCACCAGGAACAGCTGCTCGCCCGGATGACTTTCCACCCTGGCGCGCACCGTGTCTATCGTGTAGCTGGCGCCATCTCGCGCCAGTTCACTGTCGTCAACACTGAACCGCGGCTCATGCGCCACCATCAGCTCGACCATGGCACGCCGGTGCAAGGGCGAAGCCAGCCCGCGCCCATCGCCTCGATCGACCTTCTGCCAGGGCCGGCCCGCCGGCAGCCAGAGCAAATGATCGAGCGCCAACTGCTCCAGCGCCGATTGCGCCAGCTTCAGATGCGCCAGATGCACCGGGTCAAAGCTGCCGCCAAACAAACCCGTCCTGCCGGCCTTCACTGCCATGAAGGCATCGCCGACTCATGCGCCCATTCACGTGGCCGCAGGAAATCGCTGTAAAGCCTGGCCTCTGGCGTACCCGCTTCGGGCGACCAGTTGTAGCGCCATTTGACGATCGGCGGCATCGACATCAGGATCGCTTCGGTGCGCCCGCCCGACTGCAGGCCGAACAAGGTGCCGCGGTCGAAGACCAGATTGAATTCGACATAGCGACCGCGCCGGTAGGCCTGGAAATCACGTTCATGCTCGCCATAGGGCAGACCCTGGCGCCGCAAGGCAATCGGCAGATAAGCCGGCAAGAAGGCATCGCCGACCGAACGCAGGGTCGCGAATGCCGCCTCGAATCCACCTTCGGCGTAATCGTCAAAGAAGATGCCACCGATGCCGCGCGGCTCATCGCGGTGCTTCAAGAAAAAATACTCATCGCACCAGGTCTTGAAGCGCGGGTAGAGCGGCTCGCCATGGGGTTTCAAGGCGGCTTCGCAGCTGCGGTGGAAATGCTGGGCATCGCTCTCGAAGCCGTAATAAGGCGTCAGATCCATGCCGCCGCCGAACCATTGCACCGCGTCCCGGCCGGCCGGCTGTGCGGCGAACATGCGCACGTTCATGTGGACGGTCGGCACGAAGGGATTGTGCGGATGCAGCACCAGCGACACCCCCATCGCCTCGAACGGTGCGCCGGCCAGTTCGGGTCGGTGCTGGGTCGCGGAAGCGGGTAGCGTGCTGCCGCGTACATGGGAAAAGTTGACGCCACCGCGCTCGAACAAGGCGCCGCCTTCGATCAAACGCGACAGCCCATCGCCTTCGAGCCGGCCGCCAACTGGACGCTGCCAGCCATCGCTGAGAAAGACGCCGCCGTCGGCAGCTTCCAGCGCCGCCACGATCGACTGCTGCAGGCCCAGCAGATAGTCACGCACCACCTGCATCGTCATGACTTCAACCTGATCGGACTGGCCAGTTCGGCTCGCTTGCCGCAGCGATTCGACAGCTGTTGCTCGAACAGCGCAAAGTCACGGTCCGGGTCGCCACTGAGCTGGTAGAAATCGATCACTCCGACGACTTTCTTCGAATAATCAAAATAGGCCAGTCCGACCGGCACATCGGCCTGCAAAGCCAGCTGATACGAGCCCGAACGCCAGCCACTGGTCAGCGAGCGCGTGCCCTCGGGGGCCAGTGCCAGCCAGAACATCCGGTCAGCGGCTCGAGCTTCCAGCATCTGCGCGACGGTATCGCCAACAGTGCCCTTCGCGCTGCTGCGGTCGATCGCCACGCCGCCGAGCCAACGCAGCCAACGACCGAACAAGGGCAACTTGAACAGGCTGTGTTTGCCCCAGAAGCGCACCTGCAGACCGCAAGCCCATTTGGCCAGCACGCCGACGATGAAATCCCAGTTCGACGTATGCGGATAAACCATGATCACGCCCTGCTTGGCAGGCAGCCCCTCGTACAGCAAACGCCAGCCGGCCAGACGCAACAGACCGCGAGCCAGCAAGCTGCCGCCGGCTTTGAGTTCGCTGCGGGGTTGAACCCTGCAAGGCAGTTGGTCGAACGTCGGATTCAACGTTTGACCGCCCGATGTCCGATGTCATGACGGTACTGTTTGCCTTCGAACTGGATGTTGACCAGGCTGTCGTAGGCCAGTTGCTGCGCTTTGCGGACTGATTCACCCAAAGCGGTCACGCACAGCACGCGGCCGCCAGCAGTCAGCAATTGACCGTCGACCTCGGTCGTCCCGGCATGAAACACCATCGCCGCTTCGCTGTCGGCAGGCAGGCCGCTGATCGCATCGCCACTGCGCGGCTGCTGCGGATAGCCGCCGGCGGCCATCACCACGCCCAGAGCCACGCGGCGATCCCATTGCAGTTCGACGCCATCGAGCGTGCCGTCGGTGGCATGCAGCAGCAACTCGAGCAGATCGCTTTTCAGCCGCATCATGATCGGCTGCGTCTCAGGGTCGCCCATGCGGGTATTGAATTCGACGGTGCGCGGCTCGCCCTGTGCGTCGATCATCAGACCGGCATAGAGGAAACCGGTGAAAGGAACACCGTCGCGCGCCATGCCGGCGATCGTCGGCAGGATGATTTCATGCATCACCTTGGCATGCACATTCGGCGTCACCACCGGTGCGGGCGAATAAGCGCCCATGCCGCCGGTATTCGGGCCTTCGTCATGGTCAAGCAAGCGCTTGTGGTCCTGGCTGGTGGCCAGCGGAACCACATTCTTGCCGTCGCACAAAACGATGAAGCTGGCTTCTTCGCCGGCCAGGAACTGCTCGATGACGACGCGCGCGCCGCCTTCGTTGTGCACCACGCCCGAGCCGTTATCGGCCAGGATCCAGTCGATCGCAGCATGAGCTTCTGCGATGGTCATCGCCACGACCACGCCCTTGCCCGCGGCCAGACCATCGGCCTTGATGACGATCGGCGCGCCCTGAGCGTCGATATAGACATGGGCTGCCGCGACATCGCTGAAGACCTCATAGGCCGCCGTCGGGATGCCATGGCGCTTCATGAAGTCCTTGGCAAAGGCCTTCGACGACTCGAGCTGAGCCGCGGCCTTGGTCGGGCCGAAGATACGCAGCCCGCGAGAGCGAAACTCATCGACGACACCTGCGGCCAACAAGCCCTCGGGCCCGACGACGGTCAGGGAAATTTTCTGCTCAATCGCGAAGTCAGCCAGCGCGCGCACATCGGTCAACGGCACATTCGTCAACAGCGGATCCCGCGCGGTGCCGCCATTGCCCGGCGCCACGAACACCTGGCTGACCCGCTCAGCCTGGGCCAATTTCCAGGCCAGCGCATGTTCGCGCCCGCCGCTTCCCAGCACCAGAACCTTCATGAATTGATGCTCGCGTTGTGATAAACCGCCTGGACATCATCCAGATCCTCGATCACGTCGAGCAGCTTTTGCATCCGCGCCGCGTCATCGCCGGCCAGCTCGATATTGATCTCGGGCCGCATCGTGACCTCGGCCAGTTCAGCGTGCAGGCCGGCAGTTTCAAGTGCTTGTTTGACCGCTTCAAAATCACCCGGCGCGGTCAGCACCTCGATGGCGCCATCTTCATCGGTCAGCACGTCGTCGGCACCGGGCGCGAACACCAACTGGCCGCAATGCTTGAACTGGAAGGACACCGAACCATCGGTCCCCATATTGCCGCCATGCTTGCTGAACGCGTGACGCACTTCGGCGACGGTGCGAACCTTGTTGTCGGTCATGGTGTCGATGATGATCGCGGCGCCGCCGATGCCGTAGCCTTCGTAGCGGATTTCTTCGTAAGTCACACCGGCCTGGTTGCCGGTGGCCTTGTCGATGTTGTACTTGATCCGGTCAGCCGGCAGGTTGGCGGCCTTGGCCTTGTCAACGGCCAGGCGCAGGCGCGGGTTCTCCTTCACATCGCCGCCGCCCTGGCGCGCAGCCACGGTGATTTCCCGGATCGCACGCGTCCAGATCTTGCCGCGCTTTTCGTCCTGCCGGCCTTTGCGATGCTGGATATTGGCCCATTTGGAATGACCCGCCATTGACCTTGACTCCTGATTGATGCGCCGATTGGCGGACCGTTTTTGTTTGATTGGACGATGATTTTAGCTGTGAAGCCATATTCATCAGGATGGACCCGGCCGGGCCATCTGCCGAGCCCCTGAATCTGCCTTGCAACGCAGCAGAAACAATGCAGACCCACAAGATTCGAGCCAATTGCTGATCCGCAGACCAGCAGCAATGCTGACCTTGCCCGCGGCGCCAGCGATAATTCGCCCCATCCCTGCAACTGTCTGCTCGCGGCCCCAGGCCGGCGCAAGCCCATGTCCAATCCGATTCCCGCGAACGACGATCCGCTCAAGCCCAGCAACTTTCTGCGCGCCATCATCGAACGCGACCTTGAGGCCGGCATTTATGCCGGTCGACATTTCGCCGGCAAGCCCGGCGATGCGGCCCAGCATGCAGCCGGTCCGCTCGACACAGCGAGGATCCGCACCCGCTTCCCGCCCGAGCCGAACGGCTATCTGCATATCGGTCATGCCAAGAGCATCTGCCTGAATTTCGGTCTGGCACGCGATTACGGCGGTATCTGCCATCTGCGCTTCGACGATACCAATCCTGAAAAAGAAGACCAGGAATATGTCGACGCGATCCAGGAGATGGTCGCTTGGCTGGGCTGGAGCTGGGAGACCCAGTCAGCCGGCGCCAGCAACTCGCATCTGTTTTTCGCCAGCGATTATTTCGACTTCATGTACCGCGCTGCCGAATACCTGGTGGGCGCCGGCCTGGCTTATGTCGATGAACAAACCGCCGAGGACATGCGCGCCAATCGCGGCGACTTCACCACGCCCGGCGTCAACAGCCCATTCCGCAGCCGCAGCCCGCAGGACAATCTGGCCCGCTTGCGCGAGATGCGCGACGGCCTGCATGCCGATGGCGCAATGGTGCTGCGCGCCAAGATCGACATGGCTGCGGCCAATATCAATCTGCGCGACCCGGCGCTGTACCGCATCCGCCGCGCCACCCACCACAACACCGGCGACCAATGGTGCATCTACCCGATGTACACCTTTGCGCATCCGATCGAAGACGCGCTCGAGCGCATCACGCACAGCTTGTGCACGCTCGAGTTCGAGGACCAGCGGCCGTTCTATGACTGGCTGCTGAACCAGTTGGCCGAAGGTGGTTTGCTGGCTCAACCGCTGCCAAAACAGTATGAATTCGGCCGCCTCAACCTGACCTATGTCGTGACCAGCAAGCGCAAGCTGCGCCAGCTGGTTGACGAAGGCCATGTGCAGGGCTGGGACGATCCGCGTCTGCCGACCCTGGTCGGTATGCGCCGGCGCGGCTACACACCAGAAAGCATCCGCGCCATGGTCGAAGCCACCGGCGTCACCAAGAGCAATGCCTGGCTCGATTACTCGGTGCTCGACGGCTGCCTGCGCAGCGACCTCGAAGGCAAGGCCTTGCGCGCTTGCGCTGTGCTCGATCCGCTCAAGCTCAAGCTGACGAACTGGGTCGAGATCTTCGGCAACGCCGCTCATCTGGAAGCCTGCAGCGCCCCTGCGCATCCGCATCTGCCCGAGCTCGGCACAAGACAGTTCACGCTCGGCCCCGAAGTCTGGATCGAGCGCGACGACTTTTTGGAGTCGCCGACCAAGGGCTTTCAGCGGCTTTACCCGGGCAACAAGACGCGGCTGAAATACGGCTATATCGTCGAATGCACAGGCTGCGAAAAAGACGCCGAGGGCCGGATCACCGCCGTGCTGGCGCACATCATTGCCGATACCAAGAGCGGCACGCCGGGCGCCGATGCAGTCAAGGTCAAGGGCGTCATCACCTGGGTCGGCGTGCATGAAGCATTGGCCGCTGAAGTGCGGCTTTACGACCGCTTGTTCACTGAGCCCCAACCCGAGGCCGGCGGGCGTGACTTCATCGAGACGCTGAACCCAAACAGCAAGCAAATCGTCAGCGCCTGGATCGAACCGTCAATCGCCAATCTGCCCGCAGACAGCCGCTTGCAGTTCGAGCGCCATGGCTATTTCGTCACCGACCGCATCGACCATGCTGCGGGCAAGCCGGTGTTCAACAAGATCACTGGCTTGAGGGACGGCTGGGCCAAATAGGCTCCGGCCGTTTCAAGCCAGTTCAGCCCAACTCGGCCAAATCGGCCATGCGCCGCACCTTGACCTTGCGGCCTTTGACCTTGCCGTTCGACAGCCGCTTGGCCGCTTCACGCGAGATCTCGCGCGCCACCGCCACATAGCTGTGGAATTCGGTGATGTTGATCTTGCCGATCTGCTCGAAAGTGAAGCCGGCCTCGCCGGTCAAGGCGCCGAGGATGTCACCCGGGCGGATCTTTTCCTTGCGCCCACCGAGGATCTGCAAGGTCTCCATCGGTGGCTGCATCAGGCCACCCGGCATGACCTTCAGGTCGCCGAGCTTTTGCCATTCGAAGGCATAGCCCTGCATCTGCTCGATGCGGCCGACCCGGCCCATCTCGTCGAGGCTGGACAAGCTCAATGCAAGCCCTTCAGCACCAGCCCGCCCGGTGCGGCCGATACGGTGCGTGTGCACTTCCATATCAGGCGTCATCTCGACGTTGATGACGCATTCGAGCTGGGCGATGTCAAGGCCGCGTGCCGCCACATCGGTGGCCACCAGCACCGAACAGCTGCGGTTGGCAAACTGAATCAGCACCTGGTCGCGGTCGCGTTGTTCCAGGTCTCCATGCAGGGCCATCGCCACAAAACCCTGGCTTTGCAGCACTTCGACCAGGTCGCGGCATTGCTGTTTGGTATTGCAAAAAGCGATCGTGCTGACCGGGCGGAAATGGCTCAACAGCTGCGACACCGCATGCAGCCGCTCGCCTTCCTTGACCTCGAAAGCCAATTGCCGGATCTTGGCCGGCGCGGCCAGCGCTGCGGCGCTGAGCTTGACTTCCTTGGGCTCACGCATGAACTGCGCGCTGAGCTTGGCAATGCCTTCCGGGTAGGTGGCCGAGAACAGCAGGGTCTGGCGCTTTTTCGGCGCCTGCTTGGCCACGGTGACGATGTCGTCGAAAAACCCCATGTCGAGCATCCGGTCGGCTTCATCGAGCACCAGCGT
>JBIKPD010000490.1:0-2859 GCA_044357665.1 Roseateles sp. | reverse complement strand
AGGGGGTCGGAGTCTTCGCCCAGCACGACTTCGACCAGCGGCACCAGATGCGCGGGCATGAAGTAATGCGCGTTGAACATGCGCGATCTCGTCGCGAGCCCCTGCGCGATGCGCGAGATCGGAAAGCCCGAGCTGTTGCTGCCGATCGGAATGCCGGCCGGGACTCGCGCATCGAGTGCGGCGAACAACTCGCGCTTGAGCTCGAAGTCTTCGGCCACCGTCTCGATCACCCAGGTCACGCCGGTCCAGTCGTTCCAGCCCTCGATGCTGCCGGCTTCATGCCGGGCCGCCGATGACGCTGCGTTCATGCCCTGCGCAATCTGCACCGCGCGGGCCAAAGCCAGGCCTGCCTTCTCGACGCTGCGGCCGAGAAAAACCACTGATGCACCGGCGTCGATAAAGCCGGCGCCGATGCCATCGGCCATGGTTCCGGTGCCGATCACGACAATTCTGTCCATATGGAAGATTTCCTTGAATTCGAAGCTTGTGTATAAAACACGCCATGACAAGCGCCAGGAGAGATTTTCCGTCGTTTTTTCGGTTTCCTGCTGCCAGACCTTGCTCGCCCTGCATTCCCTGCTTGCCAGCATGAGTCCATGAGAAAATCACTCTGACCCCATTTTTCTGTCCCTGTACTGATGCCCGTCCTAGGTTTGATCTTCAATGCCCTGATCTGGGGTCTGTCATGGTGGCCATTCAGGCAAATACAGGCGGCGGGCCTGCATCCCTTGTGGGCCACGGCCGCGCTCTACCTGCTCTCGATGCTGGTGATCAGCCTGAGCAAGCCGCAGGCCTGGAGCGAGCTGCTGCGCACGCCTTCGCTCTGGCTGATCATGCTGGCTGCCGGGCTGACCAATACCGCCTTCAACTGGGGTGTGGCGCTCGGCGATGTCGTGCGCGTCGTGCTGCTTTTCTACCTGATGCCTTTGTGGGCGCTACTGCTGGCGCGCTTGCTCCTGGGTGAAAAACTGACCTGGCTGGCGGGGCTGCGCATGCTGCTGGCGCTGGGCGGTGCAGCAATCGTCTTGATGCCGGCGGGCGGCGGCCTGCCGCTCCCTTCGAATCTGGCCGATGCCCTGGGCCTGGCCGGTGGCTTCACCTTCGCCTTGAACAATGTGCTGCTGCGGCGTGAAGCTGCGCGCAGTGCCCATGCCCGTGCGCTGGCGATGTTCAGCGGCGGCGTGCTGGTCGCGGGGCTGGCAGCCGGCGCGATGGCTGCGGTAGATTTCATCGCCTGGCCTTCGCTGCCTGGGCCCTTATGGCTGCTGCCATTAGCCGGCATGGCCCTGCTGTTCTTCGCCTCAAATCTGGCGCTGCAATATGGCGCCGTGCGTTTGCCGGCCAATGTCACTGCGGTCGTGATGCTGACCGAAGTGCCGGTGGCGGCTGCCTCGGCCCTGTGGCTCGGCGGCGGCAGTCTCGACCTGGCCACCGCCATCGGAGGGGCCTGCATTCTGGCCGCTGCGCTGCTGTCGACGCTGGCTCGGCAGGATTGAGCTGCTGGCGCTAATATCGCGGCTTGATGGTGCCATTGGGTATTGGGAGGAATATGACTGCATTTGATTTTCAGCTGGTCTCGATTGACGGCAAACCTTTCGATCTGGCCAGCTTGCACGGCCGGGCTTTGCTGATCGTCAACACTGCCAGCGCCTGCGGTTTCACGCCGCAATTGAAGGGGCTCGAGCAGCTGTGGAAAGACTATGCCGTGCAAGGCCTGGTCGTGCTCGGTTTTCCGAGCAATGAGTTCGGCGGACAGGACCCCGGCAGCAATGAAGAGATCGCTGCCTTCTGCCAAAAGAACTACGGCGTGACCTTCCCGATGATGGCCAAGGCCCATGTCAATGGCGCGGCTGCCGACCCGCTCTGGCAATGGCTGAAGGGCGAAAAGCCCGGCCTGCTTGGCACCGAAGCAATCAAGTGGAATTTCACCAAGTTCCTGGTCGGCCGCGATGGCCTGCCGGTCAAGCGCTATGCACCGAACGATGCGCCTGAAAAACTCCGCCAGGACATCGAGGCGGCGCTGAAGATCTGACCGGCCTTGGCGCCGATAATGGCGCCAACAGCAGCCCGCCGTCCCCGGAGTTTCCACTATGTTCGAACATGTCGATGCCTATGCCGGCGATCCTATCCTGAGCCTCAACGAGGACTTCCAGAAAGACCCCAGGAAGGAAAAGATCAATCTGTCGATCGGCATCTACTTCGATGATGCCGGATTCATCCCGATGCTCGATTCGGTGCGCCAAGCTGAGCTCGCGGTGGTGGCCGATGCCGGCGCCAGGCCCTATCTGCCGATGGAAGGTGCTGCAAATTTCCGCAGCGCTGTGCAGGCCCTGTTGTTCGGCGCTGCCAACCCGGTGCTGGCGCGCACGGTGACGATCCAGAGCGTCGGCTCCAGCGGCGGATTGAAGGTTGGCGCTGATTTCATCAAGCGCTATTTCCCTGCCAGCGCGGTCCATATGTCGGATCCGACCTGGGACAACCACCGCGCGGTCTTTGAAGGCGCAGGGCTCGAGGTCAAGTCTTACCCCTATTACGACGCGGCCACCGGCGGACTCGACTTTGCTGGCATGCTGGCGGCAATCAACGAGCTGGCACCACAAAGCGTCGTGCTGCTGCATGCCTGCTGCCACAACCCGACCGGTGTCGATCTGACCCGGGCGCAATGGCTGGAATTGATCCCGGTGCTGCAAGCGCGCCGGTTGCTGCCTTTCCTCGACCTGGCTTATCAGGGTTATGGTGACGGCATCGAGGAAGATTGCTTCGCCATCCGCGCCCTCGCTGATGCCGGCCTGTCCTTTTTCGTCGCCAACAGTTTCTCGAAGAACATGAGCTTGTACGGCGAACGCTGCGGTGGCTTGA
>JBIKPD010000489.1:0-2863 GCA_044357665.1 Roseateles sp. | reverse complement strand
ATCCTGTTCCTTCCCATGGTCATCATTCTTGCCGCCAGACCGCGCGGACTGTTCGGGCGGATCAGCGCATGAAGCGGGGCTTGATCGTTGTGCTGGCGCTGCTGGCGCTGAGCTTGCCGCAATGGGCCGGCGGCATCTATTACATCAACCTCGCCAGCCAGGTGCTGATCGCGGCGCTGTTCGCGCTGAGCCTGAACCTGTTGGTCGGCTATGCGGGGCTGACATCGCTGGGCCATGCGGGCTACCTCGGCATGTCGGCATATTTGAGCGGCTGGCTGATGCTCAACCTCGGCTGGGGCCATGGCGCCAGCGCAGCCGCAGCCCTGCTCGGCACCACTGTTATGGCGGCGGTTTTCGGCCTGGTCGCCTTGCGTGCCACCGGCATCAGTTTCCTGATGATCACGCTGGCGCTGGGGCAGATTCTCTGGGGCGTGGCCTACCGCTGGGTTGGGGTGACCGGTGGTGACAACGGGCTGTCCGGCCTGACCAGGCCCAGCCCCTTCGGCATCGACCTGGGCAAAGCGGACAACTTTTATTACTTCGCCTTGGCGGTCTTGTTGCTGGTCTTTGCCTGCATCGCCGTCTGGGTCGGTTCGCCCTTCGGCGCCAGTATCCGGGCCACCAAGGACCAACCGCGGCGCATGAGCGCGCTGGGTTTCAATGTCTGGCTGATCCGCTGGATTGCCTTTGTCGTCAGCGGGTTTTTTGGTGCAGTGGCCGGCCTGCTTTATGTCTATTACCACCAGTTCATCAGCCCGCATAGCCTGGCCTTGTCCAACTCGGCCGAGATGCTGCTGATGGTGATTGCCGGCGGCCCCGGCACCTTGCTCGGGCCTTTGCTTGGCGCTACCGCCGTGGTGCTGTTGAAGAATATTGCCAGCGCCTATATCGACCACTGGATCATGTTGCTCGGCTTCTTTTATCTCTTCATCGTCATGTTCGTCCCCGGCGGCATCGTCGCCGGCCTCGACCGCCTGAGCAAACGTCTGCGCAGCCGTCAAGTTGCCAGCAACAAGGTGCAGCCATGAAGCCGGCGCTTGAAGTGGTCGACCTGAGCAAATCGTTCGGCGGCCTGGCCGTGACGCGCAAGGTCAACCTGCGGGTGGAACGTGGCGAGCGGCATCTGCTGATCGGCCCGAACGGCGCCGGCAAGACCACATTCTTCAACCTGGTCACTGGCGACTTGCGCGCCGACCAGGGGCAGATCGCGATCGATGGCCATGAAGTGGCGCATGAGGCGACCGCTGCGCGGGCCCAGCGCGGCATCGCCAGGACTTATCAGATCGTCACCCTGTTCGGCAACGACGATCTGCTGCACAACGTCAAGCTGGCCTTGCTGGGCAAGTCGGCGCAGCGCTGGCGGCACAGCGGTGGTTTTGCCAGCGACCGCGCGATGAATGAGCGTGCGCTGCAGGTGCTGGAATCGGTCGGGCTTGCTGCCAAGGCCAGGCTGCCGGTGCAGCAGACTTCTTATGGCGAAAAGCGCCGGCTCGAGATCGCCATGGCACTGGCCCAGAGCCCGAGCCTGTTGCTGCTCGACGAGCCCTTGGCGGGGCTCTCATCGCAGGAGCGCGAGACGATCAACGAGTTGCTCGCCGGCATTGCGCCCGACATCACGATCCTGATGATTGAGCATGACATGAAGGCGGCGCTGGCATTTGCCGACCGCATCACGCTCTTGCATTACGGCGAAGTCATCATGACCGGCTCGCGCCAGCAGGTCATCGACGATCCGCGCACCAGAGAGATCTATCTTGGCCATTGAGCTGCTTTCCATCGAGAACCTGAACCTGTACTACGGTGACAGCCATGTGCTGCACGATATATCGTGGCAACTCGGCGAAGGTCGTTTGCTGGCCCTGCTGGGCCGCAACGGGGCAGGCAAATCGACGACGATCAATGCGATCGTCGGCTTTCTGCCGGTGCGCGCGGGCCGAATCAGCTTTGCCGGCGCCGAAATCCAGAACAGCAAGCCCGAATCGATTTCGCAGGCCGGCCTGGCTTTGGTACCCCAAGGGCGGCGTATTTTCGGCAGTCTGACCGTGCGCGAAAACCTCGACGTCGCCGCGCGCAAGTCAGTGCCTGCCGGTCAGCGCCTGTGGACCCGCAATGATGTCAACCTGATCTTCCCCCGGCTCAAGGAACGGCAGAACCAGCTGGCCGCCAGCCTGTCGGGCGGCGAGCAGCAGATGCTGGCGATCGGCCGCGCCTTGATGACCAGCCCGCGGCTGTTGCTTCTTGATGAGCCTTCCGAAGGCCTGGCGCCGCAGATCGTTCGCGAGGTCAAGGATGTGCTGGAAAAACTCAAGCAGGAGTTGACGATCGTGCTGGTCGAGCAGAACCTCGGGCTGGCGATGTCGCTGGCCGACGATGTCGTGCTGCTCGATACCGGGCGGGTGGTCTTTGCCGGCAGCGCCGAAGCCTTCAATCAGCAGCAGGATTTGTTGCAAGCCCATCTCGGCGTCGCCTGAACGCCGCAATAAAGGAATGAACATGAGCGACTCGCTTCACGATGCCCCGATCGGGCGCTACAGCCTGCGCTATCTCGACGTCGGTAGCGGCCCGGCTGTGGTCCTGATCCATGGCTTGGCGGGCGACCACAAGGCCTGGGCTGCGCAGATCGAAATGCTGCGGAAGACCTATCGCGTGGTCGCCTTCGACAACCGCGGCGCCGGCGCCAGCAGCCAGGTCGACGAGCCTATCTCCACCGAGGATCTGGCCCGCGACACGCTGCAGCTGATGGATTTTTTGCAGATCGAGCAGGCCCATGTGGTCGGTCGCTCGATGGGCGGCGCAGTCGCTCAGCAGATGGCCTTGCTGGCACCCGCGCGGGTGCTGTCGCTGGTGCTTTGCGCCTCGTTCG
>JBIKPD010000488.1:0-2866 GCA_044357665.1 Roseateles sp. | reverse complement strand
CCGGCGAAGTCATCGGCCTGGTCGGCGAGTCGGGCTGCGGCAAATCGACCCTGGGTCGCGTCATTGCCGGCATCAATCCGCCGACTGCGGGCCAGCTCAGCTACAAGGGCAAGAGCCTTGACGCAATGACCGCCGCCGAGCGCCGCGACTATGCCTTGGGCGTGCAGATGATTTTCCAGAACCCGATGGCTTCGCTCAATCCGCGCATGAATGTGCTCGACATCATCGGCGAGGCGCCGGTGGTGCACCGCTTGGTGACCGAAGCCGACAAGGCCGACTATGTGGCCGGGTTGATGCGCCAGGTGGGACTCGACCCCGACTACGGCCAACGCTATCCGCACCAGTTTTCCGGCGGTCAACGCCAACGCATCGGCATTGCCCGTGCGCTGGCACTCAAGCCACAGCTGATCGTTTGCGATGAGGCGGTGGCCGCGCTCGATATGTCGATCCAGGCGCAGGTGCTCAACCTCTTTCTGGAATTGCGCCGCAGCCTTGATCTGACCTATCTGTTCATCAGCCACAACCTGGGCGTGGTGGGCCATATCTCGGACCGCGTGGTCATCATGTACCTGGGTCGAATCGTCGAGGTGGCGCCGACCGAAGTCATCTTCACCCAGCCCAACCATCCCTATACCCAGGCGCTCTTGTCAGAGCTGCCGAGCATCGACGCGCGGCGCCGCGACTACCTCCCGATCAAGGGCGAGTTGCCTTCACCGCTGCGGCCGCCTACGGGCTGCGCCTTTCACCCGCGCTGCCCGCATGCGATGCCGCAATGCCGGACCGACATGCCGGTGCTGCGAACGCTGGCCACCGGGCATACCAGTGCTTGTCACCTCAACGATGCGGCCCTGCCGCTTGCCAACTGATGTACAGGCGCAAGCCCAACGCCGGCTTCAAGGCCTTGCAGAGCGCCTTGGCCCATATTTCTGCTGAAATTGCCGCTGACGTCAAAACCCGAATCAACCGCTTAGCAAAAGGTACTGCACCATGAGTCTGATCGCCGCCATCGAAGACAACCACCAGGAATTCATCGCCTTGCGCCGCGATATTCACGCCCATCCCGAATTGGCCTTCCAGGAAAACCGCACCTCCGACCTGGTCGCCGAAAGGCTGGCCGCCTGGGGCATCGAGGTGCACCGCGGTCTGGGCAAGACCGGCTTGGTCGGCGTGCTGCGTGGCAGCCGGCTGGCCGCGACCGGCAAGCCGCGCTCGATTGCCTTGCGCGCCGACATGGACGCCTTGCCGATGCCCGAACACAACCGCTTTGCCCATGCCTCGCAAAACCCCGGCCGCATGCATGCTTGCGGCCATGACGGCCACACCGCGATGTTGCTCGGCGCCGCCAAATATCTGGCTGCCCACCGCGACTTCGACGGCATCGTCAACTTCATCTTCCAGCCGGCCGAAGAAGGCGGCAACGCCGGCGCCCGCGCGATGATCGAAGACGGGCTGTTCGATAAATTCCCTTGCGACGAGATCTACGGCATCCACAATATGCCGGGTTCAGCGGTCGGCCATTTCGGCTTCCGCAAAGGGCCGACCATGGCCTCGAGCAACCGTTTTGACATCATCGTGCGCGGCACCGGCGGTCATGCGGCGCAACCGCACAAGGCGGTCGACACCATCGTGATTGCGGCTGAAATGGTCGGCGTGCTGCAAACCCTGATTTCGCGCCACAAGAATCCCATCGATGTGGCTGTGCTCAGCGTGACGCAGATTCATGCCGGCGACGCCTACAACGTGCTGCCCGAAGAAACCATCATCCGCGGCACGGTGCGCACCTTCAGTGACAAGGTGCTGGACGACATCGAGGCGAATTTACGCCGCGTCGCCGAACTGCTGCCCCAGGTTCATGGCGGCAGCGGCGAGCTGAAGTTTCACCGCGCCTATCCGCCGCTGGTGAACTGGGATGAGCAGACCGACTTTGCGATGAAGGTGGCACAAGATGCCTTCGGCGCGGAATGCGTCGACGGCAACACGCCGATGCATGGCGGCGCCGAGGACTTTTCCTTTTACCTGAAAGAAGTCCCCGGCAGCTACCTGTTTCTGGGCAATGGCGAAGGCGATGGTGTCCACCGCGAAGACCGCTATATCGGCATGGGCCCTTGCGAGCTGCACAACCCCAACTACGACTTCAATGACGCGCTGCTGCCGATCGGGTCGACTTACTGGGTGAAGCTGGTCGGGGCTTTTTTCAATCGCACAGGCCCAGCCGCGCCGGCCTGAAGCCAAGTCCGAAGACTCGATCAGGCCAGGGCGCTGACGAGCGGCGACAATCGAGCGATGTTCGCGCCTTCACAAATTGACGTACGCCGCTTTTTTTGCGCCACTTATCGCAAGTTGCGCGCGGCCCAGCCCTTGATCCCGATGGAAGTCATCGCTGCCGACTGGATCGACCAGCACCCGGAATATCACGCCGAACTGGCCGACGAAGAAGCTGCGGTGGCCGCCGTCTACAAGGTCGAGGAAGGTCGTACCAATCCATTCCTGCACCTGTCGATGCACCTGACGATCAGCGAGCAGCATTCGATCGATCAGCCCCATGGCATCCGACAGGCGGTCGATTTGCTCGCAGCGCGCCGCAATTCGCTGCATGAAGCCCACCATGTGGCGATGGAAAGCCTGGGCGAGATGATCTGGGCCTCGCAGCGCAGCGGCTTGCCGCCTGATGGTCATGCCTACCTCGACCGCATCCGAATGAAAGCCACCCGCTGAGCGCGCGGCTCGATAAACTCCCTGCCTTCCGGACCGTCCGGGGCCCGTCCACCTTGCAGAAAATTTACGCCATGTCATCCGTTTCAGACAACCAACTCGCCAACAAAGCCCAAGCCTGGTCGGCCCTGTTTTCGGAGCCGATGAGCGATCT
>JBIKPD010000487.1:0-2868 GCA_044357665.1 Roseateles sp. | reverse complement strand
CAGCCAGCCGCTGTCGTTCTTGCGCCACTACCGCGGCGGGTGCGCGCGAGACGAAGACTTCGTTGCCGAGCTTGGCTTCGCCTTTGACGATTTCACCTTCGAGGCGGGCGATTTCCTTGGACAGGCGGGCGGTCTCGGCAGCCACGTCGATCTGGACATGCAAGGCCAAGCGCGCCGTGCCATGGACCAGCACCGGCGACATCTTGCTGGCGGCAGCAAAGGCTGCTTCATCAGCGATGAATTGCACTTCGCTGAGCTTGGCCAATGTCTTCAGCAGCGGCGCGCATTCGCCGATGAAGCCCTTGTCGCCACCGACCAGCAAGGGCACGCGCTCGGCCGGCGACAGCTTCATTTCACTGCGCAGGCTGCGGCAGGTGTTGACCAGTGCTTTGAGCCCTTGGACCCAGGCGTCAGCCGCCGGGTCGATGCGTTCGGCTTGCGCCAGTGGATAGGCTGCGGTGGCGAGGTAGCTTTCTTCGTCCTTGCCTTTGCGCCCGGCGATCGGCGCCACCGTCTGCCACAGCTCTTCGGTAATGAAAGGGGTGATCGGGTGCAAGAGCCGCAGAATGGTTTCCAGCACACGGATCAAGGTACGGCGCGTGGCGCGCTGTTGGGCTGCGTCGCCGATCTGGATCTGCACCTTGGCGATTTCCAGATACCAGTCGCAATACTCGTCCCAGACGAATGAATAGATCGCGTTGGCAACGAAATCAAGTCGGTACTGCGCGAAGCCATCGGCCACAGCCTGCTCGACGCGTTGCAACTCGCTGCTGATCCAGCGATCGGCCTGGCTGAAAGTCAAATAGTTGTGCGCCGGACCACCGGGCGCGCATTCTTCCTTGCTATGCGCCATCAGGCCGCAATCGGCGTCCTCGCAATTCATCAACACGAAGCGGGTTGCATTCCAGAGCTTGTTGCAGAAGTTGCGATAGCCCTCGCAGCGCTTGGTGTCGAAGCTGATGTTGCGGCCCAAAGAAGCCAGCGAGGCGAAGGTGAAGCGCAGCGCATCGGCACCGAAGCCGGGAATGCCTTCCGGGAATTCTTTCTCGGTGGCTTTGCGAACCTTGGGTGCAGTCTCGGGGCGGCGCAGGCCTTGCGAGCGCTTGTCGAGCAGCGGTGCCAGGGCGATGCCGTCGATCAGGTCGACCGGATCGAGCACATTGCCTTCAGACTTGCTCATCTTCTGGCCTTGCGAATCGCGCACCAGGCCGTGGATATAGACATGCCTGAACGGCACTTTGCCGGTGAAATGCTTGGTCATCATGATCATCCGGGCGACCCAGAAGAAGATGATGTCGTAGCCGGTCACCAGTACCGAAGAGGGCAGGAACAGGTCCTGCTCGATAGACTTTTCGGGCCAGCCCAGGGTCGAGAAGGGCACCAGCGCTGAGGAGTACCAGGTGTCGAGCACGTCTTCGTCGCGCGTTAATTCGCCCGCATAGCCGGCCGCTGCGGCCTTGGCCTGCGCCTCGGCTTCATCGCGGGCAACGAACAATTCGCCGCCTGAGCCATACCAGGCCGGGATCTGATGGCCCCACCAGAGCTGGCGCGAAATGCACCAGTCGTTGATATTGCCCATCCAATGGTTGTAGGTGTTGACCCATTGCTCGGGGAAGAACTTCACCTCACCGGATGCCACTGCCTCGATCGCGCCTTCGGCAATGCTGCGGCCGTCCTGGCCCGGCTTGTTCATGGCGACAAACCATTGATCGGTCAGCATCGGCTCGATCACCTGACCGGTGCGCTCGCAGCGCGGCACCATCAGCTTGTGCTTCTTCACTTCGACCAGCAGACCCAGCGCATCGAGGTCGGCGACGATTTTCTTGCGCGCCACGAAGCGATCCAGACCGCGGTATTCAAGCGGCGCTTCGTCATTGATTCTGGCGTCGAGTGTCAGCACGCAGATCATCGGCAAGCCATGGCGTTGGCCGACCGCATAGTCGTTCAGATCATGGGCCGGAGTGACTTTGACGACGCCAGTGCCGAAGGCCCGGTCGACATAATCGTCGGCGATCACCGGGATCTGCCGGCCGGTCAGCGGCAGCAGGACCTGGCGGCCTATCAGCGCCTGATAGCGTTCGTCCTCGGGGTGGACCATCACCGCGACGTCGCCGAGCATCGTTTCAGGCCTGGTCGTCGCGACCACGACAGCACCCGTTCCATCGGCCAGCGGATAGCGGATATGCCAGAGGAAACCGTCTTCCTCTTCGCTCGAGACTTCCAGGTCCGAGACCGCTGATTTCAGCACCGGGTCCCAATTAACCAAGCGCTTGCCGCGGTAGATCAGACCTTCGTCGAACAGCCGCACGAAGGTTTCGGTGACGGTTTTGGACAGCCCCGCATCCATCGTGAAATATTCATGCTCCCAGGACACGCTGTCGCCCATGCGGCGCATCTGGCGCGTGATCGTGTTGCCTGATTCCTCTTTCCAATCCCAGATGCGGGCGACGAAGTTCTTGCGGCCGAGTTGATGGCGGTCCTGGCCCTGGTCCTGCAACTGGCGTTCGACGACGATCTGCGTGGCGATGCCGGCATGGTCAGTGCCTGGCACCCACAAGGTGTTGTGGCCAAGCATGCGGTGGTAGCGCGTCAACGAGTCCATGATGGTCTGGTTGAAGGCATGGCCCATATGCAAGGTACCGGTCACGTTGGGCGGCGGCAACTGGATGCAGAACGATTCGCGCTGGCTGTCCAGCGTCGGCTTGTAGAGCCCCTTGGCCTCCCACAACGGGCCCCAATGGGCTTCGATGTCGGCGGGTTCAAATGATTTGGCGAGTTCGGTCATGGGGCGGCAGGTCACTGAAATTTGGGCGCTGCCTTTGCGGCGGGGCGCTGGCTGTAGGAACACAGCGGGGATCAAGCTGGATT
>JBIKPD010000132.1:0-10162 GCA_044357665.1 Roseateles sp. | reverse complement strand
CGGGTGCATCAATTGGTTGGCGAGTTCGCCAGAATTGGTAAACAGCAGCAGGCCTTCGGTATTCATGTCGAGGCGTCCGACCGATTGCCATTTACCCTGTTGCAGGCGCGGCAAATGACGGAACACTGTTGGGCGACCCTCAGGGTCATTGAGCGTCACGACCTCGCCGGCCGGCTTGTGATAGGCCAGGATACGTGGCGGCGGCGGCGTGATCCGGATGCGGATTTGCTTGCCGTCCAAGCGCACGATGTCACCGAAAGAGATCCGTTGCCCGATATGAGCGACTTCGCCATTCACTTCGATCTTGCCCTCGGCGATCATGTCCTCGATGTCACGGCGCGAGCCGATGCCGGACTGGGCCAGCACCTTCTGCAGTTTGGGCGCGTCTGGTTCAGGCGCGAGCACGCGCTTGCCCTCGACCTCGACCTCTAGCTCGGGCAACAATTCAGCTTCTTCATCGGCAGCATCGAACTCGCCTGCCAGAACCTGAGCAAAACGCGCACCGACCTCGGCAAGCAGCGCGGGCTCAACCAACTCAGCCGTCAAGCGCGGGCCACGGTTGGCGCCATCGCCTTCACCCTGATCATCGCCACGATCTTTGCGGCCGCGCCGACGGTTGCGGTTACGCCCGCCGCGCTCACTCGAGTCGCCGCCCTCGCCTGGCTCATCCGCCTGGATTGCCGGCGTGCTGGTTACTTCAGCAGTTTGCGCAGGCAGTTCAGGGACCAGCGTGAACAAGGGGACCGCTTCGGTCTGCACGGCCTGCACGACCTGTTCAGCTTGCGGCGCGGCTACGGTCTTGCGGGGCGCACGACGCTTCGGCGCTGCCTCAACCGGCATGGCATCGGCGACTACAACAACGGCCTCAAGGACTGGAACTGCAACCGACTCAGCCTTCACGGCTGTCTTTCGCGCTGCCCGCGGTTTCGCTGCAGGCTTGCTGTCGGCGACGGCAACTGGTGCCGCCTCAACAACTGCAATTGCCGCCGGTTTCGGCTTGGCCGGAGCGCGTTTGCGCTTGGGCGCTGCCGGCTCGTCCGTACCGGGTTCAATGTGGAGATCGTTGTCTTTTGAATTCATGCGTCGGCTTGCACCTGTTCGGTGGCGTCAGACTGAGGAACCGGCAGGGCCGGAACGAATGCGCCTGCATCGATAGCGATAGGCGCGGGGGAAATCGGGTTCAAGGGTAATTCTGTAAATATTTCGGGTTCCGCTTGATCGAGCAGCGAACCTTGCATGGCCTGAGCGAAAACCGGTGCTGAGCCAAACTCGAGCGCCGGCAATTGTTCAAGGCTTGCCAGACCGAGGTCGTCAAGAAACTGCCTGGTCGTCGCGAAAAGCGCCGGCCGGCCAGCCACTTCACGGTGCCCGATCACTTCGATCCAGCCACGATCTTCCAACTGTTTGACAATCTGCGTTGCGACCACGACACCCCGGACATCTTCAATATCGCCTCGCGTTACCGGTTGTCGATATGCCACGATCGCCAGCGTTTCCATGACGGCACGTGAATAACGCTGCGGTTTCTCAGGATTCAATCGATCCAGATATTCACGCAACTCGGGTCGGCTTTGGAAGCGCCATCCCGAAGCCACTGCCACCAGTTCAACGCCGCGACCATCCCAGTCTCGCATCAACTCATTCAGCAAACTGCGCAATGTGTCTGCCCCGATGGAGTCGGCAAACAAACGACGCATATCGCGCAGAGTCAACGGTTGCTGGGCGCAAATCAGCGCGGTCTCGAGGACGCGCTTTGCATCCTGTGTATTCATTGACTTTCGTCATCCATCCCGAATCAAGCGGGTGTGTTGAAATCCTGCCCAGAATGACCCTTCAGAGCTGCGCTCGGCGTTCGGTCACTGGCTCACAATGGATCAAAAGGCGGGCAAAGGGTGCTTCAGCGGCCCTTCAAAAAACTTGCTTGCCCAATGCAAGGCGGAATTGATGCTCGCTGCATTGAGCCAGGGATTCACCGAAATCCCGCTCCATGCGCTGACTGTTCATTCATCGCCGCCCTGATTGTAGCGCTCAGAGCTGCGATCGCGGCAAGTTTGGTTCAGGCAAGTCCAGCAAGGCCCAGGCGGCAGCCAGGTCTTGTGGCAAAGGCGCATCGAATTGCAGCGCCTGCCCGGTGATCGGATGGGCAAAGCTGAGCCGAATCGCATGCAGCGCCTGCCGCGTCAAACCCAGCGCCGGAGCGCCACCGTAAAGCGCATCAGCCACCAGCGGGTGCCCCTTGAAAGCCAGATGGACCCGGATCTGATGCGTGCGTCCGCTGTGCAACACACAGTGAACCGCGCTGATGCTGCGCCGGTCCTCCTCGCCCTGCCCGAGCAAATAGACGTCGGTGCGAGATGGCTTGCCGGTTGCGAGCACCGCCATCTTGATGCGCGAAATCAGATCGCGCCGCAGCGGCACATCGACAACCATCTCCTCGGGCACACGACCATATGCCAGAGCCACATACTCCCGGTGCACCTCGCGCGCAGCGATCATGCGCCCCAGCGAAGTCACCGCTTCGAGCGTCTTGCCGACGACCATCACGCCGGTCGTGTCCTTGTCCAGACGGTGGACGATGCCGGCACGCGGCAAGGTGGCCGCCGCAGGATGGTGGGCCAGCAAACCATTCATCACCGTGCCCGACCAATTGCCCGAAGCTGGATGCACGACCATCCCTGCCGCCTTGTTCAGCACCAGCAGATGCGCATCCTCATAGATGATGTTGAGCGGCAGCTTCTCGGCGCGGAAAGCCTGACTTTCCTGCGTCGGCAGCAACTCGATCCGGACCATCTGGCCTGCCAGCAATTTTCGCGAAGCGCTGCTGGCCGCCTGCCCGTCGATGCTGACGCAACCGCGCTCGATCAGCGTTTGCAGATGGTTGCGCGAGAACTCCGGTGCCAATTGCACCAGCCAGCGGTCAAGTCGATGGCCATGCCAATCGGCTTCAACCTGAGCGCCACGCACATCGGGCAACTCGGCCACATCGCTGGCCGCGTCGTCGGGCCCGCTGCTCCATTCCTCATCAATAGTGGTGAGGTCGGCATCTTGTCCTGCAGGCTTTGCCTGAACCATATAATGAAAGCTCCGTCTTCAGCTGAGGGCCGGTGTGCGCACCGCCCGATTGGGATCATGATAGAAAATTGCGTGAACTGCCAACCGGCGAAGGCTGATCTGGCCTCGGGCTCGAACAGTCCCGAAAACCCGGCTGCCGGGGATTCGTTGGGCCGGTTTGGCTGGCTTTCCGGCACGACTTGCGTGCTTGCCTTGGTGCTCGGTGCCTGCTCGTCGACCGTCAAAGACGACCCGAATTCGCAGGCCAGCGTTGACAAATTGTACGCAGAGGCGAAAGACGACCTGGCTTCCGGCAGTTATGACCGCGCCATCAAGAGCCTCGAGCGGGTCGAAGGGCGTGCTGCAGGGACCTTGATGGCCCAACAGGCACAACTCGATCTGGCCTGGGCTTACCACCGCAGCGGAGAACGCGCGCAGGCTGTCACTGCGCTCGATCGCTTCATCAAGCTCAACCCCTCGAGCCCGGCGCTGGACTATGCGATGTACATGAAAGGCCTGGTCAATTTCAATGAAGATCTGGGCCTGTTCGGACGATTGGCATCACAGGATATTTCCGAACGCGATCAGCAGGCTTCACGCGATGCTTTGTTGGCGTTCAGGCAGGTCGTCGAACAATTCCCCGAGTCTTCCTACGCGCTCGACGCAGGTTTGAGGATTGACTACATCACCAACACCTTGGCGGTCTACGAAGTACATGTAGCACGCTACTACTTCAACCGCGGTGCCTTCCTGGCTGCCGCGAATCGTGCACAGCAGACTGCTCAGGAATTCCAGCGCGCGCCGGCAGTCGAAGAAGCCTTGTTCATCCTGGCGCAATGTTATGACAAGCTCGGCCTGCAAGCGCTGCGTGATGATGCACAGCGTGTGCTGAAACAGACTTTCCCGAAAAGTGCCTATCTGGACGGCAACTTCGCTGCGGCCAAAAAATCCTGGTGGAAGATCTGGTGAGCCAAGGGGCTCAGGCCCGGTCCTGAGCCAACAATGCCAGCCAGTCGAGCGCCTGCTGCGTTTCAGCCAGCCTTGTCATCGGCGGCAGAGCTTCGCGCAGACGTCGCCCATAGCTCATACTGGCCATGCGTGGGTCACAAACGATCAGCAAGCCACGGTCCTGTTCGGTGCGGATCAAACGACCGCCACCCTGTTTCAAGGCGATCGCTGCTTCGGCGATGAAGTAATGCGCAAAGGCATTGCGTCCGGCAGCCTCCAGGCGCTGCACCCGTGCTTCAACCAACGGATCGTTAGGCGGCGGAAAAGGCAATTTGTCAATCAAAACGCATTGCAAGCTGTCGCCAGGCACATCGATGCCTTCCCAAAAACTTGCTGATCCAACCAGCACGGCCCGCGGGTCGGCAATAAATTGCTGCAGCAACACGCGCTTTGGCGCTGTACCCTGCTGAAGCACATTCAGCGCATCTCCGGCAGCCTCGAACTCGCTTCGCAAGGCATCACCGATATTTTGCAGCGCACGCAAGGTCGTGGTCAGCACAAAGGTGCGGCCACCCAGAGCCCTTGCGCAATCTGCCGCCAAGGCCGCCACTGCCAGTGGGTGGCCGGGTTCATTTGGCTTTGGAAAATCGCGCGGAATGTAGAGCCTGGCGTTTTCTGCATAGTTGAATGGGCTGCCAACGCGCAACACGATGGCATCGTCAAGGCCCGCAGGTTCGGTGAACCAACTCAGCTTGGCGTCATCACCCAATGTCGCCGAGGTGAAAATCCAGGCCTTTGGCGCAGCGGCCAGTTGCTCCTGCATCGCGGCGCGAATATCCAGCGGCGACTCGACCAACCTGGCCTGGTTAGGGCTCAAGTCGATCCAGCGCACATCGGCCGGCTCGGGTTCCTGCGCAAACAGGTCGGCGAGTTGTTTCAATTCGACTGCACGCTCATGCAAGCGCAAAAAATCCGGTGAAGTTTCGACCACGGTTGCCAGCATCTCGATGGCTGAGGCCGCCACCTCGGCCACCGCCGCCAGTCCGGTCATGAATTCGGGCCTGCCTGCACGCTCTTTCCAGGCGAGCTTGATGATGCCGCGCGGATCGCGCCCGCCGCTGGCCAGCGGCCCGGCGCAGACCAGCCGCAACTCGCGTGCGGCGCGTTCAATCTGCGCTTGCAAGCCCTGCCAATCCTGCAACCCCCGCGCTTGAGCCAAGCCCAGGCCCAGCACATCACGGCCAAAATCGAGCAACTGCGAAGTTCCGAGCATCGTGCCTAGAAATTGCACTCCGGCCTCGGCCAACTGGTGCGCCTCGTCGAACACTGCGATCTCGACGCTGGGCAACAACTCGGCCACGCCGCTGTCGCGCAAGCTCATGTCTGCGAAGAAAAGATGGTGGTTGACCACCACCACATCGGCATCCATCGCATCGCGACGCGCCTTGACCACATGACAAGCCCGGTACTCCGGGCATTCAGCTCCCAGGCAGTTGTCGCGGGTTGAGCTGACCAAGGGGAGCACCGGCGAGCGTTCGTCAAGCCCGTCGATCTCGGCCAGATCTCCGGTCTGTGTTTGTTGCGCCCAGCGCTCGATCCGCGACAGAGCCAGCACTGCGCGGCGATCCGGCAACTCGGCGCTATGTCGTGCCTGATCCAAACGGTGCAGACAGAGATAGCTGCTGCGGCCTTTCAGCAAGGCGATCCGCACCGGCACCTGCAAAGCCTGGCAAAGCCGGGGCAGATCGCGCATGAAGAGCTGGTCCTGCAAATTCTTGGTCGCAGTGCTGATCAAGGCGCGTCCGCCGGAGAGCAGCGCCGGCACCAGATAGGCAAAGGTCTTGCCGACACCGGTGCCCGCTTCAACGACCAGAGTCTCGCGTCTCGCGATCGCCTTGGCCACCGCCTGGCTCATCGCCAATTGCTGCTCGCGTGGTTTGTAGCCGGCATCGCTGCGCGCCAGCGGCCCGCCGACGTCAAAAGCAGCAGCAACCCATTGCTCCAGTTCGCTGGGGCCGTCAGGCAAGGCTTCAGCTTGCCATTGCAGCGCTTGGTCATTCGACAATCCGGAGTCGATCAAGGGATTTGCTCTTTCATCTGCCTGCGCCAGAAAGCATGGCAATTCAGCGCGATCGCTGACAAGTTCGGTGGGGATACAGGACTGGGCTGATTATAGTTTTCAGCGCAGGCCAGGCGCTGCACTGGCTGCCGCTGCGATGTCCGCCGGGCTGGGCAAAGGCAAAGGCGCCGCAGCCGATTTTCCTTCGCGCCGCTGCTGTTCACTGCGCTGCTTGGCAGCACGCTGCTGCTCTTCAAGCTGATGCTGGCGAGAATTGAGCTGTTCTTTGTTGCGCAGCGCCTGCTGCGCGTCCTTGGCCACTTTGGCCTGCTGATCGCGCCAGATCTGTTCGGATGAACGCGGCAACTGCGGCATTGCCGGAGCGACGACGGGCGTTTGCGCCGCGCTTCGAGGCGTTTCGTCAATGGCGAGTTCACTTTTCCGAGCCGATGTGCGCTCGCGCTGCAATTGCGTGCGTGACTGTCGCAAATCGTCGTCAAGTGCCTGTCCGCGAGCCTGCAATGGCTTGATCCTGGCCTTGCGCCTGGCGCGTGCTTCAGCCAAGCAATTGTTGACATCAAACCTGCTGGCACAGACGAGGCTTTCGTCGGCGAAGTCAGCCTCGGCCTGGCCGATCTGAGCGGCGATCTGACGGCGCAGATCCTGCGTCGGATCGAGCTGCTGCGCCGCCAGCAAAGCAGGCAGCAACACGCAACAGGCCGTCAACAGGATGCGCATCGTCAAGTCAGCGACGTGTCGACATCACGCCGCGCCAGCGCCAAATACTCGCTCGACTGCATTTCAGCCAAGCGCGAAACAGTCCGCTGGAACTCATGCGCCAGCGGTCCTTCGGTATAGAGCAAGGCGGCCGGTACTTCAGCCGACAGCATCAGCTTGACGCGGCGGTCATATAGCACGTCTATAAGCCAGGTAAAGCGTCTGGCCTGGCTGGCCAGACGTGGCGGCATGGCGGGTACGCCGGACAGCAGCAAAGTATGAAAGCGCGCCGCCAGTTCGAGGTAATCGTTCTGCGAACGCGGGCCGCCACAGAGCGAAGCGAAGTCGAACCAGACCACGCCGCCAGCACGCCTTCTGGCAAGAATTTCACGGTGCTCGATATGCAGCACAGGATCTTCGTCGCGCGCCTCGGCGAGCGCATCGAAAGCCGCAGTCAAAGCCAATTCAGCCGTAGCGCCGAGCGGCTGGTGATAGAGCAAGACCTGGTCCAAGGTCCGGCTTCGATAGTCAAAGCCGTTGTCGACATTGATCACCTGCAATTTGTCTTTGAGCAGCTCGATGGCCGGCAGAACGCGGTCGCGGTGCAGCCCGTTCGGGTACAGCCCATCGGGGTGGAAGTTCGAGGTCGTGACAATCGAGACCCGGTGCCTGAACATCGAGTCGAGTAGCCGATGGAGGATCATCGCGTCGGTGACGTCAGAGACATGGAATTCGTCAAAACAGATCAGGCGAAAACGCTTGGCGATGCGCTTGCCGAGTTCCTCGAGCGGATCGACGATGCCCCTGAGATCCTGCAATTCACGGTGCACTTCGCGCATGAACTCATGGAAATGCAGCCGGGTCTTGCGAGTCAAAGGGACCGCCTGGAAGAAGCAGTCCATCAAGAAGCTCTTACCCCGGCCAACCCCGCCGAACATATAGACGCCGCGCGGCAGCGCTGGCCGGCGCAACAACTTGGTCACTGCATTGCTGCGCCGCGCCTTGTAGTCAGCCCATTCGTCCTGGCAGCGCTGCAAGGCAGCGACCGCCTGCAGTTGCGCCGGGTCGGCCTTGTAGCCACGCTCGGCGAGCGTTTGCTGATACAGCTCGGTGACTGAAGTCATCGGCAGCCCCCTGACAAGCAGGGATTTCCGCTAGCCATCAATAACATTCAGAAATTCAACGTGCGCTTGTCGACCGCCAAAGCGGCTTCCTTGGTCGCTTCGCTCAGGCTCGGATGGGCATGGCAGATCCGCGCGATATCTTCGGCCGAAGCCTTGAACTCCATCGCCACCACCGCCTCCGCGATCAGCTCCGAAGCCGAAGGTCCGATGATGTGAACGCCGAGGATTTCATCAGTCTTGGCATCAGCCAGGAACTTGACGAAACCGCTGGTATCGCCCAGAGCGCGCGCCCGCCCGTTTGCCAGGAACGGGAACTGACCGGCCTTGTAAGCCACGCCGTCAGCCTTCAGTTGCTGCTCGGTGCGGCCGACCCAGGCAATCTCGGGGCTGGTGTAGATGACCCAGGGAATGGTGTTGAAGTTGACATGGCCATGCTGCCCGGCAATGCGCTCGGCAACCGCGACGCCCTCCTCTTCGGCCTTGTGCGCCAGCATCGGGCCGCGCACCACATCGCCGACCGCCCAGACATTGGGCAGGTTGGTTTTGCAATCGCCGTCGACTTCAATCGCACCGCGGTCATCGAGCTTGAGCCCGACCGCAGCGCCATTCAAACCGCGGGTGTTGGCGACCCGGCCGATCGAGATGATCAGCTTGTCGACCGATAAAGTCTGTGCTTCGCCCTTGGCGTCGGTATAGGCCACGCTGACGCTGTTCTTGCCCGCTTTGACGCTGCCGATCTTCACGCCGAGCTCGATCTTCAGGCCCTGCTTCTTGAACAGCTTCAACGCCTCCTTTGCCACCGACTCATCCACCGCACCGAGGAACGTCGGCAGGCCTTCAAGCACCGTGACTTCGGCACCCAGGCGACGCCAGACCGAGCCCATTTCCAGGCCGATCACGCCGGAGCCGATCACGCCGAGCGTCTTCGGCACTGCACCGATGCGCAGCGCGCCGTCGTTGGACAGGATCATGTCCTCATCGAATGCCGCGCCGGGCAATTCGCGCGCCACCGAACCGGTGGCGAGGATCACATGCTTGGCAGCGAGCATTTCTTCGCCGACCTGGATTTCGTAGCCACCGTCCTTGGCTGCGGCAAACGAGCCCCGGCCGTGGAAAAACGCCACCTTGTTCTTCTTGAACAGATAGAGGATGCCCTCGTTGTTCTGCTTGACCACATTGTCCTTGCGGTCGAGCATTCTGGCCACGTCCATCGTCACCTCACCGGTGCTGATGCCATGCTCGGCAAAGTGCTGCCTGGCATGGTCGAAGTGCTCGCTCGACTGCAGCAAAGCCTTCGAAGGAATGCAGCCGACATTGGTGCAAGTACCACCCGGCGCAGGACCGCCCGCGGCGTTCTTCCACTCGTCGACGCAGGCCACCTTGAAACCCAGTTGCGCCGCACGGATCGCCGCGATATAGCCGCCAGGGCCGCCGCCGATGACGATGACGTCGAATTCTTTGGTGCTCATGATTTTCCTAAATTTTTTAAGACCCGCCCTGAGCGCAGCGCGCGGCCCGGTGGCCCAGCGCGCGGCCGACCCACCGGAACGTCGTCTCGCCAAGCGAGCGCTAGTCAGTTGTCAATCAAATGTCGAACAGCAGACGCGATGGATCTTCCAGCGCTTCCTTCATCGTCACCAGGCCCAGCACCGCCTCACGCCCGTCAATGATCCGATGGTCGTAGGACATTGCCAGATAGTTGATCGGGCGCACGACGACCTGACCGTTTTCAACCACGGCGCGGTCCTTGGTCGCATGCACGCCAAGGATGGCGGACTGCGGCGGGTTGATGATCGGCGTCGACAGCATCGAACCGAAGGTGCCACCGTTGGAGATCGAGAAAGTTCCGCCGGTCAGATCGTCGAGCGAGATCTTGCCTTCCTTGGCTTTCTGGCCGAACTCGGCGATCTTCTTTTCGATCTCGGCAAAGCTCATCTGGTCGGCGTTGCGGATGACCGGAACGACCAGACCACGCGGACTGCCGACGGCGATGCCGATGTCGAAATAGCCGTGATAGACGATGTCGTTGCCATCGACCGAAGCGTTCAACACCGGGAATTTCTTCAATGCAGCGACTGCGGCCTTGACGAAAAAGCTCATGAAACCGAGCTTGACGCCATGCTCCTTTTCGAACTTGTCCTGGAACCTTTTGCGCATTTCCATCAACGGCGCCATATTGACCTCGTTGAAGGTGGTCAGGATGGCATTGGTCGACTGCGATTGCAGCAGGCGCTCGGCGACGCGCGCCCGCAAGCGGCTCATC
>JBIKPD010000485.1:0-2877 GCA_044357665.1 Roseateles sp. | reverse complement strand
ACGATCTTTGACTTCCTCGGCGAGCAGGTGGCGCTGGTGCTGCATGGCAATGTCGACGAGGCGCTGAAGCGCTTCTGGGTCGACACGCGCGAGCGCCACCGCTTTCTCCAGCATGACCCCGAGCGGCCGATCCTGGCGCCTGAAGAAATCTTCCTGAAGGTCGAGGAATTCTTCACGCTGACCCATCCCCATGCGGTGCTGGCAGTGCGCGGCCATATCTCGGTCGACGAGCCGATCGACTATGCCCGGCCGCTGCCCGATGTCAGCATCGAGCGCGGCACCCAACAACCCTTTGCCAGGCTGGCCGCGCATCTGAAGAGCACCCCGCATCGGGTGCTGCTGCTGGCCGAAAGCGAAGGCCGGCGCGAGACCTTGCTGGAGCTGCTGCGCGACAGCAGCATCGACCCGCCCTCGGTGCAGGATCTGGCCGAATTCGAAGCCGGCGAAGAGAAGTTCGCGATCACCGCAGCGCCGCTGGCCGAGGGATTTTTCTGGTTCGAGCCCGATTCCGGACGCAAGATCCAGCTCTTCACTGAAACCGAGTTGTTCGCCACCGCGCCGACGACGCGCAGGCGGCGCAAGCAGGAGCAGGTCAGCGACGTCAATGCGCTGATCAAGGACCTGTCGGAGCTGAAGATCGGCGACCCGGTGGTGCACAGCAACCATGGCATCGGACGCTACCGCGGGCTGATCAATATCGACATCGGCGACGGGGCCTCGGAATTCCTGCATCTCGAATATGCCGATGCCGCGACGCTCTATGTGCCGGTGTCGCAACTGCATCTGATCAGCCGCTACACCGGCGTGTCGGCCGAAGAGGCGCCGCTGCACCGGCTCGGCTCGGGCCAATGGGAAAAAGCCAAACGCCGCGCCGCCGAACAGGTGCGCGACACCGCGGCCGAGTTGCTCAACCTCTATGCCCAACGGGCCTCGCGCGAAGGCCATGCCTTCCGCTATGGCGGCCAGGACTACGAGGCATTCGCCGCCAGTTTCGGCTTCGAGGAAACACCCGACCAGCGCGCCGCCATCCATGCGGTGATCCAGGACATGATCAGCCCGCGGCCGATGGACCGGCTGGTCTGCGGCGATGTCGGTTTCGGCAAGACCGAAGTCGCGCTGCGCGCTGCTTTCATCGCCGTGATGGGCGGCAAGCAGGTGGCGATCCTGGCGCCAACGACGCTGTTGGCCGAACAGCATTTCCAGACCATTTCCGACCGTTTCGGCAAATGGCCGGTGCGGGTCGCCGAGATGAGCCGCTTCCGCTCAGCCAAGGAAATCAAGGCCGCGATGGCTGGCCTGGCTGATGGTTCGATCGACATCGTCATCGGCACCCACAAGCTGCTCAGCGCCGACGTCAAGTTCATGCGCCTGGGGCTCTTGGTGATCGACGAAGAGCACCGCTTCGGCGTGCGCCACAAGGAGGCGATGAAGGCGATGCGCGCTGAAGTCGATGTGCTGACCTTGACAGCCACGCCGATCCCGCGCACCTTGGGCATGGCATTGGAAGGGCTGCGCGACCTGAGCGTGATCGCGACCGCGCCGCAGCGCCGGCTGGCGATCAAGACTTTTGTCCGCAGAGAGAGCAACGGCGTGATCCGTGAAGCGGTGCTGCGCGAATTGAAGCGCGGCGGACAGGTCTATTTCCTGCACAACGAGGTCGACACGATCGAGAACCGGCGCCAGCAACTGGTCGAGCTGCTGCCCGAAGCGCGCATCGTCATCGCCCATGGGCAGATGCCCGAGCGCGAACTCGAGCGGGTGATGCGCGAGTTCGTCGGCGGCAAACACAATTTGCTGCTGTGTTCGACCATCATCGAAACCGGCATCGATGTGCCGAGCGCCAACACCATCGTGATGGCGCGCGCCGACAAATTCGGCCTGGCGCAGCTGCACCAGTTGCGCGGCCGCGTCGGCCGCTCGCACCATCAGGCTTATGCCTATCTGATGGTGCCGGATCTGGAAGGTTTGACCAAACAGGCAGCGCAGCGGCTCGATGCGATCCAGGCGATGGAGGAGCTCGGCTCGGGCTTTTACCTGGCGATGCATGACCTGGAAATCCGCGGTGCCGGCGAGGTGCTGGGCGAAAACCAGAGCGGCAATATGCTCGAGATCGGCTTCCAGCTCTATAACGAGATGCTCACCGAAGCGGTGCGTTCGCTGAAGGCCGGCATCGAGCCCGATCTGCTCAATCCGCTGGCTGCCGTCACCGAAATCAACCTGCATGCGCCGGCGCTGCTGCCCGACGCTTATTGCGGCGATGTGCATGTGCGGCTGTCCTTCTACAAACGCCTGGCTTCGGCCGAAAAGAACGAGCAGATCGACGCGCTGCTTGAGGAAGCGACCGACCGTTTCGGCAAGCTGCCGGCGCAGGGCCAGACCCTGTTCGACACGCACCGGCTGCGCGTGCTGGCCAAGCCTTATGGCGTGTTGAAGATCGATGCTGCGCCACAGCTGATGAACATCAGCTTCCGCCCGAACCCGCCGATCGACGCCGCCAAGGTGATCGCCCTGGTACAGAAGAACCGCAACATCAAACTGGTCGGCAATGACAAGCTGCGCATCGACAAAGCCTTGACCGATCCGAAAGACCGCGCCCAGGCGATCCGCGAAGTGCTGCGCTTGCTGGGCCAGCCGACCCGCTGATTGATTGAAACGGAACCATTCATGCAAGACCCGACCCTCGTGATCCAAGGCTTCGCGCCGCCGCTGAAACTGGCGGATTTCCGCATCGCTGCGTTCGATATGGACTCGACGCTGATCAATATCGAATGCATTGATGAAATCGCCGAGGCCGCCGGGCGCAAGGCCGAAGTCGCGGCGATCACCGAAGCAGCGATGCGCGGCGAGATCAGCGACTTCAAGGACAGTCTGCGCCGG
>JBIKPD010000486.1:0-2877 GCA_044357665.1 Roseateles sp. | reverse complement strand
ATAGACCAGTTTGTTCGCTGTGGCCGCGCCGAAGTCATGCACCACGTAATCCTGGCTGTTGCGCACCGCCCGACCGCCGGCAGTGAGCGCCAGGGCGGGCGAAACGTTCCAGACCACGGTGCCATACAGCGCGGTTTCGCGCCAGTGCTTTTTTCTCCCGGCGCCGTCGAACAGCTTGGTTTGATCGGGCACCGGACCCCAGGGCGCCGTGGTGGCGGTCGCGGTGTAGGTCCCGTCGGACTTCTCGTCACCGTAAAAAATGCCGCCCAACCATTCGATCGCACCGCCTGGGGCCGACACCAGGCGGAATTCCTGGGTGGTCTTGTCCAGTTTGCCCGTCAGGTCGGTGCGCAACTGCAGGAAAAATGGCGGCAGGACAGTCAGGAAGCCCTCGTTGAAGTCGGTGGTCTGCACGTTACGCTCGGTCTGGTGGCCGGTGATCGAATAGGCCTTGGCCCAACCCATGTCGTATTCGATGTTCAGCGCTGCCAGGTTGTTCTTGATCTGGGTCGGTTCGGAATAGCGCAGGTTCGCGTGAGACATCTCGCTGGTCACGAGTTGGCCGGTGGTCGAGCTATAGCTGGTGACATTGATCCCCTCCGATTTGGCGTCCTGGGTCTGCATCGAGAAGCGCACAGCCAACTCCTTGGAGGGCTTCAGGCCGAGCGACAGGCGCGCACCGGTGACCGTGCCGCCGTTGACGTCCTTGCCGGCGGCGGGACCGGTGGCGTCGATGAAGCCACCGTCCTTGCTGTGGAACGCGGCGATGCGCAAGGCAGCAACATTCTGGCTCAGTGGCACGTTGACGTTGCCGTACAGCGTGTAGCTGCTGCCGCCATGGCTGGTTTGCGACATTTCGGCGCCGACCTGACCCGAGAAACGGGTCGAGTCAGGCGTGCGGGTGTTGAACTTGAGCAGACCGCCCATGGCAGAAGCACCATAGAGCGTGCCCTGCGGGCCTTTGAGCACTTCAATATTTGCCAAGTCCAGCAGGCGCTGGTCGAAGGGGGTTGTGTTGAGTGAACTGCCCACCGGGACGTCGTCCAGATATATCCCCACTGTGGGGTTGTTGTCGTTGCCGGTCGTGACACCGCGAATCACCATATTCCCCGTGGTGGCGCTGAGCGACTGCGTATAGGTGAGGCCCGGCACGGCGGTCAGCACATCGGCCAGGGACTTGGCGCCCAGGTCGAGTCCGTCGTCGGTGGAGATCTTGGTGATGGCCACCGGCACATCCCGGATGGCTTCGAGCCGCCGCGTGGCGCTGATGGTGACCGTCTCCAAAATGGTGCGGTCGTCGGCTCTTTTGTCGGTGCCGCTCGCCGGTGAGAGGGGTGGCGTGCTCTGAGCATAGGCCGTACCCATTGCGATTGCCAGCAAGTTGAACGCAAGCCAAGGCGCGAGGCGCTGCGGCTTATGGAAAACCGCGGCCTGGTGGAAAACGGAGCGATTCATCGTATTCATTGGACTTCCTTCGTTCAGTGTGTTGACGGTGTCTCGGTGCCGGCTCGCGGATCCTTGCTGTTTTGGTCCTCAATGCAATTGCCGACTGTGCTATCGTTTTCCGTACAAACGTTTCTTGCCGGAAGCAGTTATGCTATCGGAGCAAGACGAATAAATTATTCAAATATCGGCTATTAATTGAATAATTTCTTTAAATTTTTTATAAATAACGTTCAAATATGACTTACCAAATTGATGAGATTGATGCCAAGATTTTGAAGATCCTGCAGGTCAACAGCAAAGTCACCGGCGAGCGACTAGGACATGAGGTCGGACTGTCGGTCACTGCCTGTCAAAGGCGGGTCAAGCTGATGGAAAAAGCGGGCGTGATCGAGCGCCAAGTCGCCGTGATCGCCCCCAAGGCCGTGGGTCGTCCACTGAGCATGGTTCTGCTGGTCAGCTTGGAACGTGAGCGGGCCGACATCATTGACGAGTTCCAGCGAGAAATGCTGGAAACTGAAGAGGTCATGAGCGCCTATTACGTCACGGGGGAAACCGACTTTGTGCTGACCGTGACCGCACGCGACATGGAAGATTACGACCGCTTTACCCGCCGATTTCTGTACAGCAATCCAAATATCAAGCAATTCAAAACATTGGTCGTACTGAAACGCGTGAAAGCATCTTTTTCAATTCCGGTTCGCGTTGGACCCAGTACCGATTGAGATCTCCAGCAAACTGATAGCTGGGCGCACTGTGAACGCGTCGTGAAATCACTGGCGAGACAGGGCGGGCAAGGCACTTACAGGCTGTCGGTCGATTTTGAGCGGCTGAATCGGCTTTGAACCGATGGTGCGCTTGTCGGAGTCACTTGCGAAATCCGCGCCTGCTGTCCGCCTCGAACAAGCCCAGGATCTGCGTGTCGTGAGGCTTGGTGACTCAATAAATTGGTCCGACCAGCAGGAATCGAACCTGCAACCGCCCGCTTAGAAGGCGGGTGCTCTATCCGGTTGAGCTATGGTCGGCGACCTGGGTTGCGATTGTGACATGCGGGCCATCGCGCCTTGCCCTCCGGCCCGCGCCAACGGTCAATTGATCAGCACATTGACGATCGCATTGCCGATGCCCATCAGGGCCGCGCCCGAGATCAGCCCGGCGCAGATCGGCTCGCAGCCTTCGACCCAGATCCGGTTGCCCAGCGTGCCCGCTTGCTTGTGACGGCGGCCCATCAGCCAGAACAGCATTGCACCGACCCACATCGCGAACACCGCCTCGGGCGGCAGCACCACGCCCAGGCCGATCGAGACGGCCGAGAGCTGGAAACGCCCTTTGCTGATGATGCGGGCAACCTCGATCAAGGCCGCAGCCATGGCCGCAAAAGCCATCGCAACCAGGGCCGAATAAGGCAGGCCCTGCAGGCCCTTGGCAATGATG
>JBIKPD010000279.1:0-5415 GCA_044357665.1 Roseateles sp. | reverse complement strand
CCGACATCGGTCTGGCGACGGTTTACCGTGTATTGACCCAGTTCGAGCAGGCGGGCTTGCTGACGCGCAATCATTTCGAGTCGGGCAAGTCAGTCTTCGAGCTCAACGAGGGCCATCACCATGACCATCTGGTCTGTCTGACTTGCGGGCGGGTCGAAGAATTCTATGACGCCGAGATTGAGGCCCGCCAGCATGCCGTCGCCAAGGAGCGGGGGTTCGAGTTGCAGGAACATGCCCTTTCGCTCTATGCCGCGTGCATCAAGCCCGCCTGTCCGCGCAAGCCCTGACGGGTCTGAAAATGGTCAGTTATCGTCCAGCTGACCGTTCTCGATCGCGCGTTGGTGGCGTTCGACGAACTCGCGGTAGGTGTCGATGCCGCGTAGCTGCAGGATCGTGTTGCGTACGGCAGCTTCCACCAGCACGGCCAGATTGCGGCCTGCGTCAACCGCGATCACCACCTTGCGCACCGGCGTGCTCAGCACATCTTCGTACAAAGGTTCATAGGGCATGCGTTCGAATTCACGCTCCATCGTTTCCTTGCGTACCAGGTGAACGATCAGCTTGAGCCGCATTTTGCGGCGCACCGCGGTCTCACCGAAGATCGCCCGGATGTCGAGCAGGCCGATGCCGCGGACTTCGAGCAAATTCATCAACAGCTCGGGGCAGCGACCCTCGATGGCGAGCTGGGAAATGCGGAACAGGTCGACCGCGTCATCAGCCACCAACCCATGGCCGCGCGAAATCAACTCCAGGCCCAGTTCACTCTTGCCCAGGCCTGATTCACCGGTCAGCAACACGCCCAGGCCAAGGATGTCCATGAACACGCCATGGCGCGTCGTGCGATTGGCGAACAACTGCGCCAGGTAGGTCCGCACGACGTCGATCACATGCCCGGCCGATTCAGAGGTCACGAACAAGGGAATCTCGGCGCGATCGCACATCGCGACCAGGCGGGGCAATGGTTGCTGACCATCGGCAACGATCAGCACCGGTGGCTCCAGCGTGACGATGCGCGAAATCCGCCGCTCCTGTGCTTCGTCCGACACCTGGCTCAGGTAGGCGATTTCCCGGGCGCCAACGATCTGCACCCGGTAAGGGTGGATGTAATTCAGGTAGCCCACCAGATCGGCGGCCGATTGCGCATCGCGTACTGCAGCTTCATCGAACGGGCGTTCGGGATGGGCATGCCCGGCAACCCATTCCCAGCGCAGCACCTGGCGATGCTCTTCAAAAAGTCGGTCAGCACTGATCGAGGTGGGTTTCATTGGCGGTGACCGGTGTCTCAGGCGATTGATTTGAGTGGATGCCAGGCGGTGATCAGGCTGTGCACCACGGCTGCGTCAGGCTCGGACTTGAGCCGGTCGCGAAGCTCGCGATCGGACAGCATCTCGGCGATCTCAGACAGAATTTCCAGATGCCGCTGAGTTGCGGCTTCGGGCACCAGCAAGAAGATCAACAGGCTGACCGCTTCCTCGTCAGGCGCATCAAAACCGATCGGTTGCTGCACCCGCAGCACCGCTGCGAGCGGATTTTTCAGACCCTTGATGCGGCCATGCGGAATTGCAACGCCGTGACCCAGCCCGGTAGAACCGAGTCGTTCGCGCGTGAACAGATTGTCCGCAACCGTGGCTCGCGAAATCGAATGGTTGTTCTCGAACAGCAAGCCCGCCTGTTCGAAGATGCGCTTTTTACTGGATGCGTCCACATTGACCAGAACATTGCTGGCAGGCAGGATGGCGGCGAGACGATTCATTGAATCAAAGCGTCGATTACGGCTGCACAAGCCTTGGGCGGGACGCTCGGTCGGTGTCTGGGATTGGGATTATAGAAAGTTCCCACCCACCTCCGGCGCAAGCTTTCGCTGTCAAGCGCATAAATCACGGAAATGCTGCAGTGCAGCAACATTAATTCCATACAGATCGCTCGCCATAACCCGGGGCCGCGCGCCTTCCGAAGCCGGTCGCCCAGCAAAAAGGCGGCCGAGGCCGCCCTGACTTCAACCGCTAGCCTCGACTTTCAAGGCGTCAAGGTCTCCAGACGTTTGGCCGAAGCGTGGTGATGCTCCTGCACCCTGTCCTTGTGGCGACAGACCTGGCGATCCAGTTTGTCCATCAACTGGTCGATCGCCGCATAAAGATCTTCGGCTGCATGCTCGACAAAGATGTCGCGTCCTTTGACATGGACCGTCACTTCGGCCTTCTGCCGGCGTTCCTTTTCCTTTTGCTTCTCCACCGTGAGCAGGACGTTGATGTCAACGACCTGGTCAAAATGGCGGGTCACCCGATCCAGCTTGGCAATCACATATTCGCGTAAAGCCGGCGTCACTTCCAAATGGTGGCCACTGATTGTCAGATTCATAAAGCCTCCTTTCAAAGGGAGATTCAAAAAAATACGGGGAGGAAATCCAAAGAACGAGAGTGGGATCTGTCTGGGTCTGGCGGGTTCGCTGAATCGCAGCTTTTTAGTTGATCGGCAAATCCAGTTTGCACCCTTCGCGCGTTTGTGACAAGTTGTTTAAGAAAAATCCTTCTGCGCCCCGGGTGCGGCAAGCGATCGGGTCTGCGCCATCAACCTTGTCAAACCCAGAATCGCGTCGGTATTTGGCGTTGGCAGGCCGAGATGCAGGCCGATCTCACGCACCGCTCCGACAAGCGCGGCCAGTTCCAGCGGTCGACCGGCCTCCAGATCCTGCAGCATCGAGGTCTTGAATGCCCCCAATTTGCGGGTCACCAGATGGCGCTCAGCGGGCGTTTGTTCAACCGCGCAACCGATCTGCGCGCCGATTGCTGCCGCCTCATGCATCACCCGGGTGACAAAAGCGAGCACCAACTCATCGTCGAGGATGCGGTCGCAGGTGGCGCCGGTCAGGGCCGAGATCGGGTTGATCGTCATATTGCCCCAGAGCTTGAACCAGATGTCGCGCTGGATCCGGTCGGAGACTGTGACCTGGAACCCGGCCTGGCCGAGCAGATCGCCGACTTGCACCAGATCTGCCGGCCTGCCCCCCGCTGGTTTGCCGACGATCAGCCCCATGCCCATCACATGCTTGACCAGGCCGGCCTCCGGCGTTGAGCAACTGGCATGGACGACGCAGCCGATCACCCGCTCGACCGGAATCATGGCTGCGATGACCCCGCCCGGGTCGACCGTTTCCAGCTTCAGCCCCTTGGCAGCACCTTCGAGGCTGTCGAAAAACCACCAGGGCACGCCATTCATTGCCATCAGCAATTGTGTTCGCGGCCCGAGCAAAGCCTTGATCGCAGGCGCCAGCGCTGCCAGGGAAGGCCCCTTGACGGCGACGATGACCAGGTCCTGCGGACCCAGATCCAGGGCCAAGTCGCTGGCGACGATCGCCACCTGGCTGCGTTTTCCTGCGCTATCCATGCGCTGCCCATGCTGGCGCAAAGCGGCCAAGGTCTGGCCGCGCGCCAGCGCGCTCAGGTGAACTCCGGGCAAGCGGCCCAGATGGGCGGCGAACCAGCCGCCAATGGCGCCGGCACCCACAATGCAAATTTTCATCGACAAGACCTCCTGGCGCGAGTTTGTCACAAGCTCCCATGAGCTAGGGGCGGCGTTGCCAGCCAGTCGCCGCCAAGATCGGGCCTCATTCAAGGAGTCCGCAGATGGCCACGCGCAACAAGCCTCAAGCCGCAGTTCAGGGCGTCAACATGAACCCCCTGCAAAGTCTCGATGCCAGGCCCGACCGGCTCGATTTCCGCGACCTCACCTATCGTGCACCGTTGCGTTCGCTGCCAGCGCGCTTCCCCGCTGACGAGGAACTGAAACAGTTCCTGCCCGGCTATGTGAAAGCCGGCCTGGTGCTGAATCAGGGCAGCGAGGGTGCCTGCACCGGCTTCGGACTGGCTTGCGTGACCAACTATCTGCTCTGGCGCCGCCGCATTGATGAGAACGCCAAAGAAGCGATGGCCGCGGTCAGCCCCCGCATGTTCTACGAATTGGCCAAGCATTACGACGAATGGCCGGGCCAGGACTATGACGGCTCGAGCTGTCGCGGTGCGCTGAAGGGCTGGCACAAGCATGGTGTGTGCAGCGAAAGACTCTGGCCTTATCCGCTCGACGCCAGCGGCAAACCATCGTTCGTGCGGCCGAGCGAGGGCTGGGCCAGCGACGCCACGCGGCGCCCGCTGGGCGTCTATTACCGCATCGACAAGATGTCGGTGGTCGATCTGCAAGCCGCCATCATGGAGATCGGTGCGGTCTATGTCGCGGCCACCGTGCATGACGGCTGGAGCCGCTTGATGCTCGCCAAGCCCTTGAAAGCGCCCAGGCGCCATGCCGAACTGCCGGTCATCGGTGCGTTGCAGGATCCGGCACAAACCGGCGGCCATGCTTTTGCCCTGGTCGGCTACAACGAGCGCGGCTTCATCGTGCAGAACTCCTGGGGTGGCGGCTGGGGTGCTGCGGGATTCGCGGTGCTCAGCTACGAGGACTGGGTCACCAACTCGACCGACGCCTGGGCGGTGGCGCTGGGCGTGGCACAGACTCAGGCGAACAGCGTCGCTGCCCGATCTTCCTCCTATCGCTTGTCGCTGGGCCGCTCGATGGGCGGGCTCGCCCGCACTTCGCGTGTCACCAACAATCCGCCAGATGATCCCTGGCCGATCGACCATGAATTCCTGCACAAGCCCTATGAGCCTTGGAGCACCGAGCGCGCCTATACCCACACGCTGCTTTCAGGCAATGAGGGGCATTTGATGGTGACCGACTTCACGCGCCAGCGCAGCGACGGCATCGGCCAGGCGCGCGACATCCTGGTCGAGCGCCCGCTGCAATGGATCAAGGGCGCCAAAGGCAAGACCTTGAAACTGGCGATCTTCGCCCATGGCGGCTTGAATGCCGAGGCCGAGTCGATCCAGCGCATCCGGGTGCTGGCGCCCTATTTCGAAGCCAATGGCGTCTACCCGGTCTTCTTCACCTGGAAAACCGGCGTTGCCGAAACCATCGCCGACATGATGGAGGATTGGGTCCAGCATCTGCTGGGCCTGTCGGGTGACCGCGCCGGCGCCTGGCTTGATCTGGGGGACGCCAAGGACCGGGCGATCGAAGCGGCCGGGCGCACGCTGGGCCGCGGCCTGTGGAGCGAAATGCGCGAGAACGCCGCCGGCGGCAGTCAGCCAGGTCATCTGCTAAGCGTCGCCGCAGCCCGATTGCGTGAACTGCGCGAACGCCTGACCCAGGCTGGAATTGCGCTGGAATTGCACCTGATCGGCCATTCGGCCGGGTCGATCCTGCTCGGCCATCTGCTCGATCAACTGGGCGGCAAGGCGCCAATGCAGGTGCAGACCTGCAACCTCTACGCCGCCGCCTGCTCGAGCGGCTTTGCGGTTCAACATTACCTGGGCGCCTCGCGCTCGGGCGTGCTGGCTTTGGCGCAGTTGCACCTGTATCAGCTGA
>JBIKPD010000316.1:0-4744 GCA_044357665.1 Roseateles sp. | reverse complement strand
CGATGATGTACGCAAGCAGCCTTTGCTGGGCATGGAGCGAGCCCTGCTGCCCGACTTTGCCAACGACAAGGAGCAATGGGACCGCAGCGGCATGGCCGCCATGCAGCAATGGCAAGCGGCCTGGAACCCGCTGGCCGCTCAGCATGGGCTGCTGCATCGGGTAGATACGCCGAAGGTCCGCAATACCCGCGAGCAGGGCCAGATCAGCGCCACCCATGGCAGTTTCGACAACAACATCGACGTCTTGACCGACACCCTGGCCCGTATCAAGGGTGCGCCACTGGTGGCGCCGCTGGAATGGCTCGATTACTGACGGATTGGCTGCACAATCGGGTCCCAACCAGATTTCCGCAAGGCTGCCCGATGAAATACCTGCACACCATGGTGCGCGTCACCGACCTCGAAGCTTCGCTGAAGTTCTACCGTGACGCGCTCGGGCTTGACGAAGTGCGCCGTAGCGAGCATCAGGCCGGACGCTTCACCCTGGTCTACCTGGCTGCCCCTGGCGACCATGACGCCCAGGTCGAGCTGACCTACAACTGGGATGCCGAGGTCTATACCGGCGGGCGCAACTTTGGCCACCTAGCCTTTGCGGTCGAGAATATTTACGCCAGTTGCCAACGCCTGGCCGAGCATGGCGTCTTGATCAACCGGCCGCCACGCGATGGTCGGATGGCTTTCGTTCGCTCGCCTGACCAGATCTCGATCGAACTGCTGCAAGCTGGCCCGGCGCTCGCGCCTTGCGAGCCCTGGACTTCGATGCCCAATACCGGCAACTGGTAAGCCGTCGCCAGCTTGTTTTCAACCGAGGAGATGCCATGACTGTTTGCCCGATCGCCATCGTTGCCGGCTGCAAGAAATGCCCGGCCTACTCGATCTGCCCGCTGAAATCGGTACTCGGTGACGAGCCCAAGGCCGATGCCGCCAAAGCTGAAGAAGAGAACAAGCCGAAGGGCTGAGCCTCAGCGCATCTCGCGCCAGTTGTAGCTGCGCGTCGGCATCTCGCATTGAAACGGCTTCTCGGCCGGTTGCGCGCAGCCGGCGAGGAATTCGTCACCGATCGGGTTGCGGAATTCGCGCAAGCGCTGCACCACATAGCGGGCACGCTCGTCATCGCCGGTGGCATGCAGCGACTTGGCCCAGGACTCCATCAGCCTGGCGTCGATCAGGCTATGCGCGGTGCGCTTGGCTGCCTCGAGCGCCGCCAAGCCAGGCGCCAGACTGGTGGCAGCAGCGTAATCGGCATGGGTCGAAAACAGCAGCGTCCGCTGGCCATCGGCAATGCGCTGTTCCAGCGGCGGCGCGTTGGCGCTCGCCACATAGATGTCGACGATGCGCAGATATTCAGCCACGCTGTAAATGCTGCCCGCCAGCATCAGCAGGCCAGCCAGCGGCAAAGCCTGGGCCAATGACCTTGCCTGCGGTCCGGGCCGCCCCAGCGCCAGACCGAAAGCAAATGCGGTTGGCAGCAGGAAATAGGCATACCAGAGCGGATATTCAAGCAGGCTGTGCAAGCCGATCATCAGCACCAGCATGAAGGCGCAGCGCCGCATCAGCGCGTCCTGCCCCTGGGCTTTGAGGCTGAAAGCTTTCCAAAGCGCCCAGCCCAGCAAGCCCAGCACAGCCAGGCTCAGCGGCAGGCCCAGTTCAACCGCCAACTGCATCGGCAGGTTATGCGTGTGGTCAAAAAAGGCAATCGGCCGCTGCGGGAATGGGCTCATGCTCCAGGCCAGATTGAACTGCCCCCAGCCAACACCGGTCAGCGGATTGGATTTCAGCAGCTCCCAGGCATTGGCCAGAATGGCCAGCCTCGACGGCGATCCGGCGCCTTCGGTCAGACGTGACTCGGCGCCGAAGGCATGGCCACCAGCATTGGCCCAGAAGGAGATCAGCAGCCAGCACAAGGCCAACATCAAGGGCGTGGCCAGCAGGCTCAACTTCGAAGCCCGGCTCAGCTTGCGGTCGAACGCACCCCAGAAAGCCAGGATCAATACCGCCAGCATGCCGGTGCGCGAGGCGCTCAACACCACGGCCAGCACCAAGCCCAGCAGCAGCGCCGGCAAGGCGATCGCACCGCCGATTTTTTTCAGGAACCCGCCTTCGGCCAGATAGACCGCTGCCACGCAGGACCACATCAACAAGCTGGCCAGGTGGTTGGGCTGGCGCAGATTGCCGACGGCGCGGCCTGGAATACCCGACCTCGCGATGATGCGGCCGTCGGCCCAGTCGGGTGCAAAGACCTGCACCAGGCTGACCAACAGGCTCAGCAGCCCCGCCGCCAGCAGGCTCCAGCAGAAAATCTCGAACCAATCGAGCCGCGCCTGATCGTCGAGGCCTTGCCCAGCCAGCAAAACCAGCAGCGCTGCGGTGATCATGGCGCTGCCCGACAAGGCCAGTGCCATCGGCAGCCCGGTAAGCCATGACAAGCCGGGCGCGGCAAGCAGCAACAGCAAGGCCCAGACCACTGCGCCGCCTTGCCAGCGTGGCTGCGAACGGCCCAGACAGACCAGCACCAAGCCCCAGCCAGCGACCGACGTCAACTGATTGAACAAGGTCGCCGAAGGCGTCAGGTTGTAGGCGAGCAGCGGTGCGACGGTGCAGGCCAGCAGCATGGCTGCCAGGGCAAAAAGGCTGCTGCGCGGCGAATTGGATTCAATTGAATTGGCCATGAGGCCGCATCATCACATGCCGCAGCGGTCTTGGCAGACCGAAACCGGGGCCTGAACCGGGGTCAGAGTGGCAATTCGGTGTAATAGCGCCCGCCATGGAAGATCAACGGCATCGCGCCTTCGCGGCGGCTGCAGTTTTCGACCTCGCCGACAAAGATGACATGGTCGCCCTCCTCGTATTGGCTGCGGTTGGCGCATTCGAACACCGCTGCAACGCCGTCAAGCACCGGCGCACCGCCCGCGCCCTCGCGCCAACTGACGCCGGCAAAGCGGTCGATGTCGCGGGTGGCAAAGCGCTGCGCCAACGCCATCTGGTCAGCCGCCAGGATGTTGATCGCGTAATGCGAGCCCTGGCTGAAGACCGGCATCGTGCCGGCTTTTTGAGACAGGCTCCAGAGCACCAGCGGCGGCGCCAACGAGACTGAATTGAACGAATTGGCCGTCAATCCGACCAGACTGCCGTCCTGCGCGCGCGCGGTGACGATCGTCACGCCGGTGGCAAACATGCCCAGCGCGGCACGAAATTGCTGGGCGTCGGCCAGGTCAGGCTTGAGATTTGAGAGGGGTGTCACCATCTGCCGATTGTCGGTGATCCCCGGCAGATGCATCAAAATAGGCTTACGCAGCGACCTTTCACGCCCCACCATGGACTTCAACCCCGCCGCCAACCCCGACCTGCCCAGTGCGCCTTGCCATGGCTTTGGTCAGGCTTGTAGCTGCAGCAAACCTGCTGGCAAGATGAACTCGCGGCGTCTTTTCACCAGCCTGCTCGGCGCAGCGGCGCTGGGCCCGGTGTGGGCGCGCGAAGGCGTCGAGGTCGGCGCCACCAGCCGTATGGCCAGTCTGGTGCCGGCCGAACAGGTCGAGACCGCCGGCGCCCAGCAGTATCAGCAGATGATGCGCGAGGCTGCGCAAGCCCATGCCTTGGCGCCGGCCTCGCATCCACAGTTGCAGCGGCTGCGCGCGATTGCCAAGCGCATCGTCCCCTTGGCCATGCCATGGAATTTGCGCGCGCAGCAATGGCGCTGGGAGGTCAACCTGATCGCCAGCCCGCAGATGAATGCCTTCTGCATGCCGGGCGGCAAGATCGCTTTTTATTACGGCATCCTGGAAAAACTCAAACTCAGCGATGCCGAGGTGGCGACGATCATGGGCCATGAAGTCGCCCATGCGCTGCGCGAGCATGCGCGCGAGCGGATGGGCAAAACCGCGGCAACGCGGATCGGCGCCAACGTTTTGTCGAGCGTCCTCGGCCTGGGCCATCTCGGCGACATGGCGCTGCAGATGGGCGGTCAATTGCTGAGTCTGACCTTCAGCCGCGAAGATGAAAGCGAGGCCGATCTGGTCGGCATGGAGTTGGCGGCTCGCGCTGGCTATGACCCCGCGGCGGGCGTCAGCCTATGGGAAAAGATGGGCGCGATGTCCAAGGGCGCGCCGCCGCAATGGCTGTCAACCCATCCCGCCGGGCCGACAAGAATCCGCGACATCCAGGCCAGCCTGCCCAAGGTCGCCGGCCTCTATGCCCGCGCCGATAAACCTGCGCAGCGCTTCGACATCGCGCCCGCCTTGCAGAGGCGCTAATCCCTAAAGCTTCAGCGTCGCGCTTTCAACTGCTCGGCCGCCTTCAGCATCGTTTCGACATGACCATCGGCGCTCAGGCTGGCATAGACCGCAGCGATCTTGCCGTCCGGCGAAATCAGATAGGAAATCCGGTCCGCCATGCCCGGCAGCAAACGCAGCGCAGCGTCATAGCGCTGCATCACCTTTGCACCTGCGTCAGCCGCCACAGCGAACTTGTTGCGGCAGGCCTCGACTGAAAACTTCTTCAGCGTTTCGATGTCATCATTGGAAATGCCGATCACCGTAGCGCCAAGCGCCTTGAACTGGTCGGTCGCCTCGGCGAACTGATGCGCTTCGATCGTGCAGCCCTTGGTGAAGGCTTTCGGATAGAAGTAGAGCACCACCGGACCCTGCTTGAGGGTGTCGGCCAGGCTGAACTTGAACGGCTGGCCGCCAACTGCCGCTTCGGCGCTGAAATCAGGCGCAGGGGCGCCAACGCTCAAAGCCGCCAAAGC
>JBIKPD010000484.1:0-2880 GCA_044357665.1 Roseateles sp. | reverse complement strand
GGCGCACTGCCACCGGCGGCCTGCCTCGCATAGGGCGCAACTGGGCCATTTCGGCAGGCTTCAACGGTTGAGCATCCGGGTCATTCAATGCGGCAGCGGTGATGGCAAGGTCCTCTTCCACTGTTGGCAAGACCACCTGCCGACCTGATCTCGTTTTAAGCGTGCTTGACATATTCGGTGACCTCTCTGTTGTTGGCCTTACGAAGACTGATGACTCGCCGCGAGTCAGCCCGGTCAACGAAAGCCACAAAATAAACCCGGTCGTCCAGCATTACCAGAGCGCTCTGCCTCGACTCGCCATAGCTGTTTCGTGCATCCTCCCAAACCAGGGCCGACTGCCAATCCAGTTTCGCAGCGACTGCCAGCGACAAGCCGTGTTTCGCATGGTTACCTACATCCTTGGCTGCGTCGAACTCAATTCGCATGGATTTATTGTATGAGCATCAAATGCGGACGACAAGCGGGCTACAGCGTATTTCGTAGCCCGCCAAGCAGCGCAGCGGATTGCGGGGAATTTTCTGCCCCCGCCGATCCCCGCATTCCGGCCTGCGGCCTCTTGCGGGCTACAGGCTGCTGAAACCTGTTTGCCTGGCTTGCCTCCTCAAAAACGCCGGAATTTCGACATCGTCCATGTTGCTGGCCTGGCGGATTCCTTCTTCAAAGCGGGCGTAGGCCGCAGCTTTGCTGTCGGGTGGCAGGCCCAGCAATTGCTGATCGAGCAGGCGCTGCCCGTGGCGCTCAAGGTCGGGCTTCATGCCCTTGACGTTAATGAACCAGAGCAGCAGCAGCGCCCATGCGGTGGACCGGTCTGCAATCTCGCCGTCAAGGCTCTTGAAAAGATCGGTCAAATAGCCAAAGTCCAGCCCCTGGATGCTCGCCTCAAGGGCGGCTTGGAACTGGGCATGCTTCAAGGCATTTGCGTTGAACGTCATGATCAACCGGGCGATCGGGTGGTCTGGCGCCGTCAACTTGTCGGCGAGTTGCCGGAGGCCGGCCGATGGCGCAGGCGCCGCCTTGGCCGGGCTTCTTGACTGTCGCCAGACGGCGGGCCTGCTCAAATCGCTGGTACTGGCCTCGCCGATGTCCATTCCATGGGTTGTGAGGCTTGGCAATGCCCGACTGGCGCTTCCGTGCCGCACCGACCCACTCCCCGCATGCCCCGCTGCCAGCATCGACTGGACTTGCTGCAAATGGGGCAGCCCGGTGGCTTGTTCGCCTTCCCCGCGCTTGTGCACCAGAAGGTAGTTGGTGAATCTTGAAATCAGCTGGTATTTGAGCGCAAAGGCCGTGGCTTGCGAGGGCAGGGTCATCGTCTGGAGTTGATGGTTGGCGTGCAGGCGCGACAAGGTGCCGTCGGCGTCCCAATTGAGGCTGGCCTGGCTGAGCTCGGTGCCGCACAGCAGGGTAGGGGCCTGGTCTGGCTTGACGGCCATGCGGGTCCAGACATGCAGGGTCTGCCCATCACACACCGGCCTCATCGAGCTGACCACCGCCGGGTTCAAACGCAGGTCCTGGATGCCGACCTCCATCGGGTGCGACTGGCGCATCCTGTCGAGCAAGCGCATCACCGCCTCGCCCATGTTCTCGTGGGTACCGATCAACTCGCAGGCGCCGCCGCTGACTTCGGCAAGTTCCTTGAGCAAGCTCTCGGCCGGGGCGCTGCCAACGCCGATGGCAAAAAGTCTGTGTCCGCCATTGCGAACCGTTGCCACCGTCTCGTCGATGTCCCAGATCTCGCCATCGGTGATCATCAAGATGTCGGCCGGCTTGGGGCGCAGACGGCCCAGGTCCAGGATGTCGATGACCTTTTCCAGCGCGGCGTTCATCTCGGTGCCGCCCAGATCAGCCCGGGTCTGCCGAACCTGGGTTTTCAACAGCTCAACGGTTGCTGTTGTGCAGGGCGTCAGCTTGTTGATGCGGTGGTGGCACCAGGAGCCGAAGGCACTGTACGACGCACGGTCGCCTTCGCCGAGCTGGGCGATGATCCAGTACAGCGCATCCTGTGCCAGGGCCAGGCTGTCGCCGGCCATCGATCCCGAGCAATCCACCAGCAGCTTGAGCCGAAGCGGCTGCGGCCGGTCGAGCAGTTCCTGCGGCAAACGCGCCTCAAAGCTGCCCAGCACCGTGAAGATCCCGGGCTCGCAAGGGTCTTCGTCGGCCACCACCAGGGCCATGCCGTCCAGGCCGTCGATGGTGAGCACAAAATCCCGGTCCAGCATCGCTTGCCGGTTTTTGATCGAAAACATCACGCCACCCTCATGCGGCTCGGGCGTGACATGGTGGCTGGGCGAGCGGCAATGGCCCTTGGCCGCAATCGGGTTCAAGACATCCAGGTTCAGCGTGAAACCATAGGCGGCCAGCGGGTCGGCTTTGGTGCTCTGATGCGCGGCCATGCCGGCGGCCAAGGGGTTGCCATAGCGCGGCGCGAACGTGGTCGGGACGGTGATGCGCAAGTGCCCCTTGTCGATGTCGAGCAGCTGAGCGAATTCAATCTCGATCGTGGCCTTGTCGCCCGGCTGCAGATTGCCCAGATTGGCCGTGTACAGATCCTTGCCCGAACGCTCCAGCATGACGGGCAGGTCGCCCTCGGCGATGGCTTTTTCGTAAGCGGCCTCGGCCGCCTTCTTTTCGACAATCTGCCCGGCAAGCTCCTTGCCATTGAGATTGACCTTCATCGACATCAAGGTCGCGCCCCATGACAAAGGGAAGGTGTAGACCGTCTCGATGTTGTTGCCGCCGGTGTTCCGATAGACCTGGCGCAGGGTCATCCGCAGCATCAGGCCGTTCAAGACGCCGTTGGCCTGCACCGACTCCAGCGCCACAGCATTGCCAGCCTTGTCCTTGAGGATGGCCTGGTTGGGAGTTTCAGACGGTGCCATT
>JBIKPD010000483.1:0-2882 GCA_044357665.1 Roseateles sp. | reverse complement strand
CGACGCTGGGAAGTTCAAGCAGCTCAGGGAGCTCGCTGGGCATCAGCGGCCTTAACACCGGTCTGCTGGGATGGAATGCCAATGCTTCGACGCAGCAGAATCAATCCCGCGCTGGTGTCGAGAACCGCAGTTCGCAGATACGCCTGGGCTTGAGTTACCGGCCTGACCCGGAATTGCAACTGGGCTTGAATGCCGGGCAGGAACGCAGCAACTACCTGGGTACTGGGCAGACCCGTAGTGCGAGTGGCGCCAGCGCCAACTGGACCCCGACGCCGCGTACCGCTCTGGCTGCCGTTTGGCAGGGCCATGTGTATGGCAATTCGCACACCTTGAGTTTTCAGCACCGTATGGCGCGATCTTCCTGGCGCTACTTGGACAGCCAGGGCCTTACTCTTGGCAGCGCGGTGGCGGCGACAGGTTTGCAGACCAATTACGACTTGTTCTACTTGCAGTTTGCTTCCCTCGAACCCGATCCGGTCGCGCGTGATGTCCTCGTGCGCAACTATTTGCAGGGCCTGGGCTTGAGTCCGAACGCGACCGCGACGGCGGGTTTTCTCACCGCAGGTCCGACAAGCCAGCGTAGTCAGCAGCTCTCCTTTTCGCTGGAGGGTCTGCGCTGGACGGCGACGGCGATGCTCAGCCAGGGCCGCACCAGCCAGCTCGGCAACTCGATTCAGGCTGCCGGAGATCTGTCGCAGTCGAGCAGCGTGTTGCAGCGCGGCCTGTCGCTCAACCTGGCTTACCGCCTGACGCCGATTTCAAGCGTGAACATCAGTCTTTCGCAGCAGCGAAGCCGCGGCGACCTTGCCAGCCAGAGCACGAGCTTGCGCAGCTACAGCAGCAACCTGAGCAGTCGCTTCGGCAGACTTACTTCGGTCTCGGTGGGCCTCAGGCATAGCAGTGCCGAGGGTGCCGCGCCCTACAGAGAGAACGCCATTCTTGCCACCCTGGTGCAGCAGTTCTAAGCCATGTACGAATCCTTCTACGGTTTGACCAGCAAGCCTTTCCAGCTCAATCCTGATCCAAATTTCTATTTCGGCAGCAAGCAGCACCGGCGCGCCAAGGCCTATCTTGACTATGGCGTACTGCGCAATGATGGGTTCATCGTCATTACCGGCGAGATTGGCGCCGGCAAGACGACGCTGTTGCGCGGTTTGCTGGAAAGCCTGAGCCACAGCAAGGTGGTGATCGGCAACCTCGTCACGACACAGCTCGACGCCGAAGACACCTTGCGACTGGTTGGCGCTTCCTTTGGTGTGCGGGTCAAGGACTTGCCCAAGTCCGAGTTGTTGATGGCCCTGGAGGCCTTCTTCGTCAGCCAGACCAGCCAGGGAAAGCGCTGCTTGCTGATCGTCGATGAGGCGCAGAACCTGACTGCACGAGCGGTTGAGGAAATGCGCATGCTGTCCAATTTTCAGTTCGGCAATCACTCTTTGCTGCAGACTTTTTTGGTCGGACAACCGGAATTCCGGGCCATATTGCAACGGCCCGAGATGGAGCAATTCCGCCAGCGCGTGGCCGCCACCTGCCATGTCGGTCCCCTCGATGAGGGTGAGACCAGGCAGTACATCGAGCATCGGCTCAAATGCGCCGGCAGCGATGGCAAGCCAAGTTTCGAGACCGAGTCATTTGCGGCGATTTTCAAGGCCAGCCAGGGGATTCCCCGGCGCATCAATTCCTTGTGCGATCGCCTGCTGCTGCTCGGTTTCATGGGCGACAAGACCCACTTGACGCTTGAAGACGTCAATGTCGTTCTGCGCGACTTTGCTTCGGAAACCCAGCTGCGCGAGCCCGCATCCCCGGCGGAGACCCCCGGTACTGTCGCGCTGATCGAGGACAACAAGACCCTGGACTGGTCGCGGATGAAACTCAGTGCCGCCGCCGTGGACGACCTGTCGAGCGAGGTATCGGCCTTGAATCAGCACCAGCAGACCGACCGTTTGCAGCGGCTCGAAGGCAGCATGATGAGGTTGGAGAGGATCAATCTGCAGACCCTGAGCCTGCTGCAAAAACTGGTCGATGCGGTCAAGCCGGCATGAAAGAAATCAGCACTATTCGGGTGGGTCCGGCGAGCAGCGCCTTGCTCCGCAATGCGATGACGATCGACGTCGAGGATTATTTCCAGGTCTCGGCTCTGGCACCCTATATCGACCGCAGCGATTGGGATTCGCGCGAATGCCGGATCGAGCGCAATATCGAATCGATCTTGTCCTTGCTGGCGCAGCACGGCACCAAAGCGACTTTTTTCACCTTGGGCTGGATCGCCAAGCGCTATCCCCAGGTGGTGCGGGCGATCGTCGACCAGGGGCATGAACTGGCCAGTCATGGCTATGGTCATGAACGAGCATCTTCGCTCAGTGCCCAGGCTTTTTCAGCCGACGTCAGCCGCGCCAAGAAGCTGCTCGAAGACCTCGGCGGGCAGGCGGTGATCGGTTACCGGGCGCCAAGCTTTTCCATCGGCAGCGCCAATCTCTGGGCTTTTGATTGCTTGACCCGGGCCGGTTACCGTTACAGCTCGAGCGTCTATCCGATCCGCCACGACCATTACGGCATGCCTGATTCGCCGCGCTTTGCCTATCCGGTCGACGGTTTGCTTGAAGTCCCGGTGACGACTTTGCGGCTCTTCAAACAGAACCTGCCCGCCAGCGGCGGAGGCTATTTCCGCTTGCTGCCCTATGCCTTGTCGCGCTGGATGATCGGCCAGGTCAATGCAGTCGACAAGCAAGCCGCAGTGTTCTATTTCCACCCCTGGGAAATTGACCCTGGCCAGCCGCGGATCCCTGGCATCAATGCCAAAACCCGTTTTCGTCATTACCTCAACCTCGATCGGACCCGGGGTCGGATTGCACGCTTGCTCGGCGATTTTTCATGGGGGAGGATGG
>JBIKPD010000481.1:0-2888 GCA_044357665.1 Roseateles sp. | reverse complement strand
CGCTTCCTGCACGACCAACTGCCTGGCGCCATTGGCCAAGGTGCTGAACGATAAATGGGGTATCAAGCGCGGCCTGATGACGACCGTGCATGCCGCCACCGCCACGCAAAAGACCGTCGACGGCCCGTCGAACAAGGACTGGCGCGGCGGCCGCGGCATTCTGGAAAACATCATCCCTTCGAGTACCGGCGCGGCCAAGGCAGTCGGCGTGGTGATCCCGGAGTTGAACAAGAAGCTGACCGGCATGTCGTTCCGTGTGCCCACCAGCGATGTCTCGGTGGTCGACCTAACCGTCGAGTTGCTGAAGGAAGCCTCGTACCAGGAAATCTGCGCCGAGTTCAAGGCCCAATCCGAAGGCGCGCTGAAGGGTGTACTCGGCTACACCGAAGAGAAGGTGGTGGCCACTGACTTCCGCGGCGACGCACGCACCTCGATCTTTGACGCCGATGCCGGCATCGCGCTCGACTCGACCTTTGTCAAACTGGTCGCCTGGTACGACAACGAATGGGGTTACTCGAACAAAGTGCTGGAAATGGTACGGGTGATTTCAAAGTAAGACGAACCGTTCCACCCCTCAAACCCCGCCCTCAACAGCGGGGTTTTTTCATTTGAACGAACCGAGTTTGCATGTCTTTGCAAAGAGTTGTCCGCGCTGCAATAAACTGTGCCGAAAATTGGAGTCCGGGCGCATGAAATACTTTTTATCTATGTTTCTGTCAACCTTGCTGCTGGCCGCATTGCCCTTGCAGGCTGCAGTCGAAGAATCTGCGCGTGTCATCGTCCGCTTCAAGCCCACGGCGCCTAGCTTGCGCGCCAATCCGATGCGACCTAACGCGACCCGCCTTGAGGCACGCGATATGGCCCAACTCAGAGCCACTGGTCTCGGTCTCCGCACGGGGCGTGCCTTGAGCGCCCGTCGAAGCCTTGACAACCGCACCCATGTGTTCACCGCCCAAGGAATAAGTTCGGCAGCGCTGGCCAATCGACTGGCGCAGGACAGCGAGGTCGAAATGGCAGTGATTGACCAGCGGCGGCGGCACAGTTTGCTGCCTAATGATTCGCTCTATGTTGGCAATAACGGCATAGCACCGACCTCAGGTGCGGGTTCAGCCAACGGGCAGTGGTATTTGAAAACGCCAAGCAGCATTCCCGGTCAAGTCGTTTCGAGCATCAATGCGCCAGCGGCCTGGGACATCACAACAGGCGTTTCCTCGATCGTCGTGGCAGTTCTCGACACCGGAGTTCGCAAGGATCACCCGGACTTGGTCGGGCAGTTCGTCGGCGGCTACGACATGATTGCCGATGATGCGACATCAGGCTCCGGAGACAACTCGCCTGGCCGGGATAGCGACGCATCCGACCCAGGTGACTGGATCAGCCAGGCAGACATCGACGGCGGCGCCCTGGGCAGCAGTTGCACTTCTGCCGACATCGGCAACAGCAGTTGGCATGGCACTCGAGTCTCGGGACTGATCGCGGCGGCCAGCAACAACGCCCGTGGCATTGCTGGCATTGCCTTCGGGGCAAAAATCCTGCCGGTGCGCGTGCTGGGCAAATGCGGCGGCTGGGACTCGGACATCCAGGCGGGCATGCTGTGGGCCGCCGGCATCGCGGTCCCCGGCATGCCGGCAAATCCGAATCCGGCCAGGGTGCTGAACATGAGTCTTGGCAGCGGCGGCACTTGCGGAACTACTGGAAGCGGCGCGGTCTATCGCGACACCATCAACCAAGTGCTGGCAAAGGGCGCAGTCATCGTCGCTGCGGCCGGCAACACCACCGGACAGGCGGTCGGTCTGCCGGGCAACTGCCCAGGTGTCATCGCTGTCACCGGCCTGCGCCATGTCGGCAGCAAGGTCGGTTTTTCGAGTGTGGGCACCGAAGTGGCGATCTCGGCACCCGGCGGCAATTGCATCAACATAGGGGCCGGTGAGCCCTGCCTATACCCGATGCTCAGCACGACCAACAGCGGCCTGAATGGACCAGTGGGTGCTGAGGATGCCTACACGAACAATTCTGCCTCGGTAGGTACCAGCTTCTCGGCACCCGTGGTCAGCGGCACGGTGGCCTTGATGCTGTCGATGCGGCCCGCGCTGACTCCGGCCGAAGTAATGTCCATGCTGAAGAAAACTGCCCGTCCTTTCGTGACGACCGGCGCCACAGCCGACACCAAACAATGTGTCGCGCCGGTCAACAATATTGACCAACTGGAATGCTATTGCACCACCAGCACCTGCGGCGCCGGCATGCTGGACGCCAGCGCAGCGGTGCTGGCGGCACAGGTCGCCAATGCGACGACGCCTCAGTCGATCAGCTTTCCCCAACCCGCGAGCCAAATACTCAGCGCCGGCACGCTGACCCTGGTTGCCAGTTCAAGCTCAGGGCTGGCCGTCAGCTTCAGCTCGAGTACGCCGACGGTCTGCACGGTCAGCGGTAGCCTGGTGACGCTGGTCACTCTAGGAAATTGCACGGTGACCGCCAACCAAGCCGGCAACGCCACCTACCTGCCCGCAACAGCGGTCACGAACAGCTTCACCATCTCGACTGTGCCGGCCTTGACGGCGCAGACGATCACCTTTGAGCTGATCGCAGCGCAAACCTTCGGCATCACACCAGCCAATTTGAGCGCCAGCGCTTCCTCGGGATTGGCTGTCACTTTGACCTCAACGACAAGCCCGGTCTGCACGGTCAGCGGCAACAGCCTGACTTTGCTGGCAGCGGGCAACTGCTCGGTCACGGCCAGCCAGAGCGGCAATTCGACCTACGCCGCCGCGCCATCAGTCACGCGCAGCTTCAGCGTGCTGCAAGGCACGCAGACGATCAGCTTTGGTGCTTTGAGCGATCAGGTGCTGGGCGGCGGCGTGATCGCCATCAGCGCCAGTTCAAGCTCT
>JBIKPD010000012.1:0-30891 GCA_044357665.1 Roseateles sp. | reverse complement strand
CAGCGGGGTTTGACGCCGCGCGGGCGGCTTGGGGGCCCTTCAGCTCAGCACCAGATTGTCGCGATGGATCAATTCGGGTTCGGCGGCATAGCCGAGCAGGCGTTCGAATTCGGTCGAGGGCTTGCGTGCGATCAGTCGGGCCTCGGCGCTGGAATAGTTGGTCAGCCCCCGCGCCAACTCCTGCCCGGCGGCATTGCGCACAGCGATCACATCGCCCCGGTGGAATTCGCCTTGTACAGAATGGACGCCGATCGGCAGCAGGCTCTTGCCCTCGCGCTGCAGCTTGGCGGCCGCACCCGCATCGATGCTGACCGCGCCGCGCAATTGCAGATGGTCGACCATCCATTGCTTGCGCGCTGCAAGTTTGGGCGTGCTGGCTGACAGCTCCGTGCCGATCGCCTCGCCAGCGGCTAGTCGCAGCAGCACATCGGGTTCGCGGCCCCAAGCGATCACGGTGCTGGCGCCGCTGCCAGCCGCGCGCTTGGCGGCAAGAATCTTGGTGATCATGCCGCCGCGACCCAGGCTGGAGCCGGCGCCGCCTGCCATCAACTCAAGCTCGGGTGCACCCGCCACCGCATTGGCGATGAACTGGGCAGTTGGATCGGTGCGTGGGTCAGCGGAATAAAGACCCCTTTGGTCGGTCAGGATGACCAGCGCATCGGCTTCGACCAGGTTGGCAACCAGGGCGCCGAGGGTGTCGTTGTCGCCGAACTTGATCTCGTCATTGACGACGGTATCGTTCTCGTTGATGACCGGCAACACATGGTGCTGAAGCAGCGTCAACAAGGTCGAGCGGGCATTCAGATAGCGCTCGCGGTCGGCCAGGTCGGCGTGAGTCAACAGCACCTGCGCGCTGCCCATGCCATATTCGCGCAATTTGGTCTCGTACATCTGGGCCAGGCCCATCTGCCCGACCGCAGCGGCAGCCTGCAGCTTGTGCAATTCCTTCGGTCGACTGCCCCAGCCGAGCCGCTTCATGCCTTCGGCAATCGCTCCACTCGACACCATCACCAGTTCGCGCCCCTCAGCCGCCAGCGCCGCCAGTTGGCGACACCAATTGCCGATCGCTTCGGCGTCAACGCCCCGCCCCTCATTCGTCACCAGGCTGGAGCCAACCTTGACGACGATGCGTCGGGCGCCCTTGAGCGCGCTGATCATGGCATGCTGTCGTCTGACGCCTCGGATGCCACCGGGAAACGCGGATCGATTTCGACAATGACGCGCTGGGCTGCGGCCACATGGTCAAAGATCGCGTGGATCAGGGGCTGGCAGCCTTCGCGAGTCAGGGCCGAGATCTCGAACACCGGTCCGGTCCATTTGTAGCGCTTGACGAAATCCTTGACGCGCTTGGCGCGCAATTCAACCGGCACCATGTCGAGCTTGTTCAACACCAGCCAGCGCGGCTTGTCGAACAGCGCCTGGTCATATTTCTTCAGTTCGGCAACGATTGCACGCGCTTCGCGGACCGGATCGACCTCAGGGTCAAAAGGCGCCAGATCGACGACATGCAGCAGCAGCCGGGTGCGCTGCAGATGGCGCAAGAACTGATGCCCAAGACCTGCACCTTCAGCTGCGCCTTCGATCAGCCCGGGAATATCGGCGACGACAAAACTCTTCTCGGGAGCGACCCGCACCACGCCAAGATTGGGGTGCAGGGTCGTGAACGGATAGTCGGCGATCTTCGGCCGCGCATTCGAGATCGCCGAGATCAGCGTCGACTTGCCGGCATTGGGCTGCCCCAGCAGGCCGACATCGGCGAGCACGCGCAGTTCGAGCTTGAGTTTTTTCGCCTCGCCCGGCCAGCCCGCCGTCTTCTGGCGCGGCGCACGGTTGGTGCTGGTCTTGAAATGCAGGTTGCCGAAACCGCCATCGCCGCCTTTGGCCAGCATGATCTTCTCACCCGGCTCGAGCAACTCGGCAATCACCGTATCGGTCTCGACATCGCGCACGATCGTGCCAACCGGCATGCGCAACAAAATGTCATCGGAGGCCGCGCCATAGCAGTCGGACCCGCGGCCCGATTCACCATTGCGCGCCTCGTGACGCCTTGCGTAGCGGTAATCGATCAGGGTATTGAGGTTGCTGTCGGCGACAGCGAACACGCTGCCACCTCGACCACCGTCGCCGCCATCAGGCCCGCCGAATGGAATGAATTTTTCGCGGCGAAAGCTCGCACAACCGGCACCACCATTGCCGGCCACGATATCGATGGTGGCTTCGTCTATGAACTTCATATGCTTGCTCTGCGCCTTTACCGGACATGGTAAGGCAATGCCGGGCAGAACCCTGCATCACCATCGCAGCCTCAAAATGCAAAAGCCCCGGCGAGCCGGGGCTTTGTGTCACCAGCGGTCGGCTGCTGCCCTCCGCCAGAGATTCAAATCAAGCTGGGTCGTGGCGCTCAGGCCGGAGTGACAAAAACCGTTTGACGGCTCTTTTCACCCTTGATGGCGAACGACACCTGGCCGTCAACCAATGCGAACAGCGTGTGATCCTTGCCGATGCCGACATTGGTTCCAGGGTGGAAACGAGTTCCCCGCTGGCGAACAATGATGGAACCTGCAGAGATGATCTCGCCGCCGAAGGCCTTCACACCGAGCATTTTCGGTTTGGAGTCGCGGCCATTCCTGGTGGAACCGCCGCCTTTTTTCTGTGCCATGGATTAGCTCCTTGAACTGTTGGCGAAGGCGATCAGGCTTGCGCTGGACTATTCACCGTGCTGATCAACAGCTCGGTGTAAGTCTGGCGGTGGCCTTGACTCTTCTTGTAATGCTTGCGACGACGCATCTTGAAGATGCGCACTTTGTCGTGCTTACCGTGAGCCACAACTGTGGCGGTAATGCTGGCGCCAGCAACCAAGGGAGTGCCTACCTGCAGATCCGCACCGCTTCCGACAGCGAGAATCTGGTCGATCACAATCTCTTGGCCAACAGCCGCAGCTATCTGTTCTATCTTGATCTTTTCGCCAGCAGCAACTTTGTATTGCTTGCCACCGGTTTTTATGACCGCGTACATATCAGCCCTTTCAATGAACCCACCCACAAGCCTTGTGTAAATCACGGCGTGCGGGCATCAATTCCGCATCTAAAAAGACACAGAGCCTTGCAGTCTAGCACGAGTTACCAAAAACGCCCTAGCACGATCACACCATCCGACCGAGGACAGCCACAAATAGAAGCAGGTCCGGGCCGTTCCTATAATCCCCCTTCGCCAACAAGAGAGTTGAGAGTGCACGCCGCAACCGTCTCGCCCCATCCGGATAGTTTCACCGAGGTTCTCGCCAAGCTGGCCGCCGAGATGCTTGAGGTCGATGCTGTCATCGCGCGGCGTCTGACGTCCGACGTCGCCATGGTCAACCAGATCGCGGCTTATATCGTCCACGCCGGCGGCAAACGCATGCGCCCGAAGCTGGTGCTGCTGTTTGCCAACGCTCTGGGTTTCAAGGGCAGCGACCGTTTCGAACTCGCAGCGGTGGTCGAATTCATCCACACAGCGACCCTGCTGCACGACGATGTCGTCGATGAATCCTCGCTGCGCCGCGGCAAGCCGACCGCCAATGCGATGTTCGGCAATGCAGCCAGCGTGCTGGTCGGCGACTTCCTCTATTCGCGCGCCTTCCAGATGATGGTGTCGTGCAAGCGCCTGCGGGTGCTCGAGGTACTTGCCGAGGCGACCAACGTGATCGCTGAAGGCGAAGTCCTGCAGTTGATGAACATGCATGACCCGGACATCACGATTGCAGACTATCTGCGCGTGATCCGCTACAAGACCGCCAAGCTGTTCGAAGCCAGCGCCAGACTCGGCGCCATGCTGGCCGAGGCCAGCCCGGAAGTTGAAGAAGCCTGTGCTGGCTATGGCCGCGCCTTGGGTACGGCCTTCCAGTTGATTGACGATGTGCTCGACTACGAAGGCGATTCAAATACTCTGGGAAAGAATGTCGGCGACGACCTGCGCGAGGGCAAGACCACGCTGCCATTGCTGATCGCGATGGAACGAGGCTCCCCCGAACAGGCCTTGCTGATACGCCATGCGATCGAGCATGGCGAGCATGAACGGCTCAGCGAGATTATCGACATCGTGCGCGGCACTGGCGCCATTGAAGCAACCCGCGAAGCTGCCCGCGCCGAAGCGCTGCTCGCGCGCCAATGCCTTGCCGCCCTGCCCGCCAATCCATGGCGCGACTGCCTGCTGGAATTTGTCGCGCTGTCCGTAGATCGGAACTATTGAACCTAGATTCGGCAGTTGACCGCTTCCCACCGCCACGAAGGCCGCATGCCTACTGAGATTTCTCTAACCGCCAACCATCACCTAATGGGTGAAAACGCTACGCACCCGATTGAGCCACGATGCGGCACGCTGGCTGTGTTGCTTCTCCTGCTGGGCATCAGCCCACTGCGTCGGCGCGCCTTGCCAAAGCACCGCATCGCAACCCTCTCGGCCGCGTCCAACTACCGGATCAAGGTTGAAGCTGCTCGGCCGTTGAACGAGCTTGCTGCAAGCTGATCAGCCGGATTGGCCCATCACTGCTGCGCAATTTTGGCTTGGCGCATCACCTCTCCCCAATGCCTGATCTCCCTGGCCAGCAACTCGGCCGCCTGCTCCTCGGTACTGGACTGGGCATCGACATTGAGTTCGGCCAGCTTCTTTTTCACCTCAGCAGAATTGACTGCGGCTACCAAGGCACGGTTCAACCGCTCGATCATGAGCTTCGGAGTTTTCGCCGGCGCAGCCAGAGCGTTCCAGCTGCGCACCACATAGGTCGGCAATCCGCTCTCCTTCAGCGTCGGGACATCGGGCAAGACGGCAGCGCGTTGATCGCCTGTGACAGCCAGGACCTGCAGGGCTTTGGCATTGACCTGCGACATTACCGGCCCGAGGATTTCAAACACCACATCGATTTGCCCGCCACGCAAGGCGGTGATCACGGCCGGCGTGCCATTGAACGGAACAATCTGGAAATCCAGGCCAGAGCTTGACTTGAACAATTCGGCAGCCAGGTTCTGCGTGCTGCCGATGCTGATCGTGCCCAGGTTGAGCTTGCCCGGATTGGCTTTCGCATAGGCGAGTAAATCGGGCAGGCTCTTGATGTTCGAGGCTGCCGACGTCAGGATTGCCAGATCAAAATAGCCCAGCGTCGAGATCGGCGTGAAGTCACGCACAACATCAAAGGGGAGCTTCTTGAACAGATTGGCCGTCACCGCCGTGCCATTCGAGATCAACAACAGGGTATTGCCATCGGGCTCTGCCCTGGCCACCGAGTCCCCCGCAACCAAGCCACCTGCACCTGGCTTGTTGAAGATGATCACCGGTTGGTTGAGGATTTCAGCGAGCTTTTGACCGACTGTCCGGACGGTCAGATCAGCCACTCCGCCCGGCCCGAAGGGCACGACGATTTGAATTGGCTTGGTGACGTTACCCTGCGCCAGCGCGCTGACAGGCAGCAAAGCCATGGCGGTGGCCGCGAGGCATCCGGCAAGTCGCAGCCATCGCTTCAATGAATATATTTTCATGGCGCCGATTTTGCATCGGTCGAACGAAGCGCGAAGCGCAAGCAACTGGTTGAATCCAGCGCCATTGGAATGCGTCAGCCAGCACAGATTCTGGTTTCCTGGACCGATTTGATCAGCAAGGCTTCGCGGGCAATATTCAAAAGATGACTTTGAGCCCTGCAGCGACGAGCGAGGTGCAGAGGATTCCGCGCACCCATTGCTCCGGCATCGATTTGGTCAACTGCGCGCCCAGCCAGATGCCCGGCAACGAGCCCGCCAGCAAGGCAGTCAGCAGCGCCCATTCCACATGACCGAGCATGGCATGGCCGATGCCCGCGACCAGGGTCAGCGGCACCGCATGCGCGATGTCGGTACCCACCAGGCGGTAGGTCGGTATCCGCGGATAGAGCAGCAAAATCAGAGTGGCGCCAACCGCGCCGGCGCCGATCGACGACAGCGAAACCAACACCCCAAGCAACAAGCCCGCTGCCACAGTCAGGATCGTCTTGCGGCGCTCGGGCAGCCAGCGTTCGAGCTTGAGGCCCAGCGCATGCCAGGCCTTGCGGTAGGCCACGGTCACCGCGGTCAGCAATAGCGCGATGCCCAGCGAGATGGTCAAGGCATTGGACCAAGCCTTGGTGACGCCGGTCCAATGCATCATCCCGATGGTCGCTATCGCGGCCGGAATGCTGCCCGCCAGCATCAGGCCGGTGATGCGGTAATCCACATGACCATGGCGGTGATGGGCCAGCGCGCCACCCGACTTGGTGACGGCGGCAAACCAGAGGTCGGTGCCGATGGCAATGGCTGGATTGAGCTTGAACACGCTGATCAGCAGCGGCGTCATCAATGATCCGCCCCCCACACCGGTCATGCCGACGATGGCGCCGATGCCAAAACCACTGATGACTGCAATCCAATCCATGAAACCCCGATGCATGCTGCAGAGCAGCATGCCCTGACCGAGGCCGGACTTTAAATGGCCTGCTTACAATTTCAAAATATAGATAAGTTTTCTCTTAATTCTTTTTTCATATAAAGGCGATGCGACTCACCCGGCCAATCTGTCTCCAACGTGATGCTTTGCACGAGCGCGGTGGAGGCTTCAAAATGCGTCTTCGCATTGATTCGGAAAGAAGCTACGGGACTTGGGATGAATGGGATTTAACTGGCAACGAAGGGGACGGCTCGTCACGACGGTCACTTGCCGACGGCCGTCCATCCGCCATCCACGGCAAGGCATTGCCCGGTGACGAAGCTCGCATCGCACAACAGATGAACGATCGATCCGGCCACCTCGTCAGCCGTGGCCAATCGCCCCAACGGAGTGCGCGCCTTGGCCGGGTTCAGGTCGTAACCGGCTGCGACCATGTCCGCGACCATTGCTGTCATTGTGAATCCAGGTGCCACCGAGTTGACCCGTACCGCGAGCGGCGCCCATTCGATCGCGAGGTTTTCAGTCAACTGTCGCAACGCCGCCTTGGCCGTTCCGTAGTCCGCCTGATTGACCCAACCGCCATAGGCCGTGGTGGACGAGACCGTCACGATCGAAGCGGATCGCCCGGCAAGGCGGCGCACGATCTCGCGGGCCACGGAGAGGGCGCCGATCAAGTGAACATCGATCAGTCGGCGCATACGCCCAAGGTCCAGTTCCAGTGCGCTGACAAATTCGCCCCGGACACCGTGGCAAGTCACGAGGCCTGTTACGGTGCCGGAGCGCGCCGTCGCAGCCTCGACCGCCCTGACGACTGACGCCTCGTCAGCAACATCCACTTGCTCGAAGACGATGTTGGGGTCCGCGGGTACCTGCAGGTCGAAGACCGTGACCAGATGTCCGCGATCGAGGAGCAGTTGCACCACGGCCGCGCCAATCCCGCTGCTGCCGCCGGTGACGACCGTGTGTGGTTTCTTCGCTTGCGCTTGCATCTGCGTATCCCCTGACCATGCGCTATCCGTCGCGCCAAGTTAGCCATGCTCACACCAGGTGCAAAGTCCTGAAGTTCTTGCACGCTTGCGGGTCAAACTATCCAACTAGCGCTTTGTGTCCGCCATCGCAAAGCGGCTTGTTTGCGCTGTGTTTGCAGCCACAGAAGTAGACTGTCTTGGATGCGTCGGCATGATATCGGACCGGTGTCAACGAGCTTCCTTTGTGCGAGCCATCACAGAACGGCTGTGACTTGCTTTGTCCGCATGAGCACCAGTAATAGTCTTTACCTGCTTCAACTTCGCTAGCGTAGGGGGATTTTTGAGCGATATGTGGATCCATCTGGATTTCCTTAACGATTGAAGAAGCAATCAAGGGCCAATGCGTTGCTGCACGTGACAAACCGATGGTCGCGAGTGCAAGTTGCGATAGCTTTAATCACTCAAGCACTCCAGTACTCCGCTCTTCGGCTTGCGGGCGTGATTTTAGTGCCGGCTGACCTTGTCGCTGTCCTGAAATTTTCAAGCGCTAGGAATCACGGATTGCTCAGTGAAATCAGGACCTGGCTCAATTTTGTGTAGGCGCTAACAGCCTGTTGCATTTCAAACCTAGACTCGGCAGCTGGACGCGGCCGAGTGGGTTGCCATACGGTGCTCTGGCACGGCGCGCCAACGCAGTGGGCTGATGCCTGCCAGGAGAAGCAACGCAGCCAGCGTGCCAGAGCGCTGCTCAATCGACTGCCTAGCGTTCTCACCTATTGGGTGATGGCCGGCGGGCAGGAAAATCTCACAAGGCATGCGGCTTCCGAGTCGATGGAGAGCGGTCAACTGCTGAATCTAGCTTTAATTGAGGAGTAGAAAGTGCGAATTTTGAATGCGATCGCCATGGCTTCCATGGCCGGGGCTTGGGCCGCCAACGCACAAACAATGGATGGCCAGATGATCGATCATCAAAACCTGGACCACGCCGTGCACATGAAGATGATGACCGACGCCGAGCGGCAGGCCCAAGTCTCGCGGCTCGGCAAGGAAGTCATGCCGTTCAGCCTGGCTGCGACGACTCACATCTTCGCCAAAAACGAAACCGGCGGTAAGCAGCAAGTGGTAGCGAAAGCGGCGGGCGACGAAGCCCAGATCAAGCTGATCCGCCAGCACTTGCTAGATATTCAGGAGCAATTTTTGAAGGGCGACTTTTCGGCACCGACCCGTATCCATGGCCAGGCCATGCCGGGACTGTCCGAACTCAAGGCCGCCAAACCAGGACAAATCGCGATCGTGTACCGCGACATCAAGGACGGGGCCGAATTGACCTACAAGACCGCGGATGCGAAGTTGGTCGTGGCTTTGCACAACTGGTTCGACGCGCAGTGGTCCGACCATGGCAAGGATGCGACGAAGGGGCACATGCACCATGAAGGCATGAAGATGCAGTGAAGTCGGGAGCTTGAAATTCAATCAGAGACCAGCGATACCGGGCACCGGCCGCCCGAGCTACCGCCCTGATGTGCCGACTCGGGTGGCTCCCCTCAACAGGTGAGCGATCAGCAGCAGCAATCCCTGCTAAAATTTAGGGCTGCTTTGCAGGAACAACGCCTTTTACCGGCCTGTTTCAACAGATGCGGGGTGTAGCGTAGCCTGGTAGCGCGCCACGTTCGGGACGTGGAGGCCGGAGGTTCGAATCCTCTCACCCCGACCAAATCAAACAGCGAATTGGCAATTGCCCAGGATGGCTCAGGTTCACCAGGGCAAGCGCTCGCCGCTGTAGGAAAAAAACTGACCGCTGTCAGCTGGCAGCAGGCGGTCAAGAACAAGCAGCATTTCAGCCGCAGCGATTGATGGCTCGCGGCCGATCTCCAGGCCGCGGAACGGCTTCGACAGCTTCGACTTGACAGTACCGGGATGGATCGCGACCACAACTGAATGTGGCTGGCTGCGTTTGATCTCGATCGCGGCGGTCTTGACCAGCATATTCAGCGCAGCTTTCGAAGCCCGGTAGCTGTACCAACCGCCAAGCCGGTTGTCTTCGATGCTGCCGACCTTGGCCGAGAGCAGCGCAAGCAGCCCGCGCTGCCTGTCCAACAGTCCGGAGAAATGCCGCAGCAACAGCGCCGGCCCGAAAGTATTCACCTGGAATGTGGCCTGCATCTGTGCATAGTTCAGCTCAGCAAGCTTCTTTTCCGGCATCAACCCATCAGCATGCAAAAGCCCGGTGGCGTTGACGATCAAGTGAAATGGTGCCTGGAGCGCCAGCGCAGCCGCAGCCGCAGCAATGCTGTCTTCGCACTCGAAGTCGATCGGCGGTAGCGATTGACGGTGCAGGCCGACCACGGCTGCGCAGCCTGGCATTGCCTCAAGTTGCTCGACAAACGCGGCGCCAATGGCCCCGGTCGAGCCGATGACCAGGGCACGAAAACCGGCAGGAAAGCTGTTCATCTTCAGACCCAGCCTTGCCGCCATTGCGCTGGATCGCGAAGTTCGCGCCAGCCGATGCGGCGGCTTTGACGGGACATCACGGCCTCGATCTCCACCGCTTCGACCATGGCATCGGGCGTTTCAGGCAGGATCAGCCGGGTCACGAGAAAATGCTTGTCTTTGGCGATCGGCACGACTGCCGTCCATTTCGTCAGCAAGAGCTTTTTCGGGTGCAATGGGTTCATTCCACCGAGCTTAGCCGAATGGGATGAGCAGCAGTTTTCAGGGTATTTCAAAACAGGATTTCAATGGATCTTTCTTCCCGTATTGCCATCATCGGTGCCGGCATGGCCGGGCTGTCCTGCGCTATTGCGCTACGGGACGCTGGCTACCAGCCCACTTTGTTCGAGAAAAGTCGCGGGCCTTCGGGTCGCATGAGCACGCGCACCGGCACGGGCTGGCAATGTGACCATGGTGCCCAATATTTCACCGCGCGCAGTCCGGAATTCCGGGCTGAGGTCAGTCGCTGGGAGGCCGCTGGTGTTGCCGCCCTCTGGTCGCCGCGGCTGCAGGTGCTGGCAGACGAGCAAGCGCATCAACGGGACGCTGAACTGTTGCGTTTCGTCGGCATGCCCAGGATGACGGCGCCAGGCCGCTGGCTCGCAGCTTCATTGAGTGTCGAGGCGGGGCACAGCATCAGTCAATTGCGGCGCACCGCCGATGGCTGGCAGCTCGAGTCGGCCGAGGCCGGCTGGCTGGCCAGCCAGTTCGACATCGTCCTGTTGGCAGTCCCTGCACCACAGGCCGCGCCGCTGCTGGCCCCGGAAGCGCCAGAGATGGCCGCGCTGGCGGGCGCTGCCAGGATGCGCGGCTGCTGGGCGCTGATGTTGCAGTTCGGCTCGACGCTGGATTTGCCCTTCGACGCGGCCTTCGTCAATCAGGGCCGGCTGCGCTGGATCGCTCGCGACAACAGCAAACCGGGTCGCCAAGGGCCGGAAACCTGGCTGCTGCATGCCACCGCCGAGTGGAGCGAAGCCAGGCTTGAGGACAATGCCAAGGATGTCGAGGCCGAACTGCTCGAGGCATTCCGGCAGGCTTGCGCTCCGATCGACATCGCGCCGCCGCAAGGCAGCACCGCCCATCGCTGGCGCTATGCCGACAGCTTCCCGGCCTTGACGCAGGGCTGCATCTGGGACCAGGCGCTGGGCTTGGGAATGTGCGGCGACTGGTTGAACGGCGGCAAAGTCGAAGGCGCCTGGCTCAGCGGCAGGCAGTTGGCGGCCAGCTTGATGCGCTCGTAAGCGCGGATTGAACGATTCTTGCTAGCGCTTAAACTCGGCGCGAATATCAATGGGTTCCGGACATGAAGATCAAGACAAGCGTTCGCGCTGGCGCACGCATTCCGCAAAAAGCAACCTTGGGCATGGTTGCTGCCGCCGCAGGCGTTTCGCCGAGCACGGTCTCGCGCATTCTGAACGGTACCGCCGTCGTCAGCCCGGAAAAGCGCGCTGAGGTCGACAAGGCGATCGCCGACCTCGGCTTCATCCCGAACCCGGTGGCACGCGGGCTCGCTGGCGGGCGCACGCTCAGCGTCGGCGTGATCACCCAATCGATCGATAGCCCCTTCTATGGTGGCGCCTTGAGCGGCATCGAAGATGTGCTCGGGATGGCAGGTTACAGCCCCTTGTTCGTCAGCGGCCATTGGGATGCCGCCGAGGAGGCCCGCTGCATCAATGTGCTGCGCTCGCGCTGTGTCGACGGCATCATCGTTCTGACCGGGCGGCTCAGCGATCAGGCTTTGCGGGCTTGCGCCAAGACCTTGCCCGTCGTTGTCACCGGCCGCAACCTCAAGGCGCCCGGGCTTTTTTCGCTGAATTTTGACAATTTTGAAGGCGCCAGGCTGGCGACCCAGCATCTGCTGGATCTGGGCCATCAACGCATCGCCTTCATCACCGGCGAGCCGGGCCATCCTGATGCGGATGAGCGGCTAAGGGGCTACCGCACGGCAATCGAGTCCGCCGCGATTGCTTTTGATCAGGCGCTGGTCGTGCCGGGCCAGTACCACGAGGCCAGCGGTATGAAAGCAGTCGAAAGTCTGCTGCAATGCGGCGCAAGCTTCACCGCGATCTTCGCTGCCAATGACCAGATGGCTTTCGGCGCAGCACTGGCGCTCGACCGTCATGGACTGCATGTTCCCGTCGACGTTTCGCTGGTGGGTTTCGATGATCTGGCCGCAGCCGCTTTTTCGATCCCCCCGCTGAGCACCATTCACCAGCCCTCGGTCGAACTCGGCCGGCTCGCCGCCTCAGCCATGCTGCAGTTGCTCGTTGGCAAAAAACCGACCATCGTCATGCCGGCGCCGAGTCTGGTCGCAAGGTCGTCCAGCCGCGCGCTCGCCTGAACTGATTCGATCCGGCTTTTCTGCCGGGCCTCAGCAATTACCCTTGATTGACATTCAGGCTCGCCGCCAATACATTATGAAAGCGCTTTCATGAATTATCTGACAGCGCTTTCAATATTGCACTGACTGGCAGCCCTCCCGGGCCGCCGGCGTCGCAGCGGGGGCGGAATGCGGGACCTGGGGACATCGACTGTGTACCGATCGGCTTGGCGCCTGGGCCTGGCGGCTTTGTTCTGCCTGCCTTGCGCGCATGCGCAGCAGACCTTGACTGTCGCTGCATTCCCGGCTGTGGATGAAATCATCAAGGCCGCCATTCCCGCCTGGAAAAAGTTGCACCCGACGGTCGACATCAAGGTCGTCAGTCGCCAGTTCAATGACCATCACACAGCGATGACAACCGCGCTGTCGACTTCGGTCTACCTGCCCGATGTGATGGCGCTGGAGGTTGGCTATGTCGGCCGCTTCGCTCAAGGTGGCGGCCTCGAAGACCTGTCGCGCGAGCCCTATGGCATCGGCAAATTCGCCGCGCGCTATGTGCCCTACGCCTACCAGCAGGGGAGCAATCGCGCCGGTGCGGTGCTCGCCGCCCCGACTGACATCGGCCCCGGCACCCTGCTCTACCGCGCTGACATCCTGGCAAGGGCCGGCGTCACCGAGACCGAGTTGACCGCCTCATGGGAGAGTTATGTCGCTTCAGGCGTCAAGATCAAGGCCAGGACCGGCGCCTACTTGATGGCCCATGCCCGCGACATCAAGGACATCGCGATCCGCACTGGCGTCCAACCGGGTGAAGGCCTTTATTTCGACAAGCAATCGCGGGTGCTGGTGAATTCGCCACGCTTTTTGCGCGCCTTCGAACTGGCACGCCAGGTGCGGCAGAACCGGCTTGATGCCAAGGTCTCGCCCTGGTCAACCGAATGGACCGAAGGCTTCAAGCGCGGCACGCTGGCCACGCAGATGTCAGGGTCATGGCTGGCTGGCCATTTGAACAATTGGCTGGCACCGGCCACCAAAGGCCTATGGCGGGCCGCGCAATTGCCTGAAGGCGCCTGGGCTGCCTACGGCGGCACCTTCTTGTCGATCCCGCGCAACTCGGCGCCAGGCCGGAAATTGCTCGCCTGGGAGCTGATACAGATGCTGACGCTGGACCGCAAGATGCAACTGGCTGCCTTCAAGTCGCAGGACGCCTTTCCGGCCCTGCTGGCAGCGCAGGATGATGATTTCTTCGAGCAGCCGATTGCCTTTCTGGGGGACAAGCCGGCGCGCTTGCTGTGGCGCGAGGCCAGCCAGCAGATCAGCGCGGTCGATGTACACAAGCAGGACTCCTTCGCTGCCGAGGTCATCGACACCGAACTCGACAAGGTGCTCGACCAGGGCAAAGACATCAAGACCGCGCTCGCTGATGCGCAGCGCCTGCTCGAAAAGCGTGCCAAGCGCTGAACCAGAACCCTCCACAAGATGAAGCTACCCGACGCATTGCGCCTCTCACCCCGCTGGGCACCCTATGCCTTGTTGAGCCCATTCATCGGGCTGTTTCTGGTGTTCGGTCTCTTCCCGTTGTTGTTTTCGCTCTTCCTGGCCTTCCAGTCCTGGGAGCCGACCAGCGGACTGGACAAGATGCAATTCGTCGGCCTGGGCAATTTCAGTTTTGCGCTGGAGGACGAGTGGTTCTGGAAATCATTGGGCAATACAGCCTGGCTGGCGATCGCCTCGGGCCTGCCTCAGCACCTGATCGGGATTCCGCTGGCCGTCTTCATCCACAACAAATTCCAGCGCCTGCGCAATGGCGTGATCGGCGCCTATTTCCTGCCCTACATCACCTCGACGGTGGCGATCGCGATCATGTTCAGCGCGCTGTTTTCCACCGATTTCGGGATCATCAACCTCGGCCTGGGCGCGCTGGCCAAGTTGCCAATGCTGGGCTCCTTGCTGCCCGTCGAACCGATCGACTGGCTCGGGCGCCCCGAGAACATCAAGCCGGCGCTGGCGATGATCGTGTTCTGGCGCTATGTCGGCTTCAACGTCGTGCTCTACCTGGCCGCGCTGCAGACGATCCCGGCCGATCTTTACGAAGCCGCGCGGATGGATGGCGCCGGCCGCTGGCAGCAGTTCTGGTTCATCACCTTGCCAAGCCTGAAGCCGATGATTTATTTCGGCGTCACGCTGAGCGTGATCGGCGGGCTGCAGTTGTTCGAGGAACCCTTCATCCTCACCGGCGGGCGCGGCGGTTCGGACCAATCGGGCATGACGACCGCGATTTACCTCTACCGCATGGCCTTCGACTTCAATGATTTCGGTGGCGCCAGTGCAATGTCCTGGCTGCTGTTCCTGCTGGTCGCGCTGCTGACCTGGCTGACCAACCGCGCTTTCCGTCAGCGTTCAGCCTGAGGCCGCGATGAAAACAAGTACCGGACATCTGAGCCACTGGGCCGCCTACTGCATCGTTGGCATCGGCGCGCTGGTGATGCTGGCGCCGTTCTATTTCATGTTCGTTTTCGCGACCCATTCGCGCAGCGAAATCTTCAGCCTGCCGCCGCCGCTGTTCTTCGGCGATGACTTTCTGGCCAATCTGCAGATCCTGACCTCGCGCCTGCCCTTCTGGCGCAACCTCGGCTGGAGCTTCTACGTCGCCCTGGCATCGACCGCGCTGACTCTGCTGTTCTGCTCGATGGGCGGCTATGCCTTCGCGCTGTTCGACTTCCGCTTCAAGAACATGCTGTTCGGCTTAGTCATGGGAACGATGTTGCTGCCCTCGTTCATGAACATGATTCCGACCTTCATGATCATGGACATGCTGGGCTGGATCGACCAACCCCGCGCGCTTTATATCCCCGGCGCCGCGAGCGCCTTCGGCATCTTCTTGATGCGGCAATTCGTCCTCGCCTCGGTGCCCAAGGATCTGGTCGAAGCGGCACGCATGGACGGTTGCAAGGAACTGGCCATTTACTGGCGAATCGTGCTGCCCCTGCTCAAGCCTGCGCTCGGCACACTCGGATTGATCACCTTCATCGCCTCGTGGAACAACTTCATCGGGCCGCTGATCGTGATGCGTTCGCCCGATATGTATACCTTGCCGCTGGCTCTGCGCAGCCTGCAAAGCCCGGTCGACACCGAATGGGGCGCTTTGATGGCCGGCTCGGCCATCGCCACCGTGCCGCTGCTGATTCTGTTCGCCCTGTCATCGCGACAGCTGATTTCCGGTCTGACGGCAGGCGCAGTCAAGTAAGCGCCGGCCCAATCCATCTTTCATTTTCAATTCATGACCACAACCGCGCCCGCATTTCCAACCTACCCGTTCCCGCCGGACTTCGTCTGGGGCGTAGCGACCAGCGCCTTCCAGATCGAAGGTGCCACAGCCAAAGACGGCCGCGGCGACTCGATCTGGGACAGCTTTTGCCGTCTGCCCGGCGTCATCGCTGACGGCAGCGATGGCAGCATCGCCTGCGACCATTACCACCGGTTGGACGAGGACCTGGACCTGATCGCAAGCCTGGGCGTCAATGCTTACCGCTTTTCGGTCTCCTGGCCGCGCGTGCAACCCAGCGGCAGCGGCGCCTGGAATGAAGCGGGTCTGGCCTTCTACGAACGATTGGTCGACGGCCTGCTGGCGCGCGGCATCAAACCCTACCTGACGCTGAACCATTGGGACTTGCCGGCCGATTTGCAGACCAGCGGTGGCTGGGCCAATCGCGACACCGTACACCGCTTTGTCGACTACGCGCTCGGCTTGAACGCCAGGCTGGGCGACCGGGTCGCTTCGATTGCCACCCACAACGAACCCTGGGTGGTGGCCTTTCTCGGCCATGAAAGCGGCATCTTTGCCCCCGGCATAAAAGACCGCGCAGTGGCGGCGCAGGTCTCGCACCACCTGCTGCTCAGCCATGGTCTGGCACTGCAAGCGCTGCGCGCCAAGGGCTGCAAGGCCAGCCTGGGCATCGTGCTGAATCTGGCGCCGGTGCAGGCCGCAACGACTTCGGCCGAAGACATCGAACAAGCCCATCTCGAAGACGGGCGTCTGCTGCGCTGGTATATGGACCCCTTGTTCAAGGGCCACTACCCGCAGGATGTGCTCGACTTCCTGGGCGAAGATGGACCGCGGGTCGAGGCCGGCGACATGCAGCAGATCGCGCTGCCGATGGATTTCCTGGGCATCAACTATTACTCGCGTTCGGTAGTCAGCGCGGCAGGCCCCTGGGACGCTAAGAACAGCGGCCTCGAGCTGACCGACATGGGCTGGGAGATCTACCCCGAAGGCCTGACCCAGTTGCTGCTGCGACTGCACCAGGACTATGCCGTGCCGCCGCTATACATCACCGAAAACGGCGGGGCCTTCAAGGATCCGCTGGTCGGCGGACGGGTCAAGGACGGCGACCGCACCGATTACATCGCCGCGCATATTGCGGCCGTCGGCGCAGCCATGGAGTTGGGCGTGCCGATGCGTGGCTATATGGTCTGGAGCCTGCTCGACAACTTCGAATGGGCCTCGGGCTATGAGAAGCGCTTCGGCATCATCCATGTCGATTACGCCACCCAGATCCGTACGCCCAAACAGAGCGCGGTCTGGTACCGCGACTTTTTGCAGGCGCAGCAACTGGCCAGCCTGCCGCTCAACGTCGTGCTGACGGAGGTCTGAGATGGGTCAGGTATCACTGCGCGGCATCCGCAAGAGCTTTGGCAAGACCGATGTCATCAACGGCATCGATCTCGAAGTGCGCGACGGCGAATTCCTGGTCTTCGTCGGCCCTTCGGGCTGTGGCAAGTCGACGATGCTGAGAATGATCGCCGGGCTCGAGACCATCAGCCGTGGCGACTTGCTGATCGACGGCCAACGCGCCAACGAGCTCAGACCTTCGGACCGCGGCGCAGCGATGGTGTTCCAGACCTATGCGCTCTACCCGCATATGACGGTGGCCGAAAACATGGGGTTTTCTTTGCAGATGTCGGGCGTCGGCAAGGCCAGAAGGAAAGAGCAGGTCGGGCGCATCGCCGAGGTCCTCCACATCACCGAACTGCTCGATCGTTTCCCGAAGGATTTGTCAGGGGGTCAGCGTCAGCGCGTGGCGATCGGCCGCGCGATCGTCCGCAAACCCAAGGTTTTTCTCTTCGACGAGCCGCTTTCCAATCTCGACGCAGCCTTGCGCGTGACGATGCGGATCGAGTTGTCGCGACTGCACAAGGAACTCGGCACGACGATGATCTACGTCACCCATGACCAGGTCGAGGCGATGACGCTGGGTGACCGCATCGCCGTCTTTCACCAGGGACAGATCGCTCAACTCGGCGCGCCGATGGACTTGTACAACCGCCCGGCCAACGAATTCGTCGCCGGTTTTCTGGGGGCGCCAAAAATCAATTTGATCGACTGCCCGAAGCAAGACGCAGCCGCACCGCATCAGGCTTTGTGGGCAGCGCTGAAGGCGCCAGCCGGTGCCTGCCGCGCTGGCCTGCGCCCCGAACATGTACAACTGCTTGCGGCCGGGGCCGGCATTCCGGCAACGGTTGAACTGGCCGAACATCTGGGCGACGCATCGATCATCCACCTGCGAGTCGAAGGTGTCAGCGAATTGCTGTGCGCCAAGGTCGGTGCCGACCACAGCAAGATCACCACCGGTCAATCGGTCGGTCTGGCACCGGACGCTGCATGGTCGCTGGCCTTTGATGCCACATCAAAGCTGCTGGCCTGAAACATGCGGATCCAGGCCACAAATTTTCCCGCCGATGGCCGCAGGTCAACCCAGACTACGCTCGGCCATTATTTGCATTCAGTCCGGCCGGCCAGCCTTGACAGCGCAGATAACGAGTCTGCCGCTTGCGAGGAAATCGTCCGGATGGGCCGATTGGCGGCGCAGCGTGGCTGGGTCCCTGCCGGCTCCGGAGATTTCTCGATCCGCATCGGCGCGTGCCTGACACTGACCCACTCGGACTGCGACAAGGGCCGCCTGGGCATCGACGACGTGGCGGTTTTTGCTAGCAGCGGCCGGCCTCCCGCCACCGTTTCGCCAGAAGCCGCAATGCACCTGAGCCGTTATGCCGCCGAACCCTCAATCGCAGCGATCCTGCATGTGCATTCGGCCAGCGCGGTGGCCTTGTCGAAGATCTGCAGCAAACAGGGCGAGCTGCGCCTGCAAGGCTGGGAGATGCAAAAAGCATTTGACGGCGTCAGCAACCCTGAACAGGAACTGTTGGTACCGATCTTCCCCAACCAGCAGGACATTCCGGCCATGGCGGCCATGGTCGAGACCCGCCTGGCCGCAGCGGATCGCCACCGACTGACCCCTGGCTACCTGATCGCGGGACATGGGCTCTATGCCTGGGGCAGCGATGTCTCCCAGGCCTGGCGCCATCTGGAAGCGTTTGACGCAATCTTCCAGGCAATGCTGCTGACCCAGCAGCAAGAACGCCAGGTCTTCAGGTGATGACAGTCGGCTGCAGGCGACCGGTGCGTTGCCTGATGCCGGCCAGTTGTTCGGCTGCGGCGATCAGACTCGCGAGTGCAGTCTGGGTGTCGATGTCATGCCGGCTTGCATCGGGCTCGAAGCGTTCAAGGTAAACCCGCAAGGTCGCCCCCTCGGTGCCTGTGCCTGACAGGCGGAAAACGATGCGCGAGCCATCGTCAAAACCGATCCTGACGCCCTGACCGCTGCTGATCGATCCGTCGACCGGGTCGGTATAGGCAAAATCATCGGCATGCAGCACAAGGCTGGCTCCGATCTGCTGACCCGGCAAGCTGGGCAATGATTTGAGCAAATGCGCCATCAAGTCCTGCGCGGCTTGACTGTCGACGCCCTCATAGTCGTGGCGCGAGTAATAGTTGCGGCCATAACGCTGCCAATGGTCATGCAGAATTGCTGCGACGCTGAGGCCACGCTTGGCCAGGATGTTGAGCCAGAACAGCACCGCCCAAAGGCCGTCCTTTTCGCGCACATGGTCGGAACCGGTGCCGGCACTTTCTTCGCCGCAGATCGTGATCCGGCCGGCGTCGAGCAGATTGCCGAAATATTTCCAACCGGTGGGGGTTTCGAAGCAGGGAATGCCCAGCGCCTGCGCGACCCGATCGACCGCCGCGCTGGTCGGCATCGAGCGCGCCACACCCTTCAATCCGGCGGCATAGCCCGGCACCAGGTGGGCGTTGGCAACGATCACCGCCAGGCTGTCGCTGGGCGTGACGATGAAGCGCTGGCCGCAGATCATGTTGCGGTCGCCGTCGCCATCACTGGCGGCGCCGAACTGGGGCCCGCCCGCAGCGAACATCGCGCTGACCAGTTCGGCCGCATAGGTCGGATTCGGATCGGGATGACCGCCGCCAAAGTCGGGCAAGGGCTGGCAGTTCATCAAGCTCGTCTCCGGGGCGCCGAGCTGCTCGACGAAGATCGCTTGCGCATAGGGCCCGGTGACCGCATGCATCGCATCGAAGCGGATTGAATATCCGGGGCTTGCGATCAAGCGGCGGATCGCATCGAAGTCGAACAACTGCGCCATCAGCAAGGCATGGTCAGCCACCGGGTCGATGACCTCGACCTGCATCTCGCCGACCTGCAGTTGCCCAAGCCTGGCCAGGTCGATGTCGGCTTCATCGACGGTCAGAAACCGGTCGATGCTCAGCGTGCGGCGGTAAATTTCATCGGTCAATTTTTCGGGCGCCGGGCCGCCATTGCCGGCGTTGTACTTGATACCGAAATCACCGTCCGGTCCGCCCGGGTTATGGCTGGCCGACAGAATGATGGCGCCAAAAGCCTGGTGTTTGCGCACCAGTCCACTGGCTGCAGGCGTCGACAGGATGCCATGCTGCCCGACCAGCAGCCGGCCGAAACCGTTCGCCGCAGCCATGCGCGCGATGATCTGGATCGCCCGGTCATTGAAAAAACGCCCATCGCCGCCAAGCACCAGCGTCGCGCCGGCAAAACCTTCAAGCGAGTCGAAGATGGACTGGACGAAATTCTCGAGATAGCCGGGCTGCTGGAACAGCGCAACCTTCTTGCGCAGCCCCGAGGTTCCGGGGCGTTGACCAGCGATCGGCGCGGAGGGAATTGTCAGCATGAGGTGGGAACTGAAGTTTGGGGGCGGTCAGGACAAGGACTGGTACAGCAAGGCCAACTGACGCGCCGAGGTTTGCCATGAAAAATCCTGTGCCATTGCCTGCTGCTGCATCGCTTGCCAATGTGCAGGTCTGGCATAGGCCAGCAGCGCGCGCTGCATCGCGGCTTGCAATGCGGGGGCGCTGGCAGCGTCGAAAACGAAACCTGTGCTGCCGGGTCCATCGTCATCGAGCACCGTGTCAGCCAGACCGCCAGTGCGCCTCACCACCGGCAAGGTGCCGTAGCGCAGCGCATAGAGCTGGGTCAAGCCGCAAGGCTCGAAGCGCGAAGGCACCAGCAAGGCATCGGCACCGGCGATCATCCGGTGCGCCAAGGCTTCGTCATAGCCGATGCGCAAACCCATTTGGCCGGGCCAGCGGCGGCTCAAGTCCTGCAGCGCTGCCTGCAACTGCGCGTCACCGCTGCCCAGCAAGGCCAGCTGGGCACCGCTGGCGAACAAGACCGGCAAGGCATCGAGCAGCAAGTCGATGCCTTTTTGATGGCTGAGCCGACTGACCAGCGTGAACAGCAGGGCATTCGCGACCGGCTTCAAGCCCAGTTCCTGCTGCAAGGCCTGCTTGCAAAAGCCTTTGCCGGCCAGTTGCTGCGCTGAAAAATGCGCTGGCAGGTCGGCATCGGTCATTGGGTTCCACACACCCGGGTCGACGCCGTTGAGGATGCCCGAAACATCCGCCGCCCGGTGACGGATCATGCCGTCCATGCCGCAGCCATAGTCCGCGGTGGCGATCTCGCGGGCGTAGGTCGGACTGACGGTGGTGATGCGGTCGGCCCAGACCAGCCCGGCTTTCATGAACGACAGCCTCCCGTAGAACTCCAGCCCTTCGGTCTGCATGAATTCCTGCGGCAAGCCCAGCAGGCCGAAGTCGGCGACTGGAAACAGCCCCTGGAAAGCCAGGTTGTGGATGGTGAAGACTGTCCGGGTGGCACGGCAACGCGGATCAGCGCGAACATAAGCGCAAGCCATTGCTGCATGCCAGTCATGGGCATGGACGATGGCCGGTTGCCATGCAGGATCACCGGCACCTGCCGCCAGTTGCGCAGCGACCCATCCGAGCAAGGCGAAACGCTGCAGATTGTCGGGCCAGTCGCTGCCGTCTTCGGCCTGATAGGGGCTGCCGCCGCGGCTGTAGAGATCGGGAGCATCGATCACATAGACGGGCGCCGGTTGCGAGGCGATGCGGCCGATGCACAAACGCACCTGATTGGCGCCGAATTGCGCCCCGAAATTGCAGATCTCCTGGCGCTGCTGCAAGGCCGAGAGAATCGCCGGCAGCCCTGGCAGCAGCAGGCGGACATCGAGGCCAAGATCGGCCAGCGCCGGCGGCAAGGCGCCGACCACATCGGCCAACCCGCCAGTCTTGACCAGCGGATGGACTTCCGCCGCGACATGCAGGATCCGCATGCGGGTCAAGCGGCCAGCGCAGCGAGCATTGATGCAGTGACCAGCGTGATGCCGCTTTCAGTACGGAAGAAGCGCTTCGCATCGGCCTCGGCATCGAAACCGATCACCATGCCGTCAGGGATATAGCAGCGCCGGTCGATCACCACCCGGTTCAACTTCACATGGCGACCGATTTGAACTTCAGGCAGCAGCACCGACCATTCGACGCTTGAATAGGAGTGGACGCGAACGCCAGAAAACAGCACCGAACGGAACACGCTGCCTGAAATGATGCTGCCGCCCGAGATCAGCGATTCGACCGCCATGCCGCGCCGGTCGACCTCGTTATGGACGAATTTGGCCGGTGCGAGCTGGGGCTGGTGGGTCCAGATCGGCCAGTCCGTGTCGTACAGATTCAACTGCGGATCGGTGGCGGTGAGGTCGATATTGGCATCCCAGTAGGAGTCGATCGTGCCGACATCGCGCCAATAGGTTTCCTCGCCCGGCTTGCCGCCAACGCAACTGAGCTCAAACGGATGAGCCGCCGCCTGCCCCAGACGCACTGCGCGCGGGATGATGTCCTTGCCGAAATCATGGGTCGAATCGGGGTCGGCCATGTCGCGCGCCAACTCGGCATAGAGGAATTTGGCGTTGAAAATATAGATGCCCATGCTGACCAGCGAACGGTCGGTGCGGCCCGGCATGCAGGGCGGGTCTGCGGGCTTCTCGACGAAGTTGGTGATCTTCCATTGCTCGTCGACGGCCATCACGCCAAAGCCCTTGGCCTCCTCGCGCGGCACATCGATGCAGGCCACCGTGCATTCGCGCCCTTTGGCCACATGGTCGGCCAGCATCAGCGCATAGTTCATCTTGTAGATATGGTCGCCGCCGAGCACCACGACGAACTCGGCGTTGTAGCCGTCGAGGATGTCCTGATTCTGCGACACGGCATCGGCGGTGCCGCGGTACCAGAACTCCTCGTTCATCCGCTGCTGCGCGGGCAGCAGGTCGACGAACTCGTTCATCTCGTTTTTCAGGAAGGACCAGGCCCGCTGCATATGGCGCAGCAGGCTGTGACTCTTGTACTGCGTGATCACGCCGATGCGCCGGATGCCCGAATTGAGGCAATTCGACATCGCGAAATCGACGATCCGGAACTTGCCGCCGAAGTAGACGGCGGGTTTGGCCCGGCGGTCGGTCAGGTGATGCAAGCGGCTGCCGCGCCCTCCAGCAAGAACCAGGGCGATGGCTCTTTTCGGCAGTTCAAGACTCTGGATCAAATGATTCGATTGCATCTGGCCGACCGGACTGCGGAGTAAAAAACGCCCGCCGGCAGCAAACCGCATGGGCACCAAATTCTATTTTGACCAATATACCGCGTCGACATAGATCTTGGTCTTGTCGCCCTTGGCACTGTTGCCGGTCACTGCGTAAATATCGGTAAGAACGAACGGATTGGTCACTTTCGTCAGATCGAACTTGGCAACCGACGGCGAATTACCATAGGAGGGAGCCCCTGCCGCCTTGATCGCGCTGATCGGCACCGAAACGTTGTGCCATTGACCGTCGTTGATATAGCCATAGCCATCGGCATTGCGCTCGCTGATCGGCAGGTAGACGTCATAAGCGGTGCTGCCGCTGCCGGTCAGGAAACCGATCTGCAACTTGCCCGGATAGGTCGACTTGATACGCAGGTTCAAGCGCCCGGAGGCTTCGAACTGACTCAGGTCGGTCGACGCGCTATAGGTCGTGAACATGCCCCAACCATAAAGATTGGCCGCATTCGGCGAGGGTCCGATTTCCATGAAGTGGAACAGCTCGCCATCGGCCGCTGCGCCGACCGATTCGCCGGCGAAGGCGTTCGGCGGGCTGTCCCAGCCAAACCATTGCAGGCCGCTGACCCTGACCTCGCCAGCCGTCACGGTGTCAGCATAGAGCGTGTAACGATTGGCGGTGACGGTCGAAGCAACGATCGTCGGTGCAAATAAAGCATCGCTGAGCTTCCAGGTCCCAGGCTCCCATTGACTCGAGGGATAGAGGCTCTGCACCGCATAGCGCGCCTGCCGGGCTACGTTGAAAAGTCCCCATTTGTCATCGCTGGCTTTCCAGGGTTCGTCAAAGGCCTCGAAATAGAAAATCGCGGTCGGGCCGCCAGGATTCTTGGTCTTGTCGACCCAGTCATTGAGACGGTCCAGATACATCTTCTGGTTGACCGGATGGGCACGGTTGAACTCGCCTCTGGAGGGATCGGCCTTCCAGCCGGTTTCGCCAATCACGATCGGCATGCGGGTCAGGCCCTTGCTGTCGAGAAGACTGCGCACCTCGGTGTAATGGGCTTTGGCCGAGGCGATCGCTGCATCCATCATCGCCGTGGCGCGGGTAGCTTCGGGGACGGCCTGCTGCTGCCAGTCCCAACTTGAAACGGCCGGCGGAGTCGTTTCGGCCAGCGGGTAAATATGGACCGCGACAAAGTCGATCGCGTCGGTGATCGTCGTCGGCGCGTTCGTATAGAAGCCGCGATCGTCGTCGGTCGTAACCGGCTGGCTGATCTTGCTGCGCACCGACTTCAGGTAGGCCGCAATGATCGTCGGGTCGGTCGGTACGAAGGACCAGCTGACCATCGTTTCATTGCCGACGCTGACCGCCAGAACAATGTCCGGAAACAACTGGGCCAGCGCCACCGCGCGGGCGGTTTCAGCCAGGTTGAAAGTCTGGTTCGCGGTCTTCTGGGCCGCAGTCAGGCCTGTGGCGCTTTCGCTGAGGATATAGGCACCGAGCATCACCTTGATGTCCAGTCCCTTGTCCTTGATCACCTGCAAGGTCAGCTTGGCCACATTGTCCGAACTGTCAAAGAGACGGATCAAACGGAAGCCACCGGTCAGCAGCAGCCGCAGGTCTTGCTCGACATTGGCGGCGGTGACGGTTTCGGTATCGCGGTTGGCGCTCCGGAACGGCGAGTAGGACACGGCCTTGCGCAGGCCGAATTCCGCGCTCAGGCTGCGCATCTGCACGCCAGTGGTAGGCACCACGCCGCCGCCGCCACAGGCAAGCAGCAGCACAGCGGTGAACAGGGCCGCGCAGAATTGCAGCAATTTACGGGGATTGGATGACATGACTTGAAGTGCTGATGATTTCATTGAAGTCGCCTCAGAACGCGTAGACGGCGCCTAGGCCGAACCAGTTGCCACTCTTGGCAACGCGCGGATCGACATTGGTGAAGGCGATATTGCTCGGCATCGACATCGGTGCCAGCCCGATGCGGGCGTAATTGACCAGGCCGGCCATACCGTAGAGCTGGAAGCCGCTGGGGAAGGCGTAGTTCAGACCCACCGTGTTGATGGCGACTGCATTGCTCTGGCCGCGCTCACTCGGGTTGCTGGTGTCTCCCTTGCTGAGATAGACCATGGCGGTCGATGCGGTCCAGGCTCCCATGCGGTAGCGCAGACCCAGCATCAGGTCGGTCGTCGTGACCGGATAGCCCGGATTGGCCACACCGTTGAGCTTGCCGTTCCAATCGACATTGAACATGCTGTTCCACTGCGCCGAGATACCCGGCACGGTGATGATGGCGTAAGCGCCGCTCCAGCGGTTGCGGCGCAAGCCGCCCGAGACTTCGATCTTGGCATTGACCTGGTAGCGCGCCATCACCATGGCCATGCTTTGCCCGGAGCCACCGAGTTTGCTGTCATCGGCGGAGAACGGTGTCAGACCCGCAAAAGGCGCGTGGCCCCAAGCGACGGGCTGGCCATTGCGACTGTCCTGATACATCGCGTCAACGACCAGGTCACCGCGGACATACTGGGCGTAGAGCTCGACAAACTGCGGCTTGTTCACCTTCCAGCCGGGCGGGCCTGAGTCATAGGTCGCCTCGAGCACCAGATCACCGTCAAGAAAGTCGATCGGGCGGAAGGTATAGCGCGCTGCATGGCCGAGCAGGCCATAGCCGGCACCGCTCGAGCCCCAGGGGTCGGCAACGCCGACATTGGTGCCGTAGGGGTAGTCAGCGATGCTCCAGGCCCGGGTGGTCATGCTACCGACTCGCAGGCTGCCGTACTCCTCATGGCTGACGGCGATGTTCTTGTCGTACCACCAGCCGTCAATGTCGATCTTGCCATCGCGCCAGCGCTGACTGATCAGGCCCGCGAGCTTGAAGCCGCGCCCCAGGTCGAATTTGACGCCCAGATAGGGCTGGGCCAGCGTGACCGTCGTCGTTCGGGTGCCATAGGGCGTGCCGATCACCAGTTCGTCGGCCCAGATGCGCTGTCTCTCCTCGCCGGGGAAGCGCTGGCAATCGACACATTGGTTGCTGCCCTGCTGGACCTCGGCCTTGGCAAAGCCGTTCAGGCTGAATGGGCCGAAATCTACCGCCTGGCTGGCAGCGCTGGCCGCCATGCCTGCGATCAGCAACGCGCCGCGCACGGCCTTGCCCCCAGTATGGAAAGATGAAGAAGAATGATGGTCCATTTGCCTGCCCGATAGTTTCTTGAAAGCGCTTTCAAAGGATACTCGCCCAATCGGCCAGCGGTCAATGCAGAAGATACGCGGGTATTCCCTCGACTGTTGCATTCACCCCAAAGCAAATTACCACCAAGTTGGTGCAGTCTGGGCCGCAGTCAGCAAGCACCAAAGTAACCGCGCCGGCAGTCGAAGCCTTGGTATTTTTGCCATTTGCACCACAAACTGCAAGCCTTGAGCAGATGCTGCCTGTGTCATTTTCCATTACTCTAGGGAAAACGCGATGAAGTTTTGAAAGCGCTTTCATAAATAATGAAATATCCGCCGATGACTTCGCAAGGACCCTCCGATGAAGCTGAATCAATGCTACCGAATTGCCGCAGCCCTGTTGCTGGCGGGCCTGCTGCCTGCGGCTGCGCAGACCACCAAGCTGGGCGCTGCCAGCTATGCCTTGCAACCCAAGGGGATCGACGCCGCTGCACCGGCCGCGCCCTTCCGCAGCGCTGCGCTGCTCAAGCAAGCCGCGCCGACCAATCAATGGTATTCAGCGTTGATCTTCAACCCGAAACCCGAAGTGATCTACGCGCAACCGCTGACCTTCAAGGCAACGCCGGCCGGATTCGAGTTGGCGCTGCCGGCCAAGCTCGTGGTGCCGACCGAACGCCGCGATGTCGAGATCCATTACCCCCATGCTGACCCGCTGCTGATCTCACCCATTGCCTTCGCCCCAGGCACGGCCAAGCTGGCCAAGGCGAGCGACTGGATGATCGATGTGTCGATGGCGCAGGGCAGCGATGAATGGCTGGCGACCGTCGCCCATGGCAGCCCCTACGTCCATTTCCAGATCAGTCGCGGTGACATCCGGTTGCGCCTGCCCGCCGCCGGCGAACGCTTCGACAACGGCAAGGATCCACGCGTCATCGCCCTGCGAGTCAAAGGCCGGCCTTATGCCTTGTTCGGCCCGACCGGCATGAGTTGGGCCCAGGTCTCGCCGACCGAATGGCTGGCCCGCCTGCCTGCCGGACAAGGCTATTTGTCAGCCGCCGGGCTTCCCGATGACAAGGCCGAGACCTTGGCGCTGTTCACCCGCCATGCCTATGCCTTCCTGCAGGACACGCAGGTCGCCTGGCGCTACGACCCGGCGAGCAGTTCAGTAGAAACGACTTTCAAGGCGACCACCCGCATCATGGAAGGGCCGGACAACGGCCCGCTGCTGGGTCTGTACCCGCATCATTGGTTCAACAATGCGGCCGTCGCAGGCCGCTTGGGCCCGGCCTTTGACAGCCTGCGTGGCCAGATCAAGTTGCTCGCGTCCGACCGCTTCACGACCCGCAGTCGCTACACCGGTTTCGTGCCTTTCTGGCCCGGTATCAGCGAGTCCCCGCGTCTGGGCGAACTGGCCGATGTGATGAAGATCGATCTGCGCAACGCGCGCCGGATGATGCTGGAAATCGGCAACGGCCCCTACTGGCAGGGCAAGGGGCTGCAGCGGATCTCCAAGCTGCTCGACGTGGTCGAGCAGCAAGGCGACAAAGCGGGGCGCGAGCAATTGCTGAAGCTGCTGAAGTCACGTGTCGAGGCCTGGTTCTCGGGCGAGAGTGGCAAGACCTATTTCCACCTCGACAAGACCCTCGGTACGGTACTGGGCTATCCGGAGGAATATTTCAGCATCGAGCAGATGAATGACCACCATTTTCACTATGGCTACTGGATCCGCGCGGCAGCTGAAATTGCCTTGCGTGATCCGGCCTGGGCGGCCAAGGCCCAATGGGGCGGCATGGTCGACCTGCTGGTCAAAGACATCGCAACCGACGAGCGCGGACGCGCCGACTTTCCCTTCCTGCGCAATTTCGACCCTTACGAGGGCCATTCATGGGCATCGGGCATCGGCTTGGGCGAATCTGGCAACAACCAGGAATCTTCATCCGAAGCGGTCAATGCCTGGACCGGCCTGATCCTCTGGGGCGAGATCAACGGCGACCGCAAGCTGCGCGACCTCGGCATCTACCTGCTCTGCACCGAGATCGAATCGATCCAGCATTACTGGTTCGACATCCACCGCCAGGTGTTGGCACCGGAGTACATGAACAAGGATGTCAGCATGCTGTTCGGCGGCAAATACGCCCACAACACCTGGTGGACCGACGATCCGCGCCAGATCGCCGGCATCAATATTCTGCCGGTGACGACCAGCTCGTCCTATCTGGGCCAGGATCCGGTCTATGTCAAAGGCAGGCTCGAGGCCTTGAAGGGCGAAATGGCCATCTGGGCGGCACGCGGCAAGAAGGTCGACCCGCCCGACATCTGGCAGGACATTTTCGCCAAGTACCTGGCTCTGGCCGACCCTGCAGCTGCCCTGACGCAGTGGAACCGATGGGGTGCAGTTGAGTTCGGTGACAGCCGTACCCATACGCTGCATTGGCTGCTGAGCCTGAACGAGCTGGGTATTCCCGATCCGACGGTACAAGCCGACACGACTTTGTTCCAGGTTTTCAAGCGCAGCGATGGCAGCCGCAGCTACCTCGCCTACAACGCTGGCAAGGCGCCGATCGAGGTGCGCTTCAGTGACGGCAAGACGCTCAAGGTTGCCCCGGGAAAACTTGAAAGAACCCGTTGAGCGCATTGCTGCGGCCCATTCAAATGCGCGCCCAGACCTAGGGAAAGCCCCAAGAAGACTGCTCTTGTCAATCCGGAAGCGAGTGACTATGCTTGCATGAAAGCGCTTTCATAGAAATCACTGTTTTTTATGAAATCGCTTTCACAAGTACACAGCCGGTGCGTGGACTTTGTATACCCTGACCGATTCAAGCACCCCGCCGGCATAGATCTCGATGCTGCCGTTTAGAACCATAGACCCCGACAAACCACCTTACTGCCAGGAGCTTCAGCCATGAAACAGATCACACGGAATTTCTTGCACAGCGCCATCGCGCTGGCGACCGCTTCATTGCTCGCCGCTTGCGGCGGCGGCGACGCTTCGGCCCCAGCCCTGACCGCGCAGACGATCACCTTCGGCGCGGTCGCTGACAAGGCCTTCAGCGCCGCGACTTCGGCCCTGAGCGCCACCGCTTCATCGGGTCTGGCCGTCACTCTGGCCTCGCTGACACCGAGCTATTGCACGGTCAGCGGCAGCACCTTGACGATCGTGGCAGCGGGCAGTTGCCAGGTCAAGGCAACTCAGGCGGGCAACACGACTTTTGCTGCCGCGACTGATGTCACGAACACGTTCAACATCACCAAAGCAGCGCAGGCAATCACCTTTACGTCTCCCGCCAGCCAGACCATCGGCACCGCTGCACCAGCGCTCGCAGCCACCGGCGGCGCTTCAGGCTCGGCCGTGACGATCGTCTCGTCGACTGCATCGGTCTGCACTGTCAGCGGCACCGCGCTGACCCTGGTTTCGGCCGGCAACTGCACCTTGACCGCCAGCCAGGCCGGCAATGGCAATTACAACGCTGCGACCGATGTCGTCAACACCTTTGCCGTTGCAGCAGCACCGGTCCTTGTTTCGGGCAACACCGGCACCTGCACCGCAGCGCCTTGCATCGACTTCGCCTCGGCGACGGTTGGCGTCGAAGCCTTCGGGGACCCAACCTCGGCAGCTGTGGATGTCGACCCCGTGCTTTCGAGCAACAAGGTCGTCAAGTTCGTGAAGAGCGCTTCCAGCCAGGTTTGGGCCGGCGCCACGGTCTATGCCGATGCCACAGCCAAGACCATCACGGCCGTCGATGCGAGCAAGGGCATCACGCTGCGGGTCTATTCGTCCGCCATCGGCGAGCCCTTCTTGGTCAAACTCGAAGGCGGAGCTTCAGGCGCGGCGAATCAGGAAGTCCAGGTCTTGACGACCAAGGCCAATGCCTGGGAAACCTTGAGCTTTACCTATACGGCGGGCAGCTACAGCAAGGTCAGCGTCTTCCCGGGCTTCGGAAGCTCAGCCAACAAGACCTATTATTTCGACGAGCTGAAGTACACGGCAGCCACAGTAACGCCGCCGGTCGTCATCGCTGGTTTCAGTACGGTCAGCTTTGATGAAGCGACGGCACCAGGGCTGATCGAATTCGGCACCAATGGTGGCGGCCCGGCCATCGTGGTCGACCCGGCAGGCGGCACCAACAAGGTGGCGAAGATCTTCAAGTACGTCGGCTCCGAGCAGTGGGCGGGCACAACAGTCACGATCGCTGCCAACAGCTCGGTCGGCACCATCGGTTTCACCGCTGCCGCGAAGACGATGACCGCCAGGGTCTATAGCCCTGCGATTGGTGTTCGCGTCCGGCTGAAGGTCGAGAACGCTGCCAACGGCGGCATCTCGAGCGAGACCGATGCCTTGACGACGAAGTCCGGCGCCTGGGAGACCCTCACCTTCAACTTCGCCAATCCAGGTACTTCACCACCGAATGACCCGACGAAGGGGACTGCCGCACTTGATCTGACCAAGGTCTACAACAAGGCATCGATCTTCTTTGACTTTGGTCTGGGCAATGGTGGCTATGCCGCGATGCCGGCAGATCGCATCTATTACTTCGACGACCTGACCTTCGTCGCCCCCTGATCTGGCAGTTCGAACCGTGATCGGCCCGGACTTCGGTCCGGTCACTTTTTGCCACTGACCCCGAATCACCCCTCTTCCCGGCACGCCACAGGTGTGCCGGGTTTTTTTCGTCTCAGCTTGTTGTCTGTGAAACCCGGCCCAAGGGTTTAAAGTGGGCGGTCATGTTCCGCCGCCTGGCGAAACAG
>JBIKPD010000131.1:0-10227 GCA_044357665.1 Roseateles sp. | reverse complement strand
AAGCTCGCCACCATTGGCGAACGCAAATCGGATTGGGAATTCATCATCGCACTGGGTCAGAAGCTAGGCCTGGCCGAGTATTTCCCCTCGCTGCAGGTCATGGCCGACGAGGCGCTAGCGCCAATGCACATCACCTGGGACGAACTGAAGAAATGCGGCCGTATCGAGACGCCGCTCGAATACCGTAAGTACGAAAAAAGCGGCTTCGGTACACCCACGGGCAAGTTCGAGCTTTACTCGACCATGATGCGCGACTGGGGCTACGACCCGCTGCCGTCCCATGTCGAGCCGCCGGAGAGCCCGTACCGCACACCGGAGCGTTTTGCAAAATTCCCGCTCATTCTCATCACCGGCGCCAAGCAGGCCATGTACATGCATTCGCAGAACCGCCAGGTCGACTCGATCCGGCGCCTCGCCCCCCAACCCGTACTGGAGATGCATGCTGACACTGCAGCCGCATCGGGCATCGCCGAGGGCGACATGGTGTGGGTCGAGACCGCGCGTGGCAAGCTGCAACTGCGCGCGCATCTGCACCAGCGCATCCAGGCCAAGGTCGTTGCCATCCCGCATGGCTGGTGGTTCCCCGAGCAGGCGGGGCCGGACCACGGCATTTTCGAGAGCTGCGCCAACGTACTGACCGACGACAACGCCGACCTGTGTGACCCGACTTTCGGCTCAAGCCCGCTCAAGGGCCTGCTCTGCCGGGTCTACAAAACCGACGTATCGCCTGCGGCCTGAACTGATATCGATGGCGTCGCAAGCCGGTACGCCCACCGCTCGGCGCGGGCGGACTCAAGGGGATTGACCAAGTATGCTCAAATGCTTTCGATCCCCCGCGCCACCACGAGCCCATCGCCATGTCCCTCAGCTTCAACGGTGCCGATGCACTGATCCGCATGTTGCAGCTCAATGGCGTGCGCCATATCTTCGGTCTGTGCGGCGACACCAGCCTGCCTTATTACGACGCCCTGGCGCGGCTTGACCATGGCATTGACCATATCCTGACCCGCGATGAGCGCAGTGCTGGCTACATGGCTGATGCTTATGCCCGTGTGACAGGCAAGGTCGGGGTCTGCGAAGGGCCGAGCGGCGGCGGCGCCACCTATTTGCTGCCCGGCCTGGTCGAGGCCAACGAATCGTCGGTGGCGGTGCTGGGCATTACCTCGGACATATCGGTCGGTGCACGCGGCAAGTTCCCGCTGACCGAACTGGATCAGCAAGCCTTGTACAAGCCACTGACCAAGTGGAACACCCGCATCGACCGGGTCGACCAGATCCCCCATGCGGTGCGCAGCGCCTTCCGCGCAATGACCACGGGCCGGCCCGGCGCCGCCCATATCGCCCTGCCCTATGACGTGCAAAAGCATGCCATCGATCCGGCCGAAGTCTGGGCCCAACCGGGCCACGAGAGCTTTCCCGCATACCGCAGCGCTCCGGACCCGGCCGCAGTGATCGAGGCCGCCGATCGACTGTTGGCTGCCAGGTCGCCGGTGTTGATCTGCGGTGGCGGGGTGGTGATCGCCGGGGCCAGCGCCGCGCTGGATGCACTGGCCAGCCTGCTCAATGCGCCGGTCTGCTGCACCGTGAGCGGCAAAGGCAGCCTGGCTGACAGCCACCCATTGAACGCCGGTGTGGTGGGCACCAACGGCGGCGTCCCGGCCACCCGCGCCGTGCTGGAGCAAGCTGACCTCGTGTTGTTCGTTGGCGCGCGCGCCGGATCAACCACCACCGAGCATTGGCAGATGCCGTCGCGCCAGGTCAGCATCCTGCACCTCGACGTCGACGCCGCCACCATCGGCACCAACTACCGCACCGATGTCGCGCTGGTAGGCGATGCGCGACTGGGCTTGCAGGCGCTGCACGACGAAGTGGCGCGTCGCATCGACAAGCGGGCCGCCAATGCCACCGACGGTCTGGTCATCGCAGCCCGGGCTCGCGCCGGCAAACAGGCCTTCTTCGCGCCCCTGGCCGCCTCGCTGTTGCGCCCGATCAGGCCGGAGCGGGTCGTCGATCTGCTCAACCGCCTGCTGCCTGCGCAGGCCATCGTGGTCGCCGATCCCGGTACACCCTGCCCGTATTTTTCGGCCTATTTCAACGCCCCGCAAGCCGGCCGGCACTTCATCACCAACCGGGCGCATGGCGCGCTGGGCTTCGCGATGTCGGCCGGCGTCGGTGCGGCCTTCGGCCGACCCGATTCGGTGGTGGTCGCGTTGATGGGTGACGGCAGCTTCGGCTTCACCTGCGGGGAACTGGAAACCATTGTGCGGCGCGGCGTACCGCTGAAGATGATCGTGTTTTCGAACGCGGTCTACGGCTGGATCAAGGCCAGCCAGAAGACCGGTTATGGCGGGCGCTACTTCTCGGTCGACTTCAAACGCACCGACCACGCCCTTGTGGCCGAGGCCTTTGGCGTCAAGGCCTGGCGGGTCGAGGATCCCGCCGATCTGGAAGCCGCGCTGAAAGCCGCTTTGATGCACGATGGCCCGGCCCTCGTGGACATCATCTCCCAGGAACTGCAAGACACCGCCGTCCCAGTCAGCCAATGGATGGGCTGAGCCCGCACACCGATTCACCCAAGGAGCTTCAAATGAAACCCACAATCCCACGTCGCCAATGGCTGGTCGCAACGCTTGCCCTGTGCCTGAGCGGCCTGTTTGGCCCGGCCATGGCCGACAACGACAACCCTGTGCGTCTGATCGTCACCTTTCCGCCCGGAGGCAGCACCGACATCGCTGCGCGCACCCTCCAGCCGCGCTTGGCCGAGGTGCTGGGGCGAGCGGTGGTGGTGGAAAACCGGCCCGGAGCAGCGAGCCAGATCGCCACCCAATTCGTGGCCAATTCCGCCCCCGATGGCAACACCCTGCTGGTCAGCTTCGACAGCCACGCCATCAACCCGATTGCCAAAGCGAAGCTGCCTTATGACACCTTCAAGGACTTCGCGGGCGTAACCCTGGCCGTGCGATTTCCGCTGGTGATCGGGGCTTCGGCCTCGGTCCAGGCCAAGGACTTGCGCGGCTTCATCGAGGCAGCCAGGAATCAACCCGCCAAATACAGTTATGCGTCCACCGGCGTCGGTTCGATGAACCAACTGGTGATGGAGGACATCAAGCGCAAGGCCGGGGTTTCTGTGCTGCATGTGCCTTTCGGTGGTGGCGGGCCGGCGATCCAGGCCGTGCTCGGCGATGTCTCGCAAATCACGCTGCTGAGCTATGCCGCCCTCAAAGGCCAGATCGCCGCTGGCAAGATCAAGCCGCTGGCAGTCACCGGGGCCAGTCGTCTGCCCGATTTGCCCGATGTACCCACGGTTGCCGAGTCGGGTTTCCCGGGTTTCGAGGCCTATTCCTGGATCGGCATCTTTGCTCCATCAGCGACATCAGCCGAGGCCCTGGGCAAGCTGACCAAAGACTTCCAGACCACGCTCAACAGCCCTGATGTCCATCGCAAACTGACCCAACTGGGCTTCGAGGTCATGGCCACCGATGGCCCAGGCGTGGACCGTCACACCAGGCAGGAATTCGAACGCTGGAGCAACTTCGTGCGGGCCACCGGGCTGAAGCTGAATGACTGATCCAGACAACAGCCTGCAACTACCGAGAAGCCGCAAGCCATGACGGACCTGTCTGCCCTGCGCAGCCTGGACCATCTGGTCATCGCCGTGCACGATCTGGATCACAGTATTGCCGACTATCGGTCATTGGGATTCACGGTCAACCCAGGTGGCCGGCACCCGGGCCGCAGTTCGCACAACGCCTTGATCGTGTTCGCTGACGGCGCCTATATCGAGCTGATCGCCTGGCAAGCCGCCGCACCCGAAGAGCGCTGGTGGCGACTGCTGCAGTCCCGTGGCGAGGGCTTCGTCGACTTCGCCCTGCTGCCTGGCGACACCGCGGCCGCCATTGAGGCGGCGCGGTCCAGAGGGCTGACCACCATCATCGGTCCGGTCGAAGGCGGCCGGGTGCGGCCCGACGGCATGGCATTGCAATGGCGCACGGCGCGCCAGTCCAGCCATGACCTGCCCTTCCTGTGCGGCGATGTGACGCCGCGTCAACTGCGAGTGCCCGAGGGTGAAGCCCGCCAACATCCGAACGGCGTCAGCGGCGTGGCCGCGCTCTCGATCGCGGTGCAGGACGTCGGTATCTCGGTCGAACGCTATAGCGCCCTGTTGGGCCCCGCCGTCCCGGTCACCTTCGGCTCACAGGATCCGCAGTCAGCCCAGGCGTTCTTCCTGCTGGGGTCGACCCAATTCAACCTCGTCGCAGCGACGCAAGACGAGGGGCCAAGCCACATGACTTTGATCGGCCCGGTCGGTGCCTCGCGCCGCAGCCTCAGCATCGCGTCCAGCCATGGCGCCGCCATCGACATCAGTTGAAGCCGCGCGATGGGAGATGATTGAGTTCAGCCCGCCAGCAGCCGCGCGGCAAAGGCTTTGCCGGTCTCTCTGGTCCCCAGGCTGCCGCCGCAATCACGGGTGACCTGCCGCGCCTCGACTGCAGCTGCAACGGCTTGCTCGATTGCGGCATTGGCCTCGACGAAGGCCGGCAAGCCTTTGCGCTGGCCATGCCAGGCCAGCAGCATGCCGGCCGACAAAATCGAGGAAAACGGGTTGGCGATATTTTTCCCCGCGATGTCAGGCGCCGAGCCATGAATCGCCTGGCCCATGGCGTAATTCGCACCGGCATTGATCGAGCCGCCCAGACCCAGGCTACCTGAGAGCTCGGCAGTCAAATCAGACAGGATGTCGCCGAACATATTCGTCGTCACGATCACGTCGAAACGCTGCGGCGCCCGCACCACATGGGCCATCATCGCGTCGACGATGAAGTCGTCGACCAGGACCTGTGGAAATTCGCGGCCGACTTCGCGGCAGATGTCGATGAACATGCCGTCGCCGATCTTCAACACATTGGCCTTGTGGACGATGCTGACATGCTTCTTGCGAGTCATCGCCAGCTCAAATGCCGAGCGCGCGATGCGTTCGCAGCAATGCCGGGTGATGCGGCGCAGTGAAATCACCACATCGGGCGTGATCAGCATCTCGCTGCTGCCCGACTCGACATTGCGGTCGGCATAGAAGCCTTCGGTGTTTTCACGCACCACCACCAGATCGAGCGCGCCGAAGCGCGCTTCCATGCCAGGATAGCTGCGCGCCGGCCGGATATTGGCATGCAGGTCGAGCGTCTTGCGGAAGAACATTGACGGATTGATCTCGTCCTTGAACTCGTAAGTCGCCATCGGTCCCAGCATCAATCCGTCAGCTGCGCGAACTTTTTCAATCAGGGCCGGCGTCACGGTGGTGCCATGAACCTGCAAGCTGGCATGGCCGGCAATGTCGTGCTGCAGTTCAAGCTCCAGCTTGAAACGCTGCGACAAGGCCTGCAGGGCTTCGACCGTGCAGGCCATCGTTTCGGGACCAATGCCGTCACCGGGCAGTATGACTATTTTCATGGAGAAAATTTCTTCGATTGAAGTGGGAGGGTGCTGGCGTCAGATCTTGATGCCGGCAGATTTGACAACGCCGCGCCACAGCGACAGCTCGTTACCCAGCGCGCGCTGGAAATCAGCCGGGCTACCGCTGATCGCCTCGGCACCTTCGCTGTCGAGGCGGCTGCGCACCGGGTCTTTGGCAGCGACTTCGTTGATGGCGAGATTGAGTTTGTCGATGATGGCCTTGGGCGTCCGGGCTGGCGCCATCATGCCCCACCAGGTGGTGATGCTGAAGTCCTTGATGCCGGCTTCGGCCATCGTTGGCGTCTCTGGAAACAAGCTCGAGCGCTGGTTGCCGGTCACGGCCAGCAGCGTCACCCGGCCGTCGCGGACATAGGGCAGGATGGTCGGAACGGTAGCAAAGAACAGGCTGACGCGGCCGGCCAGCAGGTCCATCGTCGCCGGACCGCTGCCCTTGTAGGGCACATGGGTCATATTCAGCTGGGTACGGCTGCGAAACAGCTCGCCGGCCAGATGGTTGATGCTGCCGTTACCGGCCGAGCAGAAGTCCAGCCCTTCGGGTCGTGCCTGGCCGATGGTCCTGAGCTGGGCGATCGTTCTGGCGCCGAGCTCCTTGCTGGCCACGACCAGCAAGGGCCCGCGCCCAAGCATCGCGACCGGCGCAAAGTCCTTCTCGACGTCGTAAGGCGTGTTGGTTTCTGCCGCTGCATTGGTGATGAAGGTCGAAGTCGCAAACAGCAAGGTGTAGCCATCGGCCTGCGCCTTGGCCACCATGTTCGCGCCGATCGCGCCGCCTGCGCCACCGCGGTTTTCGATCACCACGCTCTGGCCGAGCTTTTCGGCCAGCGATTTGGCGACATCGCGCGCGATGCTGTCGGTGCCGCCGCCAGCTGCAAAAGGCACGATCAGCGTGATCGGCTTGACGGGAAAGCTTTGCGCCCAGGACATAACAGGCAGCAGGATGATTGAAGCCAGGATGGCGCGTCGCTTGAGTTGATTCATGATTCCGGACCTCGGGTTGAACGAACGATTTGCAATCAGACGGGGCGCTGACGCAGCATCTTCAGGCGCTCGAGCAGGGCATTGCGGATATGGGCCTGAGCCAGGTCGCTGGCGAGCCGACCATCACGAGCGCGAATCGCCTGCAGCAATTCGGCATGCTCCTGCTGCGCGGTGACAGCGCGATCCGGCGCTGCCAGCGTGCTGCGGCCGAGCAGATAGGTCGTATCGGTCAAGGACTGCAGTGATCGGGTCAAGTGCCGGTTATGCGCGGCGCCATAGATCGCCTGATGAAATTGCTGGTTCAGCTGCACCGGATCGCCGCCGTCGATTTGCTCCTGCAGGATCAACGCCATATTGTCGATCTCCGCATCGGTGGCCGATCTTGCTGCGAAGGCCGCCGCCGCACCCTCGAGCACTTCGCGCATCGCATAGAGTTCGGTCACCGCCTGCTGATCGAGCGTCGTCAGCACCAACCCGCGGCGCGATTCGCGCGTCAGCAGCCCTTCGCCTTCGAGCCGTTTCAAGGCTTCGCGTACCGGCGTCCGGCCCAGAGACAGCAACTGTGCCAGTTCCACTTCGCGCAACCGGTCCTTTTCAGTGAAATAGCCGGCAAGGATCTTCTGCTTGACTTCCTGAAAGGCGGCATGCGCCTGGCTGTTTGAATTCTTGATCGGCAATTTCACGTCCATAGGTTATTGTATACATGAGAATATTTACAAAAACCCGGAGCGATGATCTGCTGCCGCAGCCCTTGACAAGGCAAGGCACGCTCCTACACTCGCCCATCGCACAAAGGAGAACGAACATGACGTATCGGACAACTTCAGGCACGCAGGGATTGCGCCGCAGGCTGGCCCTGTTGGCGATCCTCTGCGGGTTTTCAAGCACGCTGCTGGCGCAGAACTTTCCGAACCGGACGATCAAGCTGATCGTGCCGCTGGCGGCCGGCGGAACCGGCGACACGATCGCCCGGGCGATGGCCGAAAGCATGAGCAAGGAACTCGGCGAAACCGTGGTGGTCGAGAACAAGCCCGGTGCGGGTGGCCTGCTCGGCACCGAACTCGTCTCTGCTGCGCCGGCCGATGGCTACACGATGCTGGTGATCAGCCCCTCGCATGTGATCAACCCCTTGCTGCATGCAGACAAGAAAACCTATGACCCGATCCGCAATTTCGATCCGGTCACGGTGATGGCCAATACCCATCAACTGATCGTTGCCCACCCTTCAGTGCCGGTGAAAAATCTGCGCGAGTTGATCGATTACGCCAAGCGCAATCCGGGCAAGCTCAGCTATGGATCGGCCGGCGTCGGGTCGGCCACGCATCTGAATATGGAGTTGTTCCTGCAGATGGCCGGCATCACCGCACTCCATGTGCCTTACCGTGGTTCGACCCAGGCACGCCAGGACGTCATCTCTGGCCAGGTGCAACTGGCGATGGACGGACTGCTGCCCTTGCAGCAATTCCTCAAGGACGGCAGGCTGACGCCGATCGGCCTGACCAGCAACAAACGGGCCTTGAGCAACCCCGAGATCCCCTTGATCGGCGATGTGGTTCCCGGCTATGTGTCGGAAACCTGGTACGGCATCCTGGTGCCGGCAGGCACACCCAAAGAGATCGTCGCCAAGCTTCATGCCGCATCAGCCCGGGCCTTGAACTCGCCGGCACTGAAGGACAGGTTCCTGAAACTCGGCGCTGAAACCGTCGGCAACTCACCCGCCGACTTCAAGAAGCTGCTGGAAATCGAACAAAAAACCTGGGCCAAGATGGTCAAGGACACCGGAGCAAAAGCAGAATGATCAAGCGCCCCACCACCCGATTGCGCGAGTTGCTCAGCACCGGCAAGACGCTTTACGTCCCCGGCTGCTACAACGCGATGAGCGCCAAGGTGCTCGAGAACGCCGGCTTCGGCGCGATCTATATGACCGGCTACGGCAGTTCGCTCGCCGTGACCGGCCTGCCCGATGTCGGGTTGATGACGATGAGCGAAATGGTCACCAATGCGCGCTATATCGCGTCGGCCGTCAGCGTGCCCTTGATTGCCGATGCCGACACCGGTTTCGGCAATGCGATCAATGTGATCCGCACCGTCAGGGAATATATCGGCGCCGGCGTTGCCGGCATGCATATGGAAGACCAGGTCAGCCCGAAGCGCTGCGGCCATGTGGCCGGCCGCCAGGTGATCCCGATGGACGAGGCGGTCGGCAAGATTGACGCCGCCGCCGATGCCCGCGACGCGCTCGACCCTGACTTCGTGCTGATCGCCCGCACCGACGCGCGTGGCGCTTCGGGCGGCTCGCTCGACGACGCGATTGTGCGAGTCAACGCCTACCTCGAAGCGGGCGCCGACCTCGCCTTCATCGAAGGTCCGACCTCGCTCGACGAAATCAAGCGGATCTGCCAGGAAGTGCGTGGCCCGGTGTTCTACAACATGACCGGTGTCTCGCCGAGGATGACGATGGCCGAGATGCAGGAATTGGGCATCGCGGTCTGCATCTCGCCGAATGCAATGCTGCGCTCGGCGCTGGCGGCAATGCATGATCTGGCCGCTCAGATGTTCGCCGAAGGCCCGGCTGCCGAAACCCGTTTCATGGAAGGCTTCCGCCAGCATCCGCTGGGCGACCTGCATACCTTCGCCGGATTCGACCAGATCCGGGCCTGGGAACGCGAGTATCTGGGCGAGGATGCGATGAAAAAGTACGCCGATTCGATCGGCCACCTGCCGCAGTAAGGCGCCTGCATCATGGGCTTGACGCTGTATCAGAAGATCTGGAACGCGCATGAGGTCGCCAAGGGCCCGGGCGGGCGAACCCTGCTCTATATCGACCGCCATCTGCTGCACGACGGCAGCTTCCATGGGTTCGAGGCCTTGCGCAATGGCGGGCGCAAGCCGCGTCGCCCCGATGCGGCCTTTGCCACGCCCGACCATTACGTCCCGACACGCAATCGCGCCCACATCGAACAGGCTGACCTGCGCGAGAAGATCGCCACGCTGAGCACCAACGCAGCAGCTACCGGCATCACGATCTACCCGGTCGGCGACGACAGGCAGGGCATCGTGCATCTTGTGGGGCCGGAGCAAGGCATCTCCCAGCCCGGCATCACCCTGGTCTGTGGTGACTCGCACACCTCGACCCATGGCGCAATGGGAGCCCTGGCTTTCGGCATCGGCGCTTCGGAAGTGGCTCATGTGCTGGCGACACAGACCCTCTGGCAGGCCAGCACCAAGACGATGCGGGTGAATGTCAGCGGCGTGCTGCAGCCTGGCGTCTTTGCCAAGGACTTGATCCTGGCCTTGATCGCCAAAATCGGCGCCTATGGCGGCAGCGGCTACACGCTCGAATATGCCGGCCCAGCGATCCGTGCCCTGTCGATGGAAGCGCGGATGACGGTCTGCAATATGTCGATCGAGGCCGGTGCCAGGGCCGGCTTGATCGCGCCCGACGATAGCTGTTTCGATTATCTGCAAGGCCGGCCGCAAGCACCCCATGGCGCCGATTGGGAGCTGGCCTTGGCCGCCTGGCGCAAGCTGCCCTCCGATGCTGATGCTTGCTTCGATGCCGAAGTTGAGCTCGATGCTGCGGCGATCGAGCCGATGATCACCTGGGGCACCAGCCCTGAACATGGCATCAGCGTCAGCGCCGCATTACCGGATCCGGCTTTGCAGCAGGATCCGGTACGCCGCGCCGGCATGGAAAAGGCCATGCGCTATATGGCGCTGCAGCCCGGCCAGCGGATCGAAGGGCTGGCGATAGACCGGGTCTTCATCGGCTCCTGCACC
>JBIKPD010000480.1:0-2904 GCA_044357665.1 Roseateles sp. | reverse complement strand
CGCAGCATTTGCGTGTAGGGGTGCAGCGGGCTGTCAAAAATGTCGGGGACCGGGGCCTCTTCGATCACGCGGCCAAGGTACATGACCGCCACCCGGTCGCAGATATGTCTGACCACGCCCAGATCATGCGAGACGAACAGGAAACTCAGGCCATGCCGCTCGCGAAGGCTTTGCAATAGTTTCAGGACCTGGGCCTGAACCGAAACATCCAGGGCCGAAACCGGCTCGTCGGCAACGATGAAACGCGGCGCCAGGACCAGCGCCCGGGCGATGCCGATGCGCTGTCTTTGCCCGCCCGAGAATTCATGCGGATAGCGGCTGGCTGAATCAGCCGGCAGCCCCACTTCAGCCAAGGCGGCGGCAACCCGCTCGCTGATTTCACTTGCGCTTTGCAGCCCATGCACTTTGAGCGGCTCGGTCAATGTTTGCGCCACCGTCCGACGCGGATTCAGCGAGGCGTAGGGGTCCTGGAAGATGATTTGCAAATGCTGCCGCACGGAACGCATGCGGGAATTGGAAAGCTCCAGTAAATCCACGCCCTCAAAGACGATTTCGCCGGCATCGGGTTCGATCAAGCGCAAGAGACAGCGGGCAACAGTCGACTTGCCGCAACCCGACTCACCCACCAGCCCAAGCGAGCCCTGGGCCGGCACCGAAAAGGCGACATCTTCGACGGCATGCACGGTGGCCGGCCGGGAAAACAGGCTGCCGCCCACCTGGAAGCGCTTGACCAGCCCCTTGACGGCGAGGATCGGCGCTTGGCTCATGCGGCGACTCCGCGGACCCAGCAGCGAACGGTTCGTTCGGGCCCGACCGCCATCAGCGGCGGACGCATCGAGTGGCAACGCTCGATGGCCAGAGCGCAGCGCGGCGCAAAGGTGCAACCGGCGCCGATTTCGCGAATCGACGGAACAATGCCGCCAATCGGCTCGAGTTGCCCGTCGCGATCGACACGTGGCATCGATGCCAGCAGCGCTTCGGTATAGGGGTGTTTCGGGGCAGCAAAAAGTTCATTGACGGTCGCGGTTTCGACGATTTCGCCGGCATACATCACCGAGACGCAGTCAGCGATCAAGGCCACCACGCCGAGGTTATGGGTGATGAACATGACGGCCAGCCCGTACTCGCGCTTCAGGTCCTCGATCAGCGACAGGACCTGGGCCTGGATGGTGACGTCGAGCGCTGTGGTCGGCTCGTCGGCCAGCAGCAGCCTGGGCTGGCAGGCCAGGGCGATCGCGATCATCACCCTTTGCCGCATTCCGCCTGAAAACTGGTGGGGATAGTCGCGCATCCGCTGCGCGGCCGACGGCACCCGGACCAGGTCGAGCATGCGCTGCGCTTCATTCCAGGCGCTACTGGCGTCGCAGCGACGGTGGGCGCGCACCGCTTCGGCAACCTGCTGGCCGACCGTCATGGTCGGATTCAGCGCGGTCATCGGCTCCTGGAAGATCATCGCCACTTGCTTGCCGCGTACCTTGTCGAGTTCCTGCTCGGGCAAGCCGATCAGTTCGCGTCCTTCGAGCATGATGCTGCCGGATTGAATCCGCCCCGACTGCTGGGGTAACAGGCCCATCACGGCCAGGGCGGTGACGCTTTTGCCGCTGCCTGATTCGCCGACGATGGCATGGGTCTGATTGCGCTGGATCGCAAGATCCACGCCCCGCACGGCGGCATGCCAGGCCTCATTGATACGGAACTCGACCGAAAGTCCGTGAATTTCCAGGATCGGGACCTCCTCAGTCATTGCGCACCTTCGGGTCGATGGCGTCGCGCAGACCGTCGCCGAGCAGGTTGATGCCAAGCACGGTGATCAGAATCGCCAATCCCGGTGCCACGGCAAGCCAGGGCGCATCGAGAATGTTTTCGAAACCTTCGCGGATCATGCCGCCCCAGGTCGGGGTGGGCGGCTTGACGCCCAGGCCGATGAAACTCAAGGAAGCTTCGGTGCGGATCGCGGCGGCCAGCCACAAGGATGCGACCACGATCACATCGGACATCAGGTTGGGAATGATGTGCACGACCACAAGACGCAGGTCCGAGAAGCCGAGTGCCCGCCCGGCCTCGATGAAATCGCGGTTCTTGAGCGCGATCGTGGGAGCTCTGGCGACCCGGGCGAAGGGGGCGAGTTCCGTCAAGGCGATGGCCAGTATCAAATTTTCCATGCTCGACCCCAACATGGCGACGACCATCAAGCCCAGCAGCAGGGTCGGAAACGACAGCAACACATCAAGCACGCTCGTCACCAGGGCATCGAACCAGCCGCCGATATAGCCCGCAGCGATGCCGATGGCTGAACCTGCGACCATCGCCAGTGCGATCGAACAGAGTCCGATCGCCAGCGAGATGCGCCCGGCATGCAGCAAGCGGGCGAGGATGTCCCGCCCGAAGCTGTCGGTGCCGAGCGGGTGCGCCAGGCTCGGGCCGATCAGACGCTCGACCACGTCCTGTTCGAGCGGATCGACAGGCCAGATCCAGGGTGCAAAGACCGCAGCCAGGACAACCGCGAGGAACATCGCGAGGCCGACCAGGGAAGTGGGGTTGTTGCGGAAGCGCTGCACCCAGCCTTGCGGTGCTTGGGCGACTGCCGGGGTGGCGCTCATTTGTACCTCACCCGCGGGTCGATCAAGCCGTAGGCGATGTCGGTGGCAGCATTTGCGAGCACGATGAAGCCAGCGAAGAAGACCATCAACCCTTGCAGCATGGGGTAGTCGCGCAGATTCAAGGCGCCGAGGATCAGCTTGCCGAGGCCCGGCCGGTTGAAGACGATTTCGGTCAGCACCGAATTGCCGATCATCGTGCCCAGATAGAGGCCGACGACGGTGGCCACCGGGATCATTGCATTGCGCAGCGCATGACGCCAAAGCACAGCCCGGGCGCCTATGCCCTTGGCCCGCGCGGTGCGCA
>JBIKPD010000515.1:0-2681 GCA_044357665.1 Roseateles sp. | reverse complement strand
AATATTCGATCGATCCCTGCCGCAATGCAGCCAGGCAGGCGACCTCGGTTTCCATCTGCATATGTTCGCGGGCAATCCGCGTGAACAAGGGTGCCAAGTAGGAGGACTCGACCAGATGGGTGACCTTGCGCCTGGCATCGCGATATTCGATGCGCAGCAGCGGTCTGCTTCGGCGTAGCAGTTCGGTCGCTGCATCGCGCCAGCGCGTCGTCGTCGGGTCTTCCCAAAGCAGATTTTGCAGGCCGTGCAGATCGCGACCGGCAATCTGCCTGGCGCGCATGGCGACATCGGCGGCGATTTGATCGGTCTGCTCCTGCAGGCGCGAAGACTCGTAGTTCAGGGTCAGACCCACCAGCAGTGATTGCGCCACCAGCAGCAGCGCCATCAATGCGACCCACAGGAAAGCGCGCCGCCATCGCCGAGGGCGCTGCTGTTGCGATTTTGAGAATGGAAACGGGATGGCGAGCAAGGGCGGGAACTCTAGGTAGTCAGGCTGTCAGTATGCTTTTCAAGCTGTAGGTGCACAGGCACAGTTTCGCGTAAATATTGGTCAAATCGACTCAGGGACTTGCTGACTTCTACAATCTGTCTGCGCATCGGGCTTTTCCCCGGTGTGGACAGTCAAAGGGAAACGCACCATGTCTACGTCATTGAACAAAGCCAATGAGCTCCGCCAAGCCGCGCTCGAATATCACGAGTTCCCTACGCCGGGCAAGATCTCGATTGCCGCAACCAAGCAGTTGGTCAATCAGCACGATCTGGCACTGGCCTATTCTCCAGGGGTTGCAGCGGCTTGCGAGGAAATCGTTGCCGACCCGGCCAACGCCTATCGTTATACGGCAAGAGGCAATCTGGTCGCTGTGGTGACGAATGGCACCGCCGTTCTCGGCTTGGGCGACATCGGCCCGCTGGCGTCAAAACCGGTCATGGAAGGCAAGGGCGTTTTGTTCAAAAAGTTCGCTGGTATCGACGTGTTTGACCTCGAAATCCAGGAACGAAACCTCGACAAGTTGGTCGATATCATCGCTGCTTTGGAGCCGACTTTCGGCGGTATCAATCTGGAGGACATCAAGGCCCCGGATTGCTTCTATGTCGAGCGGAAACTGCGTGAGCGGATGAAGATTCCGGTCTTCCATGACGACCAGCATGGTACGGCGATCGTCGTTGGCGCGGCCTTCTTGAACGGTTTGAAAGTACAGGGCAAGGACATCAAGCAGGTCAAGTTGGTGACTTCCGGCGCAGGCGCCGCCGCACTTGCCTGCCTGGGATTGCTGATGAAACTGGGCTTGCCTCGCAAGAACATCTGGGTTACCGATCTTGCCGGTCTGGTCTACGAGGGTCGCACCGAGCTGATGGATCCTGACAAGGCTGCCTTTGCACAGCCGACCGAGATGCGCAGCTTGAGCCAAGTGATAGTCGGCGCGGACATCTTTCTGGGGCTGTCAGCTGGCGGCGTGATGAAGCCGGCGATGGTGGCCAGCATGGCGCCGCGGCCGATGATTTTCGCCCTCGCGAATCCGATGCCGGAAATTTCGCCCGAAGAAGTCAAGGAAGTGCGCGACGACGCGGTGATCGCCACAGGACGCACCGACTATCCGAACCAGGTCAATAACGTCCTTTGCTTTCCCTATATTTTCCGCGGGGCCCTGGACTGCCGGGCCACCACGATCACCGACGAGATGGAGATTGCTGCGGTCCATGCGATCGCCGAACTGGCTCAAGCCGAACAGAACGAGGTGGTCGCTGCTGCCTATGCAGGGGCCAATCTGAGCTTCGGGTCTGAATACCTGATCCCCAAGCCCTTCGATCCGCGGCTGATGATGAAAATCGCACCTGCAGTGGCCAAGGCTGCGGCAGACTGTGGCGTCGCCCAGTTGCCGATTCTGGACATGGATGCCTACCGGGAAAAGTTGCAGAGCTTTGTCTACGCTTCGGGCACGACGATGAAACCGATCTTCGCCGTCGCCAAACGCGCCAAGAACAAGCGCGTGGTCTATGCCGAGGGCGAAGAGGAGCGTGTGCTGCGGGCTTGTCAGGTTGTCATTGACGAAGGCGTCGCCAAGCCGACCCTGGTCGGGCGGCCGGCAGTCATCGCCGAACGCTGCGAAAAGTTCGGTCTGCGCCTGAAGGAGGGACGCGACTACGATGTTGTCAACGTCGAGCAGGACGCACGCTATCGCGACTACTGGCAGACCTATCACCAGATGACGGCGCGCAAGGGTGTGACGGCCCAGTTGGCCAAGATCGAGATGCGCCGCCGACTGACCCTGATCAGCTGCATGATGCTGCACAAGGGCGAGGTTGACGGCATGTTGTGCGGGACCTGGGGCAATACCGCGATGCATTTGCATTACATCGATCAGGTCATCGGGCGGCGCCCGGGAGTGAAGACCTATGCCTGCATGAACGGTCTGATCCTGCCCGGCAGGCAGGTGATGCTGGTGGACACCCATGTCAACTATGACCCGACCGCAGAACAACTGGCCGAGATCACCATCATGGCTGCCCAGGAAATGATGCGCTTCGGTCTGCGACCCAAAGCAGCGCTGTTGTCACACAGCAATTTTGGCTCCAGCGACCAGCCCTCGGCAGTCAAGATGCGCGATACCTTGGCTTTGATCCAAGCCAATGCAGCCTGGCTGGAAGTCGATGGCGAGATGCATGGCGATGCTGCATTGGAC
>JBIKPD010000017.1:0-28301 GCA_044357665.1 Roseateles sp. | reverse complement strand
CTTGATGCCTCACAGCACGCTCATCGGCGAGGCCAATTTGCTGGTTCTGCCGAATATCGATGCCGCCAACATCTCCTACAACCTGCTGAAAACTGCTGCCGGCGGCGGCATTGCGATCGGACCGGTTTTGCTCGGAGCGGCCAAACCTGTGCATGTGCTGACGGCTTCAGCGACGGTCCGGCGCATCGTCAACATGACAGCGTTGACGGTCGCCGACGCGAATGCAGTCCGCTGAAAGGCCCGGGCAAAGGTCAATACGCACCAGTATGGTGCGTTAAATTCACCGGGGCATTTTGTTTTACAAAAGTTTGTAGGGACTTACCGGCTGCATGAAAATCTGAATTTTCCTTTATATATAGGGTTTTTTCAGAGAGTGCGCGCTTACAAACAAGCCTTGTCAAGGCTGGGTCGCGGCGTTCTGCCGCTTGAGGTTTTTGAGCAATTTCGATACCATGCGGTTTTGAAAACAGGGTAATCCCGTGTCTTTGCTCTCTCGGCCGCCCAGGTGGTGCATTTGGCGCAAGTCAGGTCTGGTCGTAACTGCACTGGTGGCGTTCGCGCTGTCAGTTCAAGTGCAAGCGAAGGAATCGGTTGCTGCGCCGGAAACGGTGTCGATGGCCGCATTGCCCCGCGAAGTTCAAACAAGCTATCAACTGGTTCTTGCTGGGGGGCCTTTCCCATTCAGCAAGGACGGTAGTGTATTTGGCAATCGCGAGCGCATCCTGCCTTTGATGACAAGAGGTTACTACCATGAGTTCACCGTCGCCACGCCAGGCGCAAGCAATCGCGGGGCAAGGCGATTGGTTTGCGGAGGGCAAGTTATGACGGTGCCTGATGTTTGCTATTACACCGGCGACCATTACGCCAGCTTCAAGCGGATACAGCCATGAAGCCGGGTAGTGAATCGACGTTACTGACCATTGACGTGACTATATAGGAGGATTGTGACCATGCTTTTGCAGACCGTCCGTCCCAACATCGTGCAGGCCATACGGGCTTACCGCGTTGAGGACTTGATGCAGGCAGCGCAGGATGCGGGGCAGCATTTCCTGTACGCCAACCTGACCGATGCGCAGTCCAAGCAGGATGTGCTGGAAGGGATCGCGCAGGCATTCTTGTTCCCGGCGCATTTCGGCAAGAATCTCGATGCGCTCTATGACTGCATGACTGATCTGGTGCACAAGGCAGGCGCACAGCCCGGCTTCGTACTGGTGCTGGAGCAGTTGCCCGACAACGCTCGTTTTGATCGGGAAGTGCGCGAGCAACTGCTCGATGTGTTCAGAGAGGCGGCCGATTATTGGGCCGAACGCAAGGTTCCCTTCAGGTGCTTCTATTCTTTTCAGTAGCCCGCTCCCAAGAAAATGGGTCATGGGAGCGGGCTACTGAAGGTACGACCACTGTTGCTGTCAAGCCGGCAGCGAAGAATTCGAAGGCTGCGAGCAATGCCAACTTCGGCATGAATATGCCGCTGATGAGCAGTGCTTTCGACACAGCGATGTGGCTGAGTGCCGCTTGAACTGAATCTAGGAAATACAGGAAAGGGGCCCGTCGGGTCCCTTTTTTTCGCCACTGTGGAGCGGCCCGCTCTGGGCTGGCGCAGATCAGCTGTTGCGCCTTGCGCTCGCTCGAAGCGGCCAGTCGATACACTCAGGGTTTGCGCCGGCTGGAACTGGCGCATTGGGAAGTCGAAGCGACCATCCACCGACTTGAAGAATTTGGGCAAGATATGACTATGAAGTGCGTAGACGACTACCGTCTGAGGTTCGGCAAACGTGAGTTGGTACCGATCGTTGTCGGTGGCATGGGGGTCGATATTTCCTCGGCTGAACTGGCGCTTGAAGTCGCGCGTCTGGGCGGCATCGGCCATATCTCGGACGCGATGGTGCCAACGGTTTCCGACCGGCGTTTCAAGACCAAGTTCACGCGCGACAAGTTTCAACAATTCAAATACAACTTCGAGAATCCGGACAAGTCGGCGGTGCAATTCAACCTGGGTCAGTTGGCCGAGGCGACGCAGTTGCATGTGGGACGGACCATGGAAGCCAAGCGTGGCGACGGCATGATCTTCATCAACTGCATGGAGAAGCTGACGATGAATGCCGCCAAGGACACCCTGCGCGTGCGCCTGGCCGCTGGGTTGGATGCCGGGGTTGACGGCATCACCCTGTCGGCAGGCCTGCACCTGAATTCCTTTGCCTTGATGGAAGACCATCCGCGGTTCCGCGATGCCAAACTCGGCATCATCGTGTCCTCGCTGCGCGCCTTGCAACTGTTCATTCGCAAGAATGCAAGGCTCAACCGAACCCCCGACTTCATCGTGGTCGAAGGACCGCTGGCAGGCGGCCATCTCGGCTTCGGCCTGGCAGATTGGCAACAATATGATCTGGCCACAATCACCGCCGAAATCATCAGTTGGCTGCGCATCGAGCAACTCGACATTCCCGTGATTGCCGCGGGCGGCATCTTTACCGGCTCGGACGCTTCCGCCTATCTGGCCAGCGGCGTCGCAGCGGTGCAAGTGGCGACACGCTTTACCGTGACCAGCGAATGTGGCCTGCCGGCCAAGGTGAGACAGGAATATTTCAAGGCTGGCGAAGACGATGTCGAAGTCAATGGCATTTCACCGACCGGTTATCCGATGCGGATGCTCAAGAGCAGCCCGGCCATCGGCGACGGCATCCGGCCCAATTGCGAGGCCTATGGCTACCTGCTCGACGGCTCGGGAAATTGCGCCTACATCACCGCCTACAACCGCGAACTGGCTATCCAGCCCGATCCGAAGCGCATCAAGGTGCTCGACAAGACCTGCTTGTGCACACAGATGCATGATTTCAATTGCTGGACCTGCGGCCATTATGTCTACAGGCTCAAGGACACCAGCCACCTGCTGGCCGATGGCAGCTACCAGTCCCTTTCGGCCGAGCATGTGTTCAGGGATTACCAGTTCAGCGTCGACGGCAAAGTGGCATTGCCGCCGATCATTTGATCCTCACGCTGAGCGATGCCTCGCTTCAACTGCGGCGCAAGACGGGTTTGGCTGCCGGCTTGGCCGCAGCTTGCTGCTGCAACTGACTGTTGATACTCATCCCCGTCACCACAACGCGGGGCAACTGGACGATCTGGCTCTCCGCAATTGGTGTAGCGCGGCCGGTAATGACGACGCGCGGCAGCTTCTGGATGACGGTTTCTGATTGATCTGCCTGGGCTGCACCGGCGGCCAGCAGCAGTGCTGCGATGGTGCTCTGAAACAGGAATTTCCGGTTCATGATGGGCTCCTTGCCTGGTTTGCAAGGCAGCGACTTGCCGCCTCGATGAATCCAGTATCGGCAACTGTCTGGCTCGCCACCAGACCGATGCGACGAAGGGTTCTTCTCGCCGCCCAGACTGCCTGCCAGGCGGATGGAAGGGTTTACCGCAGGGCGGTTGAATCACCTTGAAGCCGGGTTTGACAGCAGTCCGGGCAGGCGCTCTATGATTGCCGGTTCCCCTGCATTTATCCAGACCATGCCCGACGCCGATTCCTGCCCTGTTGATGCCTCTCCGGCAGCGCTGCCGACCCCATCGATGGAGGCGCCGATGATCCGCGTCAGGGGCGCTCGCACCCACAATCTGAAGAACATCGACGTCGATCTGCCGCGCAACAAGCTGGTCGTGATTACCGGCCTGAGTGGTTCGGGAAAATCCAGCCTCGCGTTCGACACCCTTTATGCCGAAGGCCAGCGCCGCTATGTCGAGAGTTTGTCGGCTTATGCGCGGCAGTTCTTGCAGCGGATGGACAAGCCCGATGTTGATGTCATCGAGGGGCTGTCGCCAGCGATCTCGATCGAGCAGAAGGCGACCAGCCACAACCCGCGTTCGACCGTGGGTACGGTCACCGAAATCCACGATTACCTGCGCTTGCTTTATGCGCGTGCGGGCACCCCCTTTTGCCCGGACCATCACCAGCCGCTCGAGGCGCAAAGCGTCAGCCAGATGGTCGATGCAGTGCTGGCGATGCCGGATCAGTCCAAGCTGATGCTGCTCGCCCCGGTGGTACGCGACCGCAAGGGGGAATTCATCGATCTTTTCGAGGGCTTGCAAGCACAGGGCTATGTGCGCTTTCGTGTCGATGGACTGACGATCGACGCACCCGACTTTCCGGCCCTGAAGAAGACCGAAAAGCACGACATCGATGTGGTGGTCGATCGCGTCAAGGTGAAGAGCGAGCCCGATGGCGCGGAAGGGCTGCGCCAGCGCCTGGCCGAGAGCTTCGAAGCTGCGTTGCGGCTGGCCGAGGGACGTGCGCTGGTGATCAATATGGACAGCCGCGCCGAACAGATTTTTTCGAGCAAATTTTCCTGCCCCTCATGCAGTTACTCGCTGTCAGAGCTGGAGCCGCGCTTGTTTTCCTTCAATTCGCCAGTTGGCGCCTGTCCGTCTTGCGAAGGCCTGGGCCAGCTGACCATGTTCGATGCCGAGCGTGTGGTGGCGTTTCCATCCTTGAGCCTGGGCAGCGGGGCGGTGAAGGGCTGGGACCGGCGCAACGCCTACACTTTTTCGATGCTCGAGGCCGTGGCAACGCATTACCAGTTTGACATCGAACTGCCGTTCGAGGAGTTGCCGGAAGCCGCCAGATATGCGCTGCTGCATGGCTCGGGCAGCGACGAGATCGCCTTCGTATATCAGGCTGAGAGCGGCGGCGCCTCGCGCAAGCGGGCATTGAAGCGCTCACACCCGTTCGAGGGCATCCTGCCGACCCTGGAGCGGCGCTACAAGGAGACCGATTCGGCTGCTGTACGCGAAGACCTGGCCCGCTATATGGCGGCCAAGCCCTGCCCGCAATGCGACGGGGCGAGACTGCGTCGGGAAGCGCGCCATGTGGTGCTGCAACCGGCGGGCGCGGCGGCAGGCGTCAAGGGGCGAGCCATTTTCGAGGTCGAGCATTCGACCTTGCGCGACTGCCTGCATTATTTTGAAGGGCTCAAGTTGAAGGGCTCGAAGGCCGAGATCGGTGACAAGGTGGTGCGCGAAATTACCTCGAGGCTGCGCTTTCTCAACGATGTCGGCCTCAACTATCTGAGCCTGGATCGCAGCGCTGATTCGCTCTCGGGTGGCGAGGCGCAGCGCATCCGTCTGGCCTCGCAGATCGGCTCGGGGTTGACTGGCGTGATGTATGTGCTCGACGAGCCCAGCATCGGTCTGCACCAGCGCGACAACGACCGTTTGATCGCCACCTTGCGTCGCTTGCGCGATCTCGGCAACACGGTGCTGGTGGTCGAGCATGACGAAGAAGCGATTCGCGCTGCCGACCATGTGCTCGACCTCGGGCCCGGCGCTGGCGTGCATGGCGGCTACATCATTGCCCAGGGCAGTCCCGCAGAAGTCGCAGCCAATCCGGCCTCGCTGACCGGCAGGTACTTGTCGGGTGCAGCGCGCATCGAGGTGCCGAGAAAACGACATAGTCTGGCCGATATGAAGGAGCCGTTGTCGCTGAAAATCGTCAATGCGCGAGGCAACAATCTGAAAGGCGTGACGGTAGAAATTCCGGTGGGTTTGCTGACCTGCGTGACCGGTGTCTCGGGCTCGGGCAAGAGCACCTTGGTCAATGACACGCTCTACACCGCAGTGGCGAAGAAGCTCTACCAGAGCCATGCCGACCCGGCGCCGCATGACGCCATCGAAGGCCTGGACGCTTTCGACAAAGTGATCAATGTCGACCAGTCACCGATCGGTCGCACCCCACGCAGCAATCCGGCCACTTATACCGGACTGTTCACGCCGATACGTGAGTTGTTTGCCGAGATGAATACCGCCCGTGAGCGTGGCTATGGGCCGGGGCGTTTCTCTTTCAATGTGGCTGGAGGGCGCTGCGAAGCCTGCCAGGGCGACGGCGTGATCAAGGTCGAAATGCATTTTCTGCCCGATGTCTATGTGCCCTGCGACACCTGTCATGGCAAGCGCTACAACCGCGAGACGCTGGAAGTTCTCTACAAGGGGCGCAATATCACCCAGGTGCTGGGACTGACGATCGAGGACGCGCACCAGTTCTTCAGTGCTGTGCCGGCTTTGGCGCGCAAGCTGCAGACCTTGCTTGATGTCGGCCTGGGCTACGTCAAGCTGGGTCAGAGTGCGACGACCTTGTCGGGCGGCGAAGCGCAGCGTGTCAAGCTGGCGCTGGAGTTGTCCAAACGCGACACCGGGCGCACGCTCTACATCCTCGACGAGCCAACCACCGGCCTGCATTTCGCCGACATTGCCTTGCTGCTGAAGGTGCTGCACCAACTGCGCGATGCCGGCAACACGATCGTCGTGATCGAGCACAACCTCGACGTGATCAAGACCGCAGATTGGCTGATCGATATGGGCCCTGAAGGCGGCTCGGGCGGCGGGCAGCTGCTGCTGGCGGGTACGCCCGAGGCATTGGCAGCGCATGAGGGCAGCCATACCGGGCGCTATCTGAAGTCGCTGCTCGGCGGCAGGTAGTCAGCAGACGAAAAAAAGCCCGGTAAACCGGGCTCTGTGCGAAGCAGGTAGCCGCCGCAAGGCGGCTTTGCATCACTTCAAGTGACCGTTGATCAACTTGGTCATTTCGAACATGTCAGCGCTTGCCTTGCCGAAGATGACCTTCAGCTTGGCGTCGGCCAGGATGACGCGCTTTTGCGCGGGATCCTGCAGCTTGTGAGCCTTGATGTATTCCCAGACCTTCTTGGTCACTTCGGTACGCGGCAGCGGTGCTGCGCCAACGACAGCAGCCAGAGCGGCACTAGGTGTCAAGGCCTTCATGAAAGCAGCATTGGGCGTGCGCTTCTTGGCTGGTGCTGCAACCTTCTTGGCTGCAGCGGCCTTTTTAGCGGGAGCAGCAGCGGGAGCTGCAGCAGTCTTCTTAGCCGGAGCCACTTTTTTAGCGGGCGCGGCCTTTTTAGCAGTTGCCATTTGGATTCTCTCCATCAAAGGTTGTTGATGTGCGGGCGCCGGGTGAACGTTGAAAAAACCTTTGCATTCCCCCTCACGCCCTACGACCGCAATGGTACTTCGCCATTTGCCGAAAAAGAAGGCTTTCTATGGGGAAGATGGCCTTTTCTGAAGCTCATTTGGTCAATGTTTACCCTTGTGTCGCAAGTCGGCATCAAATCAGCGGGGCAAGTTGCCCACCAATTTCGTTTCGGGAGGCGTATCTCCGATCTTGAAATCCCCCCTTGACGGCAGGATTTTCTGATTTTTGGGGCGAGCAGAACAAATTCGACCGCTTTGAGAGCGCCTGCTTGTATGCTTGAGTGATATGAAAACCTTGACTCGTTGGCTGTTGCTGGCCGGGGCCTTGCTGCTGGTGGCCAATCTATATCCTGGTGTTGAAGTGAAGAGCTTCACGTCGGCATTGATCGCTGCATTTGTGCTTGGCCTTCTCAACACCTTGCTTCGACCGATCCTGGTGCTTCTGACATTGCCGGTCACGGTGCTGAGTCTGGGTCTGTTCTTGTTCATCATCAACGCGCTGATGTTCTGGGCGGCAGCCAACCTTCTTGATGGTTTTGCCGTTGCCGGTTTTGCAGCGGCGCTGATCGGTTCGCTGATCTACAGCTTGTGCGGGATGGTGATCGACGTGCTGATCGAGCGACTGTTCCCTCTGCGGGATTGACCGCAGCCGCAAGGCTCAGTTCGGCAATTCGGCCCCCGCAGGTGCGCCCCTTGGATACAGTTCCGACAGCAGTTGACGGCGTTGGTACAGCAATGCGCGCAGCCTGGCGTCGATGACCTCGGCTTCGATCTGGTCGACATCGCGGCTGCGCGACTGGCGCAAGCCCGAACGCAGACGGTCTATCGCGCCGTTCAAGTCACCCGCGGCAGCTCGGGCCTCGCCTTGTGCACGTACCGCGCGCAGCGGCTGATCGAGTTTGTTCCACAACTGCGCCAGTTGGCTCCAGGCTGGCGCATCGTTGGCATTGACACTCAGATGGGTTTGCAGGTCACTGGCCGCTTCCCGGGCTGAGGCGGTGCCGGCATCGACCATCGCCAGTCGTGCATGCGCGAGCAAGAGCGGGCGTGATTGTTCGCCGGCCAGCAGGCGCAGCGCCGCGAATCCATCGCCGGCCCTGTCGCGGGCGAGCGCCAGTTCGGCACGCAGGTACCGCAGCAAGCGTGTTGCTTGCACATCGCCACCGAGTTGTCGCAAGGTCAGCTCAGCGCTGAGCATGGCTTTTTCGGCGCGCGGCCAGTCGCGCATCTTGATCGAAGCCAGTGCGCTGGCATAGCGTGCGCCGAGTTGCTCGTAGCTCTTCGCCTGCGCCGATCCATCGCCTTGAGCATCGCGCGTTCCGGCATCAAGGTTTTGCAACTGTGTCCAGGCTTCAGCGCGTTGATCCATCAGCACGCGCGACCTTGCCGCCATCAGCGCATGTTCGGCCATGCCGCGCGGGCGCACGAAGTCAAGCGTTCCCAATCTGGTGCGCGCATCGCCGATCCGCTCGCTGGTCAATGGATGGCTGCGCAGATAAGGGTAGTTGCCCGAATCCATCAGGTGATAGGCCTGTTCCATGCGTTCGAACATACTGACCATGCCGGCCGGAGCAAAATCGGCACGGTTCATCACATTGAAGCCAACCCTGTCGGCCTCACGTTCCATATCGCGCGAAAAATTCAAGGACATCTGGGCGGCTGCGGCTTGGCTGCCGACGATGGCAGCATTGGCGACATTGGCGTTGCCGGCGCGCGCGGCCGCAACCAGGCCCGCCAGCATTGCCGCCGTGGCCAGCAAACTGCTGCGCGAATCGCCGGTCATGCGCCTGGCGATATGGCGCTGGGTCACGTGCGATAACTCATGCGCGAGCACTGATGCCAACTCATCGCGCGATGAAGTCATCGCAATCAGACCCAGATGAACGCCGACAAAGCCGCCTGGCAGCGCAAACGCATTGACCGAGCGATCGCGCACCAGAAAGGTCTCCCAGGCAAAACGATCCCGGGTTTCGTCGCCGATATTGCCCAGTTGCTTGGCCGCCTGCACCAGCGGCGCCCAGACAGCTTGCAGATATTCTTCCAACAAGGGGTCTTCGAGGTAATCGGGGTCGAGGCGGATCTGCCGCATCACCTGCTCGCCGATCCGGCGTTCGCTGCCGACATCGAGGTCCTCTGACACCGAGTCCCCCAGCGAAGGCAGATTGACCTGCGCATGGCCCGCCGGACTTGTCAGTCCTATGAGTGCCGCCGCAACTGCACTCAGCACAATGCCGTGACGACAGCGGCGGACAAATGGTTTCAAGAGGAATCTCCAGATTTTGCGGCGATGATGCATCCTGAGTGTTAACCGATTATTGCCACCCTACCGGACGGACTTTGCAATGACTTCAGCAACGACTTCAGGATTGACGCATTTTGACTCACAAGGCCAAGCCCATATGGTCGACGTTGCGGCCAAGGATGTCACGCACCGCATAGCGATCGCGGCCGGACGTATCACCATGCTCAAGGATACGCTGGACCTGATCAGCAGCGGCAGCGCGAAGAAAGGCGATGTACTCGGAATTGCGCGCATCGCGGCTATCCAGGCGGCCAAGCGCACGGCTGACTTGATCCCGCTCTGCCACCCGCTACCGCTGACCCGCGTGACGGTGAGCTTCGAACTCGATGCCGGCAGCCATGCAGTGCATTGCTCGGCGCAGGTTGAAACCCTGGGTCGCACCGGGGTCGAGATGGAAGCGCTGACTGCGGTGCAGATCGGTCTGCTGACCATCTATGACATGTGCAAGGCAGTGGACCGCGGCATGGTGATGGGCGACATCCGCGTGCTCGAGAAGCATGGCGGCAAGTCGGGGGACTGGGTCAGCGCCTGATGCACAGGGACTTTTTGGAGAAAGCCAGGATTCTCCGAGTTCCAGGAGGTGCAGCCGATGACGCTGTTGGACGGGGATGTTTTGATGGCTTGGCCCATTCCTGCCCCACCCAGGAAATGGACACCGCAGGACCATCAACTGGCCCGAAGTTCAAGCAACTGCACGCGGGGAGTTGATCAGGCGGAACAGATGGTCGTTGCAGCGGGTCAACTGATCCCCAGCAACGATTTACCGCGGATGAGCAGGCGCCGCCGGTCATCGAGGCCGTTCAAGCCGCCATTGATGCGCTTGGTCAAGGTGGTCAGATCGTCAGCATCGGCGTGTGCGTTCAGGCCGCGCTTGGCCCAAAACCAACCCGCCACGTCAACGCACAGGTCGGCGTCGGTTTCGACCAGTTCAGGTTTGCTCAGCAGTTCGTCTTCGCGGCCGATCGCACGGCCGTATTCGGCATAGTTGGCGCGGCCGGTCAACTGGATCAGGCCACGACCTTTGAAGCGGCGGCCGTCGCCCGGTTGCAGATTGCCGAGATCGATGCGGCCTTGATAGGCCTCGCCACTGGCAATTTCGGCATGAAATCGGAACTCTCCCGATTCATGACCGATCTGAGCGAGGAAATGAGCCTGGCGCAAGGGTGTGTCGATCTGCCGATTGGTCATCACCTTGCTGAGGCGCTCGCCAAACAAGGCCAGGTCGATGTCAGAAGCCCGCAGATAGAGCAGCCCCAACAAGGTGGTTTCAATGTTGGCTGGCAAGGACTCGCACAAACTCGCCAGCGTGGCGCTGCCGGGTTCAATCCGGCCGCTGGGTTCTTGCTCACCGATTGCGCTGCGCTGAAAGGCCATCACTGCAGCCAGGGTTTTCGGGCCATAGGCGCCGTCGGGCGTCAGCGGGCCCTCGGGCAAGCCGAAGCGTTGCTGTTGCGAGCAGAGGTTGAGCAGGCGTTGCACGGTCTCGACATCATCGCGTTGATTGCTGCAAGAGGCTCCGACATTGCCGGTGATCAGCCCGTTGCCGCGGCGCGAGGAGGGCGCAGTGGCCGTTGCAGCGACAGCGGGCGCTGCGAGCGGTGACCCTTCGCGGCGCTCAAAATGAGGCGTGTCCTTGAATGTATTCCAGTTGCCACCCCAACGGTTGGCATGGTCCAGGCTTTCCCAATATTGGCCGAGCGGGCGCAATTCCTCGACGTCATAGGTCAACCTTGCCTGGCCATCAAGGCCTTCCCGGAAGAAGTTCAGATCGATCGCCAGACGCTTCAGATGCTGGCTGCTCATCGTCTGGCTGCGGCCGTTCTGTACATGCAGGGCTTGCTGTTCAGGGGTCCGGTACAACTCGCCACCCGATACCTGGAAACCAAGCTCCGAAGCTTTGCGCAGCAACTCGACGACATGTTGCAGGAAGATCGATTGTTCGCGCAGCAGGCTCATGGCTGGCCTCCGGCATTGCTGGCGCCGCTGGCGGCGGCTTGCACCCGAACCTGTTCGCTCATCTCCTTGAGTTTGTCGTCCTTGGCCTTGCTGCCGGCGCTGGAACCGAAGAAATATTGAATGATGGCCGACAAGGAGACGCCGAGCAGGAAGCCGAGCACCGTGTCGATGATGCGCCCGGCGCGGCCACTCTTGTCCAGGTCGTAGTTGAAGAAAAAGGCGGCGTAGAAGATGAAGCCGAAGGTCAGCAGGGTCAGGCCGGTGGCATAGAAGTAGATGAAGCGCTTGGCAATAATGTCATCGCTGGTCAATGCCGCTTTCTGCAGGTCGCGCGCGCTGGCACGATCCGCCGAATGTACTTTTTCCAGCTCCAGGTTGTCGGCATCGGCCTGTTGCCGATATTCAAGCAATTTGGTCTGGTACTGGAACTCGAACTCCTTGAGTTTGCTCCACTGCGCATCGGTCAGCTTATTCTCAGCCGCATCATTGATGTCGATGCCGGTTTTCTCATGGATCAGCGAGGCGATGGCCTTGGTGCCTTGGTCGAGGCCGCCTCGGAAGACGCCGCTGAGCAGGTCAAGGCCACGCTGGGCAAGGGTAGGCGCAATGGCCGAAAGGGCCGCTGCGATCAGGGGAATGGGCATGAAAGACTCCTCGGCAGGGCTTGGGCCGGCCGAGGAGCGCGCAGATAGTCGGGCGCTGTTCTCGGCCGGGTGGCGCGCCGAGCTTATGGGGCTGTCTGGAGCCTGTCTGTCCCCCCAATAGAGTTCAGATCAGACAGCTTCCTTGGGCAAGTTACATGCGGGCTTGCAAACGACTTCGGTGCGACCGAGGACGCGCTTCGACTGCAGGCTGCTCGGAACGCGGTGCTTGCCGCATTTGAAGCAGGAACGAGTATGGCCACTACCGAGAAAAGGTGAGCCACCCAGCTTGGACTCATAGCGCAGACCGTTGTCGCTGACGCTGGTGTAGGTGTCTTTGGTCATTTCTGTCACAGGTCCAGGTTGCCGATTACCAGCGTGAGGGTGCTGGCGATCCCGATGGCGTTATTGTTTCTTACCCCTCGCTTCAATATTAGGGGGTTATTGATGTCCTTGGCTATCGGGCTTGGCCCGATAAAGCATGGAAATTTTGAAGAATTGGCATTGATTCCCATGGATTACAGTGAATTTACGGATGAGTTTCTGTCTAAATTGATTGATTCCACCGTTTTTCATCGGTTGCCTTCTGCCGCTGAATACCGGCTTGATTGCTTTGTACAATTTACGCAAGTGTAAAAATACGAGCGGTTTGATGCCTTCAATGGGCGGAATAGTCAAGCGATGCCAAAGAAGAACCTCACCACATCGAAGAAAGCCGGGGCCGCAGCAAAACGCATCGATGCGCCGTTGCGCGCTGCGCGCGTGGTCAAGGTGAGCGCAATTTGCGTGGAGGCCGAACGGCAATTTGCGCAATATGGTTTTGAAGGCGCATCGCTCGACATGATTGCCCAAACGCTCGGTATCAGCCGGCAAAACCTTCTTTACTACTTCCCCAGCAAGGAGTTGCTGTACACCCGGGTGCTTGACAATGTGCTCGACGAATGGCGGCTGCGCATGGACGGCTTGGTCAGTGGAGCCGACCCGGAGGCGGCGGTGCGAGACTACATCCGCGCCAAGTTGCGATTTTCGGCTGAACGACCTGCCGGTTCACAGGTCTTCGCCAGGGAAGTGATGGCCGGCATGCCGCGCTTTCGCGAGGCGATGATGGCCAGGGCGATGCCGGCAATGAACGCTGACGTCAAGACTTTCGAGCGCTGGGCCGATGAGGGTCTGGTTGCCAGGCTCGACTTTCGCCATCTGTTATTCACCCTCTGGGCCAGTACCCAGGCTTACGCCGACATGGCACCGCAATTCGCCTGCATGCTGGGCAAGGAAAGCCTGGATGAGGAAGATTTCGAGCGCGCGCGGCAGGTGATCACGCGCCAGATGCTGGCGGCGCTCAAGCCTGATTGACTGCCGCTGCAAGGCCCGGCCCCGGTTTTTGCAAGCACAATCGCGACTGAAAAGGGCGGCTTGGCGCCCTCAGCCAATTGATTCATATGGCCAAACTGTATTTCCGTTATGCCGCGATGAACGCGGGCAAGTCCACTGCGCTGCTGCAGGTAGCGCACAACTATGAGGAGCGAGGGCATCAGGTGAGCTTGTTCACCGCCCTGGTGGACGACCGCTATGGACTCGGCAATATCACCTCGAGGTTGGGTCCGAAGCGGGCGGCCGAATTATTCACGCCCCAAACCGATTTTCTCGAGTTGTTCGCGGCCGGCCACGGGATTTCCTGCATCCTGATCGACGAAGCTCAGTTCCTCCAGAAGGCCCAGGTCTGGGCTTTGCATGAGCTGGCCCATATGCACAATTTACCGGCGATTTGCTACGGTTTGCGCACCGATTTCAAGGGGGAATTGTTCACCGGTTCGGCCAGTTTGCTGGCGCTGGCAGATGAAATCGATGAAATGAAGACGATCTGCGACTGCGGTCGCAAGGCCACGATGAATATGCGGGTCGACGCCAACCAGCGCAAGGTCACTGAAGGGGCTCAGGTCGAGATCGGTGGCAATGCAAGGTACCGCGCCGTCTGCGGCAGGTGCTTCAGGCAGGCCTGAGCGGCGTCCGGCTGGCGCAAGTTGTCAGTCTTGAGGCCAATATCAGCCCCCCGGCTGACATTGCATGGCTCACGGTTTCGTCAGTTGAACGTCAAGTTCCTTGCACGACGGTGAGCAGACTGGCTGGGATTTGCCCAAAAGCTTCTTGGACTTGAGCATCGCGCGAGGGCGATGCTTGCCGCACAAGAAGCACGACATGGTTGCGGCACCAAAGGAGGAAGTCGCCGCGAACGGCGATCCTGGTGCTTTAGAGCGGTAGCGCAGACCATCAGCTTCGATGGTCGTTTTAGTACTGTCCTTGGCCACGCTGGTCCTGATTTGAGTTACGAAAGGCTCGCCTTCGCTTCCAGTCCTGATCTTTATCAATTTGGACTGGGCGAAATGCCAACCCTGCTATTTTCCACTATGTGCGGCCTGATCGAGGCTAGGCAAAGCCCGGGGTGAGCAAATTGAGCATCAAATATGTGATTTATCGTGCAAATATGACGCTTGCACCACTGCTTGGGCATGCTTCAAGGCCATTGCATGGGTTCTCTTGGCCTGGGGCCGCGCTAGCACAAGCCGTGAGGGGTTATGCAGAGCATCCTCAGGGAATCATGGGCGCTGGCGCTATCCCTGATGGAAATTGTCAAACTTCTAGGTAGAGTGGCCGACAACGTCATTGGCCTGGAGCAAGGTAGTTCATGGATTTTTCGATCGCAAGCATCCTGCTGCTGGATGGCCTGACCAATGGGGCGATCTATGCCTTGCTCGGTTTGGCGACTGTGCTTGTTTTTGCCGTCACCCGAGTGATCTTCATTCCGCAGGGCGAGTTTGTCGCTTTTGGCGCACTCACTCTGGCAGGGCTGCAACAAGGCCAGGCTCCCGGAACGATTTCCTTCTTGTTGGGACTGGCCTTGCTGGTCGCTTTGCTCGACTTGGTGGCCGCTCTGCGCCAGGGCCGGCGTCCTGTAAATGCAATTTTGACGGTGTTGCAGCAGGCGGCGGCGCCGGTCGCGATCGGCCTGCTCGGACTTTGGGCGGCCCCCCAACATCTGTCGCTGTTGCTGCAAGTGCTGCTGACCCTGGCCATCGTCACCGCCATGGGCCCGCTGATCTACCGCCTGGCTTATCAGTCGCTGGCCGATGCCTCGGTGCTGGTGTTGTTGATCGTCTCGGTCGGCGTACATTTTGCGTTGACTGGCCTGGGGCTGGTGTTCTTCGGCGCCGAAGGCTCGCGCAATCCGAGCTTCTGGGATGCCAGTTTCACCCTCGGGCCGCTGCTCATCTCGGGCCAGACCTTGATCATTTTGCTGGCTTCGCTGGCGCTGATCCTGCTGCTTTGGCTGTTTTTCGAGCGCAGCCTTTACGGCAAAGCCTTGCGGGCCACGGCGGTGAACCGGCTCGGTGCGCGGCTGATGGGGATCTCGAGCATTGCGGCGGGCCGCTTGTCCTTCACGATGGCGGCCTTCATCGGCGCCTTGTCGGGTGTGCTGATCAGCCCGACGACAACGATCTTCTACGACAGCGGCTTCCTGATCGGATTGAAGGGTTTTGTCGCCGCCGTTTTTGCCGGCTTGGCCAGCTACCCGGGCGCGGCCCTGGGCGCGGTACTGGTGGGTTTGCTGGAGTCGTTCAGCTCGTTCTGGGCCAGTGCCTTCAAGGAAGTGATCGTGTTTACCTCCATCCTGCCGGTGCTGTTATGGCGTTCACTGCGCGACCCTCATGTCGAGGAGTCCTGAGCCGTGAACAAGAAACTCCTGCTTCCAGCCCTGCTGCTGTTCGCCCTGCCTTTGCTGCCGGTTCCCGAGTTCTGGATCACCCAGCTGAACTACATCGGCATGTTCGCGCTGGTCAGCCTCGGGCTGGTGCTGTTGACCGGTGTCGGCGGTTTGACTTCCTTTGGTCAAGCGGCATTCGTCGGCCTGGGCGCTTACAGCAGCGCTTTGCTGAGCACACGCTTTGGCATCTCGCCCTGGTTGGGACTTTGCGCCGGTCTGGCCGTGACGATGCTGGTGGCGCTGTTGCTGGCCTGGCTGACCTTGCGCATGTCCGGCCATTACCTGCCGCTGGCAACGATTGCCTGGGCCCTGAGCCTGAACTACACGATGGCGAATATGGAGTTTCTCGGCAAGTACGACGGCATCCTTTCGGTGCCGGCCTTGCAGTTGTTCGGTTTCAGCTTGCAGGGCGGTCGGTCGATCTATTACCTGATCTGGGTTATCGCGTTACTCGCTGCATTGGGTGTGCGCAACCTGCTTGATTCGCGACCCGGCCGCGCCATCCGCGCCTTGAACGGTGCGTCGATGATGGCCGAAGCGATGGGTGTGTCGACCTTCCGCTACAAGGTCATCATTTTTATGCTGGCTGCCATGCTCGCATCGATTTCGGGTTGGTTGTTCGCGCATTTCCAGCGCACGGTCAACCCCAGCCCGTTCGCCCTGAAGATGGGCATCGAATACCTGTTCATGGCGGTCGTCGGAGGCATCGGCAATGTCTGGGGCGCTTTCATCGGTGCGGCGGTGTTCAAGGTGATCGAGGATCAATTGAAGGACATCCTGCCCGTGCTGCTGGGCAGCCAGGGCAATTTCGAAATCATCGTGCTGGGCGTCGTGCTGGTGCTGATCATCAAATATGCGCCCAAGGGTATCTGGCCCTATGGCGTGGCGGTCTGTTCGCGCTGGTTCCCGGCCGGCCAGCGGCGGCGCGATTGGGACGGTGCGGCGCCATTGATCCGTCGAACCAAGCCCGAGGTCGGCGAATTGCTGCTCGACGTGGTCAAGCTGCGCAAGCAATTCGGCGGGCTGCTGGCGGTCAACGATGTCTCGTTCCAGATCCACACGGGCGAGATCGTCGGCCTGATCGGTCCGAATGGCGCCGGCAAATCGACCACCTTCAATTTGATCTCCGGCGTGATCGGCTTGACCAGTGGCCAGGTCAGTTTCCGTGGCGCTGCCGTCGGTGGACTGGCCGCTCGCGAAATCGCCCAACGCGGCATGTCGCGCACCTTTCAGCATGTGAAGCTGATCGCCGACATGACCGTGCTGGAAAACGTCGCCCTGGGCGGCCATCTGCGCAGCCAGTCAGGCACTGCGCGCGCCATGCTGAGGCTGGATCGGGAAGAGGAAAAACGTCTGTTTGCCGAGGCCGAACGCCAATTGCAGAGAATCGGCATGGCCTCGCAAGCGGATCAACTCGCCGGCAATCTGGCGCTGGGTCCGCAACGCTTGATTGAAATCGCTCGCGCCTTGTGTACCGATCCGGCCTTGCTGCTGCTCGACGAGCCCGCCGCGGGCCTGCGCCACAAGGAAAAGCAGGCCTTGGCCGAGGTGCTGCGGCAACTCAAGCGCGAGGGCTTGAGCATCCTGCTGGTCGAGCATGACATGGAATTCGTGATGGGGCTGACCGACCGCCTCGTCGTGATGGAATTCGGCACCAAGCTGATCGAAGGCACGCCTGAAGTTGTCCAGGCCAGCCCTGCGGTGATGGCGGCTTATCTCGGGACGGAACATTGATGAGCCAGGATCTGTTGAATGTACGCAGCCTGCACGCGGGCTATGGCCGCGCCGAAGTGCTGACCGGCCTGAATTTGCGCCTGCCCGAAGCTTCGGTGGTGACCGTCATCGGACCCAATGGCGCCGGCAAGAGCACGCTGTTGAATGCGCTGATGGGTGTATTGCCGAGTCAAGGCCAGATCATTTTTGACGGCGCCGACATCGCCGGCCTGAGCCTGGAGGGCCGGGTGATGAAGGGCCTGGCCCTGGTGCCTGAAAAGCGTGAGTTGTTCACGACGATGAGTGTTGAAGACAATTTGATCCTCGGCGGTTTCCGGCCGATGCGCTTGGGGCAACGCGATTGGCGCGACGGGTTGGAAAAAGTCTTCGATCTGTTTCCTCGCTTGAAGGAGCGCCGGGCGCAATTGGCCGGCACCTTGTCGGGTGGTGAGCGGCAGATGCTGGCAGTCGGCCGCGCTTTGATGGCCAGACCCAAGTTGCTGATGCTTGACGAACCCAGCCTGGGACTGGCGCCCTTGATCGTGAAGGAGGTCTTCAGCATCGTGGCCAAACTGCGCGACAGCGGTGTGTCGATCTTGCTGATCGAACAGAACGCCCGAGCTGCGCTGGAAGTCGCCGATTACGCCTATGTGCTCGAGACCGGCGAAGTCGGGCTGGAGGGTTCAGCCGCCGATCTGGCACGTGACCCGCGGGTGATCGAGACTTACCTCGGCGTTGGCGCCAAGCGCGGCGCGCAATAGCTCAGCGCAGCTCGAATTCGTCCAGCTTGCGGTAGAGCGTGTTGCGGCTGATGCCGAGGCGGCGTGCGGCTTCGGACAGATTGCCGCTGCAAGCCTGAACGGTCTGTTTGACGCTGCGCCCGGTCTGGCTGCGCAGGTCGGCAAGCTCGGCCATGCCAAGGTCGGCAGGCCTGGCTTCGGTCAAGCGCAAATCCCGCACCAGGTCGTCCGATAAATGGCCCCAGCTGATCGTCAACTCGGCATCATCGATCAATGCGCAGGCTGTGTTGAGCGCATTGTTCAACTGGCGCAGATTGCCGGGCCAGCGGTAATTCAAGATCGCCTGCAGCAATTCAGCGTCGATCTGCAACTCACGCGTAGGCAGAAGCTGTTGCAGCATGCGCTGAATCAAGGCCATCTTGTCCTGTCGATCGCGCAGCGCCGGCAATTGCAGTGTCAACCCGTTCAAGCGGTAATACAGGTCTTCGCGCAGGCGGCCGTTGGCCATCTCGATGTGCAGGTCGCGGTGCGTCGCACAGACCAGTCTGAAATCGACTTCGACCGGCTTGCCTCCGCCCAAAGGCAAGACCTGGCGGTCCTGCAGCACGCGCAACAACCGTGTTTGCATCGCCAGCGGCATATCGCCGATTTCGTCAAGAAACAGCGTGCCCCCTTGAGCTTCGCGGATGCGTCCGGGTGCGCCGTCGCGACCGGCGCCTGTAAAAGCACCCGGGCGATAGCCGAACAGCTCGGCCTCGATCAGCGTTTCCGGCAGGGCAGCGCAGTTGACGGCGACGAAGGGCTGGCTGCCGCGTTTGCTGCTGGCATGGACGGCGCGGGCAAAGACTTCCTTGCCGACGCCGGATTCGCCATGAAGAATCAAGGCGATCGGCTTGTCAAGCAGGCGCCGGGCGCGTGCCACCGCAGCTTTCATCGTCGCGTCGCCGGTGTCGATCTGGCTCAGGGCGCCAGCGGGTATTTCGATCGAAATGGCGGGACGACTGGATGCGCGCAGCGTACGCCCGGCTTCAGCGCGCAGCCAGAGCTGGCCACCGCCCGGCCGCGGCATGGGTCTGGGCGTGCTGGCGGGCGCGCGCAACCAGTTGCAGATGGTCGGCATGTCGAGTTGCAGCAGGCTATCGACGGTGCAGCAGCCGATGGCGCTGAACGACAGGCCGAGCAGCGACAGCGCGGCCTGGTTGGCGCCGAGCAGCCAGCCTTCGTCGGACAGGGCCAGCAGGCCCTCTGTGACGGTGCCTATGCCCTCGGGGTGGACATGCAGCCTCAGCAGCAGGCTGCCGGCATGGCGGGTCTCGAACAAACGGTGTTCGATCATTCTGGCGGCTGACCGTACCAGGGCCAGGGTGTGCGGGTGATAGCAGCGCTGCTCGCTGGAAAAGTCGAGCACGCCCATCACGCGTCCGCCCGGATCGACGATCGGTGACGCTGTGCAGGTCAGGAAGCCATTGCGTTCGAGAAAATGTTCACCCGCATGCACGACCACCGCCGCTGCATCGGCCAGCGCAGTGCCGATGCCATTCGTGCCGCGCCATTGTTCATGCCAGATCGCACCTGGGCGCAGTGCAACGCGTTCAGCCCGGTCGACAAAGCTGGCGTCACCCAAGGCGTGCAACAGCATGCCCTGGCCGTCAGCGAGGATCACCATGCCATCGCTGTCGCGCGTCTGGTCGAACAGGTATTCCATGACTGGCCTGGCATGTGACATCAGTTCGCGCTGTTGCTCCAAGGAGCGTGCCAGTTGCGCACCCGAGGCATGGGGCGCACCTGCAGTCCTGCCGATTGGCGCCAAGCCGAATTGCATGCTGCGCTGCCAACTGCTGCGCAAACCGGGGTTGAGCAGACCTTCGCTGACCTCGCCGGTGTCAAGCAACTGCCGACGCGCCTGGCGCAAGCGGGCCAGCGGCGTGCGCGCTGCAATCGAATCAGTTGCCATCTTGTCTCCCGCTGGGACTCTGTCATGTCCGTTCAGTCAAGCGCCGAGGCTAGCGGCAGGCGACTGATCTGCCAAGCGGATCAGCGCAAACAAACCCGAAACTGTGCCGTTTCGTGACAGTTGTTCAATCCTGTCTGCGAATTGCAGTGCTGCCTGGCCGCGGCGACTTGCAATACCGGCAGGTTTCCCGGGAGTTTCTGGTCAAACAAGCCTGGCATGGCTTATGCAATGGCTGTTTCCGTGCTGTGCAAGCCGTGCAGCCGACAAGCCCATCAACCGGACGGAGACAATTCAAATGATTTACGCCAACCCCGATGCCGCAGGCGCCAAGGTCGCCTTCAAATCCCATTACGACAACTTCATTGGCGGCAAATGGGTCGCCCCAGTCAAAGGCCAATACTTTGATGTGATCACGCCGATCACCGGCAAGCCTTATACCAAGGCAGCGCGTTCGGGCGCCGAGGACATTGAACTCGCGCTCGATGCTGCTCATGCCGCCGCCGACACCTGGGGCAAGACAGCCCCAGCCGAGCGCGCCAATATCTTGCTGAAAATTGCTGACCGCATTGAAGCCAATCTCGAGTTGCTCGCCTATGCCGAAACGGTCGACAACGGCAAACCGATCCGCGAAACACTGAATGCCGACCTGCCGCTGACGATCGACCATTTCCGCTATTTCGCTGGCTGCGTACGTGCCCAGGAAGGTGGTTTGAGCGATATTGATGGTGATACCGTCGCCTACCATTTCCAGGAGCCGCTGGGTGTGGTCGGCCAGATCATTCCCTGGAACTTCCCGATCCTGATGGCCGCCTGGAAACTGGCGCCTGCCTTGGGTGCCGGCAACTGCGTGGTGTTGAAGCCTGCCGAGCAGACGCCGATCAGCTTGATGATCCTGATCGAGCTGATCGCCGATCTGCTGCCGCCGGGCGTGCTCAATGTGGTGAACGGCTTCGGCCGCGAAGCCGGGTTCCCATTGGCCACCAGCAAGCGCATCGCCAAGATTGCCTTCACCGGTTCGACCAGCACGGGACGCGTGATTGCACAGGCCGCTGCCAACAACCTGATTCCCTCGACGCTCGAATTGGGCGGCAAGTCGCCCAACATCTTCTTTGCCGACGTGGCTGACCATGACGATGCCTATTTCGACAAGGCGATCGAAGGTCTGGTGTTGTTCGCCTTCAACCAGGGCGAAGTCTGCACCTGCCCATCGCGTGCGCTGGTCCATGAGTCGATCTACGACAAGTTCATGGCCCGCTGCCTGGCGCGCATCAAGGCCATCAAGCAAGGCAATCCGCTCGATACCGACACCATGCTCGGCGCGCAAGCCTCCAAGGAGCAGTTGACCAAGATCCTGACCTATCTGGATCTGGGCAAGCAAGAGGGCGCCGAATTGCTGATTGGCGGCGCTCAATCGCACCAGAGCGGTGAACTGGCCGGTGGCTACTATGTCGAGCCGACGGTATTCAAGGGAAACAACAAGATGCGCTTGTTCCAGGAAGAAATCTTCGGCCCGGTGCTGGCTGTGACGACCTTCAAGACCGAAGCCGAAGCGTTGGAAATTGCCAATGACACCTTGTACGGTCTTGGCGCCGGCGTCTGGACCCGCAACGGCAATCTGGCTTACCGGATGGGTCGAGCCATCAAGGCCGGGCGTGTCTGGACCAACTGCTATCACGCCTATCCGGCCCATGCAGCCTTCGGCGGCTACAAGGAGTCAGGCATCGGCCGTGAAAACCACAAGATGATGCTCAATCATTACCAGCAAACCAAGAATTTGTTGGTCAGCTACAGCGAAAACAAGCTGGGCTTTTTCTAAGTTGACTTGAGGGCTACGTCCCTTGAATCCGGCTTGAGAAGCGCAGGCAAGCGAGCATCCAAGGTGGGAGCCCTGGATGCTCGCTTTGCATCATCAATCTGAGGAATTCTTTATGGTTGACCTGGTCATCGCCACGCCTGCGGCGCTTGAGTTGATCGAATTGCTCAAGCAGAAGTACGGCGACAAATTATTTTTCCACCAGTCCGGAGGCTGCTGCGACAACAGCGCCGCCAATTGCTATCTGCAGGGCGACCTGACCATCGGGGACGGTAACCCTAGATTCAGCAGTTGATCGCTCTCCATCGCCTCGGAGGCCGCATGCCTATTGAGATTTCTCTGCCCGCCTGCCTTCACGCAATGGGTGAGAACGCTACGCAGCCGATTGAACCGCGCTACGGCACGCTGGCTGCGTTGCTTCTCCTGGTGGGCATCAGCCCACTGCGTCGGCGCGCCTTGCCAGCGCACCGCATCGCAGCCCACTCGTCCGCGTCCAACTACCGAATCTAGGGTGACAAACATCTCGGCCAGATTGGCGCTTGCGACTTCTACATCAGTGTTTCGCAATATGAGTACTGGAAACACACCCAGCTGATCATCGATGTAATCGACGGTACCGGCGGGACTTTCTCGCTCGAGGGCTCCGAGGGCAAAGCCTTCCACACCCGTTCGCGTTTGTTCAACGATGAAGAGTGGGCCGAATTGTTGACCCGGCTGCAGGAGTGACGGGCTTCGGTGTGATCGGGGGCGCCAATTCCCCTGCCAGGCGTGGCTTTAGGCAGGGCTGGCCTGCGGCCGCTGTGCGCGTAATGGGCTTGGCCTGCGCAGCTTGAGCCCTGCCGTTTACAATCAGGCTCTAATTCGTCTGCAACACCATGCGCAGGCAACTTCATTCCAAAGGGATACGACGTGTTTATTTCCAACGCTTTTGCTGATGGCCTGGCCGGCGCCGGTGCCGAATCGATGTTTGGCCAGTTCGGTCAGATGTTGCCGCTGGTGCTGATGTTCGTGGTGCTCTACTTCGTGATGATCCGTCCGCAGATGAAGCGCCAGAAGGAAGTCAAGGCGATGCTCGAAGCTATCGCCAAGGGCGACGAAGTCGTCACCGGTGGCGGCCTGCTGGGTCGGATCGCCAAGATGGGCGAAAGCTATCTCACGCTCGAAATCGCAACTGGCGTCGAAGTCCAGATACAGCGTTCAGCTGTCGTGCAGGTCCTGCCCAAAGGCACGGTCAAGTAAATTCTGAGCGGATCACTGGCTTGTCGCAGCAGCGGCAGCCAGCCGTTTAAGCAAGCTTGGGCGCCTCGCGATTTTGCCTTGGCCGCCTGGCTTGAGAGGAAGCCCCAATGAATCGTTATCCGCTGTGGAAATACGCGATCCTGGTGATCGCCTTGATCGTCGGCATCGTCTACACGCTGCCGAATTTCTTCGGCCAGGCGCCTGCCGTGCAGGTGTCGAGCGCCAAGGTCACCGTCAAGGTCGACGCCAACTTGACTGCGCGGGTAGAAAAAGCGCTCAGCGATGCGCAGATCAGTCCTGACTTCGTTCAGCTCGAGGGCAATTCGATCAAGGCCCGCTTTGTCGAAATCGACACTCAGCTCAAAGCCAAGGACGCCATCTCCAAGGCGCTCAATCCTGATCCGGCCGACCCTGTTTATATCGTTGCGCTGAACCTGATATCGCGCTCGCCGCGCTGGCTGTCCAATCTGCACGCGTTTCCGATGTATCTGGGCCTGGATTTGCGCGGCGGCGTGCATTTCCTGATGCAGGTGGACATGAAGTCGGCGCTGACCAAGAAGGCCGAGTCACTGACCGGCGATGTGCGCACCATGCTGCGCGACAAGAATATCCGCCATGCAGGCATCCGGCGCGATGGCAATAGCCTGGTGATCGCCTTTCGTGACGAAGCAACGCGCAATCAGGCCGACCTGCTGTTGAAGATGCAACTCGTTGATGTGCAATGGACGCCTTCGACCGAAGGGCTTGAGCTGCGCCTGACCGGCACGCTCAAGCCACAGGCCATGGTGGCGGTGCAGGACGCCGCGCTGAAACAGAACATCACTACCTTGCACAACCGGGTCAACGAGCTCGGCGTGTCCGAACCGGTGATCCAGCAACAGGGCCTGGACCGTGTGGTGGTTCAGCTTCCCGGCGTGCAGGACACGGCCAAGGCCAAGGACATCATCGGCCGCACCGCCACGCTGGAGTTGCGCATGGTCGACGACAGCGCCGAGGCGCAGGCCGCATTGGCCGGTAGCGGCCCGGTGCCATTCGGTACCGAGCGTTTTATCGACCGGGGTTTCGGCCCGATCATCGTCAAGCGTGCGGTCGTCCTGACTGGCGAAAACCTCAATGATGCCCAGCCTGGTTTTGATGACAATCAGCAGGCGGCGGTGCATCTGACGGTTGACGCCAAGGGCGCCCGGATCATGAAGGATGTGTCGCGCGAGAACATCGGCAAGCGCATGGCCATCATCCTGTTCGAAAAGGGCAAGGGCGAGGTGGTGACGGCGCCGTCGATACGCGGTGAGCTCGGCAACAAATTCCAGATCTCCGGCTCGATGACGGCCCAGGAAGCCAGCGACACCGCCTTGCTGCTGCGCGCCGGTTCGCTCGCCGCACCGATGGAAATCATCGAAGAGAAAACCATCGGCCCGAGCCTGGGGCGCGAGAACATCGAAAAAGGCATTGCCAGCGTCGTTTGGGGTTTTGCGGCGGTGGCCGTTTTCATGTGTATTTATTACGTCCTCTTCGGCGTGATTTCGTCGCTGGCCCTGGGCTTCAATCTGTTGCTGCTGCTGGCAGTTCTGTCGATGCTGCAGGCGACGCTGTCGCTGCCGGGCATCGCGGCGATCGCGCTGGTGCTGGGCATGGCGATTGATTCGAACGTGCTGATCAATGAACGCATTCGCGAGGAGTTGCGCGGCGGCGCGGCACCACAGGCGGCGATCACGATGGGGTATGAGCGGGCATTTGCGACGATTTTCGACTCCAATGTGACCACCTTGATTGCCGGCCTTTCGCTGCTGACTTTCGGCTCCGGACCGGTGAAGGGCTTTGCCATCGTGCATTGCCTGGGCATCCTGACTTCGATGTTCTCTTCAGTGGTGTTCTCGCGTGCCCTGGTCAACCTCTGGTACGGGCACCAGAAAAAGTTGAAGTCGCTGTCCATCGGGCAGATCTGGAAACCAGCGCCTGCGGCCGACCAGCCCGTGGCCAAGGCTTGATCGAGGAATAAATCATGGAACTGTTCCGAATCAAGCGTGATTTTCCAGTGATGAAACATGCACTGGTGTTCAACATCATCTCCTTTTTGACCTTTGCCGCAGCGGTCTTTTTCCTGATCACGAGGGGTCTGCATTTCTCGATCGAGTTCACTGGCGGCACGGTGATCGAGGTCGAATACTCACGAGCCGCAGAGATCGAGAAAACCCGCTTGGTGGTCGAGAAGCTCGGCTTCGGCGAACTCCAGGTGCAAAACTTCGGCAGCTCCCATGATGTGATGATCCGCCTGCCCCTGAGCGGCAAGATCAAGCAGACCGAGCAGGTCGGGTTGGTTTTCACCGCGCTGTGCAGTGCAGAGGCCGGCCAGATCAGCCAGCGGCAGAGCATCAGCGAGAAGGGCGAGGCGATCAGCAAGCAGGTCTGCCTGACCCAAACCGGCGTCGAGCCGGTCAAACTCTCGCGCAGCGAAGTGGTTGGCCCGGCCGTTGGAGAGGAACTGGCGCAGGATGCGGCCAAGGCTTTGCTGGCGACCGTGATCGGCATCATGATCTACCTGGCGTTCCGTTTCGAATGGAAATTCGCTGTCGCCGGCATCATCGCCAATCTGCATGATGTGGTCATCATCCTGGGCTTCTTTGCCTTCTTCCAGTGGGAGTTCTCGCTCTCGGTGCTGGCGGCGGTGCTGGCGGTGCTGGGCTATTCGGTGAATGAGTCGGTGGTGATTTTTGACCGGGTGCGCGAGGCATTCCGCAAGTTCCGCAAGCTCAGTACCCATGAAATCATCGACCATGCGATCACCAGCACGATGAGCCGGACCATCATCACCCATGGCTCTACCCAGTTGATGGTGCTGTCGATGCTGATTTTCGGCGGACCGACGCTGCATTACTTCGCGATTGCCTTGACCATCGGTATTTGCTTCGGCATTTACTCATCGGTGTTCGTTGCCGCAGCGATCGCCATGTGGCTGGGCGTCAAGCGTGAAGACCTGGTGAGGGCGCCGGTCAACAAGGAAGATCCGGACGATCCAAACTCAGGCGCCCTGGCCTAAGCGGCTGCAGCGACTCGAGGCCCGGCGCCCATGACCGCAGCCGGCCAACAGGTCTTGGCCGCCAGGGCAAGGAGCATCTACATCGATGCGCTGGTGCATGGCATTGAAGGGCTCGATGACCTGCTCAGCGATGCTGCAGCCGAGATGTTGCTGCAGCCGGCGCCATACCCGGTGATGGTGGAGCGGCGCGACGCGGTGCAGGCCTGGATGCGTTGCGGGCCGGACTGGATCGGCGCTTGCATCAACAGCCTGCGGCGGCTTGAACCGAGCGCTGACAGCGGCGAGGCACCAATGCCGGCCAGTCCGAGCGAGTTGGCCCTGGTCGAACCTGCAAGCATTGATCGCGAGCTCGCCAATTCGCATTTGGTCCGGGCCATGATCGATGGCGCCGACTGGGAGTTCAGCCTGTTGCGCAGCCGCATGCAGTTGCTGGAGTCAAAGGCAAGTCTGGCGCCGCAAGACCTGCTGCAGGCGCGAGTGCTTGCCGGATTGTTGCTCGAGGCCTGGACCCGCAGCGGCCTCGATGCCTCAGCCTGGCAGGTATTGCAGTCCTTGCTGCATGACAAGCTGGCCCTGCTGCTGTGCTCGGCCTACCGGGAAATGAATATCTGGCTGCTCGCGCAGCAGTCCGAGCTGGATCTGCGTCCATTCGTGCGGCGCGCGCCGCAAGCCGGCCAGACCGGTGCCGCAAGCGCGCGCAAGCTTGCCAGCCAAGGTGCACAGCTCTTGCATCGGCTGCAGCAGGCGATCAGCCGGCAGGTGCCGGGCTTCGATGCGATGACCTTGCAGGGGTTCGCGGACACGCGGCCCGCATCCCCGCGCCTGGCGGCGGCGATTCAGCATGAGCAGGACATGGCCTGGCGCGAGACGGTCATCGAAGTGCGTTTGCAGGACATGCCGGTGGCGCAACAGTTGCTTGAACTGAAGACGCGTAGCCAGTCCTCCCGGAGGTTGCTCAAAAGCGCTGCCGACACCCCTGCAGAGCGGGCGGCGGTCGAGATCGTCGCGATGATGTTTCAGAGCATCCTGGCCGAAGAGCGCATACCGGCCGAGTTGCGTTTGTGGTTGTCGCGTTTGCAGATGCCGACCTTGCGGGTAGCGCTCAGCGAGCCTGATTTCTTTGCTTCGGTTGACCATCCGGCGCGCAGCCTGATCGATCGGATGGGCGCTTGCGTGATGAGCTTTCATCTCGCGTCGAACTTCACCAGCGATGCTGTGGCTGGCGAAATCAAGCGGGTGGTCCAGGTGGTCGAGGCCTATCCCGACACCGGCAGGCGTGTCTTCCAGATGGTGCTGAGCGAGTTCGAGACATTTCTCGGCCGCTATTTCGAGTTCGACAACCCGGCTTCGCGCCGCGGCGTGTCGCTGGCGCAGCTGGTCGAGCAGCGCGAAGCGTTGACGATTCAATCGATGATCATGTTGCGCCGGATGCTCGATCAGATGCCGGTACAGGCAGACATGCGTGAATTCTTGTTCCAGGTCTGGGCCGAGGTGCTGGCCGTTGCCGCCGCCCGCAAGGACAATGCAACGATGCTGCAGATGCAGCGAGCCGCAGCCGATCTGATCTGGTCAGTCAGTGCCAAGGTCACGCCTCAGGAGCGCGCCGAGGTGTTGCGCCGTTTGCCGGCGCTGCTGAAGACCTTGCGTGCCGGCATGAAGCTGGCTGGCATGAGCGACTTGCGCCAGGAAGAACAGCTGCAATTGATCAACAAGGCATTGGCCGCGGCTTTCACTGACCGGACCGCTGCCATGCCACCAATGAAGCTGGCCGACTTACTCACGCGCCTTGAAGCGCTGGAACTGTCGCTGCCCGGATCTGGAGCAGACGCCATCGCCGCCGATGTTCCCGATCTGTCAGCTTATGAGGCGGCGGGATTCGAGGTCGTGGCTGAAGCCGCTGAAGCCGCTGTCCCCGCGATGCTGGCCTGGGCTGGTGAGTTGCAACTGGGCAGTTGGCATGGTCTGGAATATCGCGGCAGCAGCGAGCAGGTGCAGCTCGCGTGGCGCGGGCAGAGGCAGCGATTGGCTTTGTTCGTGACGCCTCAAGGCCGCAACATTCTGTTTTCGCTCGGCAGCATCGCTGAGTTCTTGCAAGCGGGTCTGCTGCTGCCCGAACAGGAGGAGGCTTTGACGGTGCGGGCGACGCGCAATGTCCTGAGCAAGCTCGAAGCTGA
>JBIKPD010000130.1:0-10260 GCA_044357665.1 Roseateles sp. | reverse complement strand
GCCGCTGAAACTGGCGGATTTCCGCATCGCTGCGTTCGATATGGACTCGACGCTGATCAATATCGAATGCATTGATGAAATCGCCGAGGCCGCCGGGCGCAAGGCCGAAGTCGCGGCGATCACCGAGGCCGCGATGCGCGGCGAAATCAGCGACTTCAAGGACAGCTTGCGCCGGCGCCTGGCGCTGCTGCAGGGGGTGCCGGAAAGCGCGCTCGAGTCCGTGCTGAAAGAGCGCCTGCAGTTCAACCCGGGTGCGCGTGAGCTCTGTGCAGCCTTGAAAGCAGCCGGGCTGAAACTGCTGCTGGTGTCGGGTGGCTTCAGCTATTTCACCCGTTATGTCGTGCAGGAACTCGGCATCGATTTCGTGCGCAGCAACGAGCTTGAAATCAAGCATGGCCGGCTGACCGGCGGGCTGATCAAGCAGGCCTGGGGCGAGATCTGCGATGGCGAGGAAAAGCGCCGCATGCTGCTGCAATGCTGTGCCGACATCGGTGCGCAACCGCGCCAGGCGATTGCCGTCGGCGATGGCGCCAACGACCTCTTGATGCTCGGCGCCTCCGGCCTGTCAGTCGCCTTTCATGCCAAGCCGCGGGTGCGCGAACAGGCCATGGTGGCCATCAATGCCGGCGGGCTCGATCGGCTGCTGACGCTGTTCAGCGACTGAAGCGCTTCAGCCCGCCCTGATCCAGTCAAAGGCTGATCTGAGCAGCGGCGTCGCCAGCAGGACGAACAGGATGACATTGGCGCCGGCGGCAAACCAGAAGCGGCGCAGGAACTCGGACTTGGCCGACTTATGCCTGAGCAGTTGCTGCGCCAGCAAAGCGCCTGGCCAACCGCAGGCCAGCGCCAGACCATGCAATGTGCGTTCAGACACGCGGGGCTGGCCGAGCCTGGCAGCGCGTTTGTCACCGGCATAGACGATGAAGGTCGCCATGCTCATCGCCATATAAGCACCCCAGACCGCGGGCGGCATCGGCCACAACAAATGGCAGACCAGATAGGCCGAAGCAAAGCCCGGCACCAGCCATACCCTGCTGCCGCGCCAGGCCTGGGCTTTGGGCGCCAGGCTGCGCAATTTCAGAGCGCGCGGCTTGCCCTGGGCATCAATTCCGACTTCAAAGCTGTAGGCCTGACCGGCTTGCGGACGGGCATTACCGAAGGCCTGGCGATGGACGAACAGGCGCGGCCCGCCGTCGTCGGGCGAGATGAATCCATAGCCCTTGGCATCATCCCACTGGCTCAACCGACCCTTTTGTTGCATGCCGCATTTCCTGCAGTTGAAAAAAAGCCCGCTTGGCCAGCGGGCTTTTCAAGGTCAAACGAAAGTCAGGATCAATCAGCGACCGAAACCGCTACGGCGCGGGCCGGAGGGGCTGAACGGACCACTGCGCTTCGGGCCGGCGCCGGGGCCGGCAGGACGACGGTCCTGGCCGAAACTCGGCTTGGCTGCGCCAAACGATGGCCTGTCGCCACGCGGCGCGAAGCTGCGGTCGTTCGGGCGGTCATTGCTGCGCTCGAAAGGCTTGTTGTCAAACGATGGCCTGGCGTCCTGGCGAACAAATTCAGGCCTGGTATCCTGACGGAACTCGCCACGCGGCTCGAAAGCCGCAGGACGACCTGCATCGCGGTTGAAAGGCTGGCCGCCGTCACGGTTGAACGGCTTGTTGCCGAAGGACTTGTTGCCGCTGAAGCTCTTGTTGCCATAAGCAGGCTTGGCACCCCATGAAGGACGCGGTGCACCGCGGTCTTCAAAGCCACCGGCACCCATCGGACGTGGCGGGAAGATGCGCGGTTCTTGCGTCTTCGGCTCCAGGCCTTCGATCTGTGCTGACGGGATGGTCTGGGTGGTGAACTGCTGGATGCGACGGATCATCGACACATCGTCACGCGTGGCCAGCGTTACCGCCAGGCCCGAGCGACCGGCACGACCGGTACGGCCGATACGGTGCACATAGTCCTCGGCCTTCATCGGCAGACCGTAATTAATCACATGCGAAATCGTCGGCACGTCGATGCCGCGAGCCGCCACGTCTGTGGCGACCAGCACGCGGACTTCACGGCGGCGCAGCGCCAGCAAGGTACGGTTGCGACGACCCTGCGGCATACCACCGTGCAGCGGCGCCACCGAGTGACCGAGTTCCTGCAGGCGTTCGGCCAGCCAGTCAGCATCACGCTGGGTGCTGGTGAACACCAAGGCCTGGTCGAGATCCTTGTCGGCGAGCAGATGCTCGAGCAACTGGTCCTTGTGGTTGTTGTTGTCAGCCCAGTGCAGACGCTGCGTGATGTTCTCGTGCGTGTCGGTGTGGGAAGCAACATCAACGCGCAGCGGATCGCGCATCAGGTCATGCGCCAGACGGCCGACATGGCCGGCAAATGTGGCGCTGAACATCAAGGTCTGACGCGTTGCCGGAATCCGGTCGGCGATGGTCTTGATGTCGTCGATGAAGCCCATGTCCAGCATGCGGTCGGCTTCGTCGAGCACCAGGATTTCGACGTTGTCGAGCACGGCCTTGCCCGACTGCAGATGGTCAAGCAGACGGCCAGGCGTGGCGATCAGGATGTCCAGGGGGCCGCTCAACTGCTTGATCTGCAATGCATAAGGCATACCGCCCAGCACGGTCGAGATCCGCAGGCCAGGCACATGGCGGCCGTAGGTTTGTGCAGCCTTGGCCACTTGCATCGCCAGTTCGCGGGTCGGTGTCAGCACGAGGATTTTCGGGCCGTACATTTTGCCTTTTTGGCGCGTCGCGTTTTCGCTGCGGCTAGCCAGGATTTTTTGCAGGGCAGGCAGGATGAAGGCCGCGGTCTTGCCGCTGCCGGTACGGGCCGAGACCATCAGGTCCTGACCGTTCAGACCCGGAGGAATTGCCTGGGTCTGTACTTCGGTGGCTGTCTCGTAGCCGGAATCAATAACGGCGCGCAGGAGAACTTCGTGCAGGCCTAGATTTTCAAAACTCATATCTTCTTTCAACAAAGCTACGCCAGACCCTGCAATAGCAGGGCAAATGCGAAGCACCCGACCTATGGGTCGAGCCAGAAAAGTCGCTGGGAGAAAGCTCGCGTCGTGCACCAAGGCATTACAAAGCTCGCTGCATGCGAGTTTGGGGGAGCCTGGTGCGGCGCCGGGGGAACAGTCAAAGCGACGGCATCGCCGCCGACCGAACCCGAGGGGTATTCAGCGCAACACTGGCACCAGAATTTGGGCAGTGGCCTGAACAAGGTCAGAGGAGACGTACGAATCGCTGGGGTCTCAACTCCAGCGAAGGTCGAACTATAGCACATCAGGGTTTCCTCTAGCAAGTGCTCGGGGGATGGCACCGATAAAGCCGGTCCACTACAGTCTGACTGATCGATCTCCATGCCCGGATTCCCCCATGAAAACCCGCTATGCAATGCTGCCAGCAATGCTCGTTCTGGCCTTGGCCTCAGCCTGCGCCAATGCCGATATTGAACTCAGCGATGCCGACGGGCAGCGCTACCTGCTCAAGGATGACGGCAGTTGGCGACCGATCAGTCCAGGTAAAAAGCCAGCTGTGCTGGCCGAACTGCAATTGTTGCGGCGCGACGAAGCGCCTGGCGGTTGCCGCTTCGAGATGAATTTGAACAACAAGCTGCCCTATGAAATCAGCAGCCTGGTGCCAGGCTTTTCAGCCTATCGCAGCAATGGCGTGGTCTACGCCAGCAAGCTGACCAGCTTCGGCTCAGTCAAGCCCGGGGATCAGCGCAACCGCGAGTTGCAATTCGAGGGCATCAGTTGCCAGGACATCGCGCGCTTGCAGGTGCAGGGCGGCGACCGCTGCGAGATGGGGGAATTGAACAAGTTCAGCGATGTCAAAGGCCGATGTCTGGCCCTGTTGCGAGTCCTGCCCAGCGAATTGCTGAAATTCAGCAAATGACCCGGGGCGGTTTCAACCGCCGGTGACGGGCGGAAAGAAAGCGACTTCGGCGCCGTCAGCAATCAGCGCATCTTCCTTGCAGAGCAACTGGTTCAGCGCACAACGCACCGCCCGGCCGCGTGCCAGGGCCTGTCCATGCAGGGCCGAACTCGCCAGCAATTGATCGCGCAACTGGCCGATCGTCATGCCGGCCGCAAGCTCAAGCGTTTCACCGGCACCGAGTTGTTCACGCAGCGAGGCGAAATATCGAACCTGGATCTTCATGTCAGCAGCTCTGAAAAGGGGATGAAGCGAACCATTTGCCCGGCCTTGATCGCCTGCAGCCCGGGGTTGTCGAGCAACCCGTCGCCCCAGACCGCCGAGGTCAGCACACCCGAGCTCTGGTTCGGGAACAAATCCAGTCCGCCAGCGGCGTTCAAGCGCACGCGCAAGAACTCCTGCCGGCGATCAGGCCTTGGCCAGTCGAAATCAGCACGCAAGTTGAAGCCGCGCGGCGCCAGGCGGGTGGCGCCTTGCAGGCGCAGGATGACCGGGCGCACCGCCAGCAAAAAGGTGACGAAGCTCGACACCGGATTGCCCGGCAGGCCGATGAACCAGGCCGGGCTGCGGTCAGCGCGGCGGACCTCGCCAAAGGCCAGCGGCTTGCCCGGCTTGATCGCGATTTGCCAGAGATCGATGCGGCCTTCAAGCTGCAGCGCGGGTCGCAAATGGTCTTCCTCCCCGACCGAGACACCCCCCGAAGTGATGATCAGATCAGCTTGCAAGGCGGCCTCGCGCAAGGCCTGGCGGGTGGCTTCGAGTTGGTCCGGCACGATGCCCAGATCGATGACCTCGCAGCCCAGGCCTTCGAGCAGGCCGCGCAGCATGAAACGATTCGAGTTGTAGATCGCACCGGGCCGCAAGGGCTCACCCGGCATGACCAACTCGTCGCCGGTCGAGAACAATGCCACCTTGGGGCGACAAGCCAGTTGCAGTTTGGCCGCACCGACCGAAGCGGCCAGACCCAGGGCGGCGGCGTCGAGGCGCGCCCCGGCGGCCAGCACCACGGTATTCTGAGCCACGTCTTCGCCACGGCGACGGATCCATTGGCCCGAAACCGGCAAGGTGTTGACTCGCACCGCACCGAGTCCACCACCCGGCAATTCACTGGCCTCGCATTGCTCCTGCATCACCACCGCATCGGCGCCGAGGGGAATCTGCGCACCGGTGAAGATGCGAGCGGCCGTACCTTCTTGATGATGCGCACCAACGACACCGGCCGGCACCCGCTGCGCCACCGGCAGCAAGGTGCCTGACTGCGGCACATCGGCAGCCAGCAAGGCATAGCCGTCCATGCTGGTGTTGTCAGCCGGCGGCACGTCGAGCAGTGAAACGACATCCCTGGCCAGCACCCGACCCAGGGCCTGCTCGGTGCGCATGATTTCGGTCAAGCCCAGCGGCTCGATGCTGCTCAGCAAGCGCGCGAGCGCCTCATCCAGCGTCAGCATGGGCGGGCGGGCGTCAGACATGGGCGACGACGAAGTCCTTGACGGCCTGGACATCGACGGCCATCAGGGTGACCCGTTTGGGCAGCGCTTCGATGTTGGCAAGCCCGGCCGGGCGCGGTGGCTCGATGCCCAGCGCCTCGACGATGGTCGCGGCGAACTTGGCCGGCAGGGCTGTTTCGAGCACCAGCATCGGCACGCCGGTTTCAAGCTGCTGCAGCGCAACTTTCAGACCATCGGCGGTATGGGTATCGATCAGCACGCCATAGTCCTGATAGGCCTTGCGTATCGTCGCCAGTCGGTCGGCATGGCTGCTCGAACCCGAGACAAAACCGAATTGCCCAACGCGCTGATGCTCCTCAGGGCTGATGCTGAAACGTCCGGCGCTGGCCAGCGTGTCGCCGAACAGGGCCTTGACCCTGGCACCATCGCGGCCGAGCAGGTCGAAAACGAAGCGCTCGAAATTGCTGGCCTTGGAAATATCCATCGACGGGCTCGAGGTCTCATGCGTGCTGCCGCGAACCCGGTAGACGCCGCTGCGGAAAAATTCGTCGAGCACATCGTTTTCGTTCGTCGCCACCACCAGCTGCTTGATCGGCAGGCCCATCATGCGCGCGACATGGCCGGCGCAGACATTGCCGAAGTTGCCCGATGGCACGGTGAAGCTGACCCGTTCGTCATCGGATTTTGTCGCCTGGAAATAGCCGGCGAAGTAATAGACAACCTGGGCCAGCAGACGCGCCCAGTTGATCGAGTTGACGGTACCGATCTTGTACTTGCGCTTGAACGCCAGATCATTGGAGACCGCCTTGACGATGTCCTGGCAATCATCAAAAACGCCTGTTACGGCAATATTGTGGATATTGGCGTCTTGCAGGCTGAACATCTGCGCCTGCTGGAACGGACTCATGCGGCCCTGCGGGCTGAGCATGAAGACATTCACGCCGGCCTTGCCGCGCATCGCATATTCAGCCGCGCTGCCGGTGTCACCCGAGGTGGCACCGAGGATATTGAGGGTCTCGCCGCGCCGCTTCAGCTCATACTCGAACAGCCCGCCGAGCAACTGCATGGCCATGTCCTTGAAGGCCAGCGTCGGGCCATTCGATAAGGCTTGCAAGGCCAGACCCGGCGCCAGCGGCTTCAGCGGCGTGATCTCGGGCGTGCCGAAGACCGCCTCGGTATAGGTGCGCCTTGTCAGCTCATGCAGATCAGCGGCCGGAATGTCGTCGATATACAGCGACAGGATCTCGAAAGCCAGGTCGGCATAGGACAGGCCGCGCCAATGCGCCAGCGTCCTTGCATCGACCTGCGGATAGGACTGCGGCAAATAGAGTCCGCCATCGGGCGCCAGACCTTCAAGCAGGATTTCGCAAAAGGCACGTTCGGTCTTGTCACCGCGGGTGCTCAGATATTTCATGCAAGCTCTTCCTTGCGGATGCGCACGATCGGCGCGAGCACCGTCGACAAAGCCTGCATCTGTGCCAGCGCCTTGTTCATGCGCCCCTCGACGGTCTGATGTGTCAGGATGATCAGGTCGGTCTGCTTTTCACCTTCAGCCGACTCACGCTGCAGCACCGCATCGATCGAAATATCGTTTTCAGCCAGGATGGTCGTGATGCTGGACAGCACGCCGGCGCGATCGGCCACGCACAAGCGCAGATAGAACGAGGTCAGCACCTCGTCCATGGCCAGCACCGGCGTGTCGTTCATCGCGTCATGCTGGAAAGCCAGATGCGGTACGCGGTGGTCGGGGTCGGCGGTGGCCAGGCGGGTGATGTCGACCAGGTCAGCAATCACGGCCGAAGCGGTCGGCTCGGCGCCAGCGCCCTTGCCGTAATACAGCGTCGTGCCGACCGCATCGCCCTGCACCATCACCGCATTCATCGCGCCTTCGACATTGGCGATCAGACGGCTGATCGGCACCAGCGTCGGATGCACGCGCAACTCGATGCCCTGCTCCCGGCGGCGCGTCAGACCCAGCAACTTGATGCGGTAGCCGAGTTGCTCGGCATACTTGATGTCGGCGGCCTGCAACTTGGTGATGCCTTCGACATGGGCATGGTCGAACTGCACCGGAATGCCGAAAGCGATCGCACTCATCAAGGTCAGCTTGTGCGCGGCGTCGATGCCCTCGATGTCGAAGGTCGGGTCGGCTTCGGCATAGCCCAGGCGTTGCGCTTCCTTCAGCACGACGCCGAAGTCGAGCCCCTTGCTGCGCATCTCGGAGAGGATGAAATTGGTCGTGCCGTTGATGATGCCCGCGATCCATTCGATGCGGTTGGCGGTCAAGCCTTCGCGCAGCGCCTTGATGATCGGGATGCCGCCTGCGACTGCGGCCTCGAAGGCCACGACCACGCCCTTGGCGCGCGCTGCGGCAAAGATTTCGGTGCCATGCAAGGCCAGCAAGGCCTTGTTGGCAGTGACCACATGCTTGCCTGCGGCGATCGCTTCGAGCACCAGGGCACGCGCAATACCGTAGCCACCGATCAGTTCGACCACGATGTCGATTTCGGGGTTGGCGATAACCAGCCGCGCATCGCTGACGATGTTGACGCTGTCGCCGACGATGCTGCGCGCGCGCTCGACATCGAGGTCAGCAATCATCGCTATTTCAATCCCGCGGCCGGCACGGCCACGAATTTCTTCCTGGTTGCGGCGCAGCACATTGAACGTGCCACTGCCTACTGTGCCAATGCCCAGCAGGCCTACTTTGATCGGTTTCATGAGGAGTCTTCTACGGTTGAAAATGGCCAGGATCAGCGCCCTGCCCGCTTGCGATATTGCGAAAGAAAGCGTTCGATCCGCCCGATCGCCTCTTTGAGATCGTCGGAATTGGGCAGAAAGACCAGCCTGAAATGGTCTGGCGCAGTCCAGTTGAAACCCGTGCCCTGCACGATCAGCACCTTCTCCTCGGCCAACAACTCATAAGCAAACTGCTGATCGTCGGTGATCGGATAGATCTTCGGGTCGAGCCGCGGAAACATGTAGAGCGCAGCCTTGGGCTTGACCACGCTGACGCCGGGAATCTGGCTCAGCAGGTCAAAAGCCAGGTCGCGCTGCCGGCACAAGCGCCCGCTCGGCGCCACCAGATCCTTGATGCTTTGATAGCCGCCCAAGGCGGTCTGGATCGCCAACTGGCCCGGGGTGTTGGCGCACAAACGCATCGACGCCAGCATGTTCAGACCGGTGATGTAGTCCTGCGCATGGCGTTTTTCGCCCGACACCACCATCCACCCGGCGCGATAGCCACAGGCGCGGTAATTCTTCGACAGCCCGTTGAAGGTCAGGCAGAACACATCATCGGCCAGCGACGCGATGCTGGTGTGGACATGGCCGTCGTAAAGCGTCTTGTCATAGATTTCATCGGCCATGATGATCAGCTGATGCTGACGGGCGATCTCGATGATTTCCTGCAACAGGCTTTCCGGATAAAGGGCGCCGGTCGGATTGTTCGGATTGATCACGACGATGGCCCGCGTATTCGGCGTGATCTTGGCCTTGATGTCGGCAATATCCGGCATCCAGTCGCTCTGCTCGTCACAGATGTAATGCACCGGATTGCCGCCCGACAGCGCCACAGCGGCGGTGTAAAGCGGGTAATCGGGCGCCGGCAGCAGCACTTCGTCGCCGTTGTCGAGCAAGGCATTGAGCGCCATCACGATCAACTCGGAGGCACCGTTGCCCAGGTAGACATCGTCGACGGTGACGCCGGCAATCTGCTTTTCCTGGCTGTAATGCACAACGGCCTTGCGCGGCGCGAACAAGCCCTTCGAATCGGTATAGCCCGCTGCCGAGGGCAGATTGCGTATCATGTCCTGGACGATTTCGTCGGGAGGCTGCAGGCCGAAAGCGGCGATATTGCCGATGTTCAGCTTGATGATTTTCTGGCCCTCTTCCTCCATCTGGCGCGCCTTGTCCAAAACGGGACCACGGATGTCGTAGCAGACATTGGCCAGCTTGCTGGATTTGGCGATGGGCTTCAAGACATGAACTCCTGGATCTACGGTTCGCGATGCGGCCGATCACAGGCCGCAAAACATACAATTTAAGCACAGGCTGGAAAGGCATCGCTGGCGCAGCATCAGCGTCAGCCCTTCCAGCCTTTGAAACCAGGCATAGCCACAGGCAAGCAAGCGATGAAGTTTCTACTCGACGAGCCGCAAGACGGCAACAACATTTCACGCCACGATGGAAAGAGCGTCTGGGTCAATGGCGTCCAGCACAGCAGCAGCCTGCTCGTGCCCTGGCGCGGCGCCTTGCAAGACTGGAACTTGCAGCGCTTCGAGGATTTGAGCGCTGACCATTTCGAGCAGATTCTGCTGCTCAAGCCCGAACTGGTGATTTTCGGCAGCGGCAGCCGGATCCGCTTCGCCAAGCCGCTGCTCTATCGGCGGCTGATCGAGGCGCGCATCGGCGTCGAGACGATGAATCTGGCCGCCGCCTGCCGCACCTACACCGTGCTGAGCAGCGAAGGTCGGGCGGTGCTGGCGGCCTTGTTGATCGAGACCTGATTGCGGAGCAGGGCTTCGCTGAACTTGATCAAATTGCTGCAGATTGCAATCCCGAGAAGCCCGGAGCCCGGCTATTCCGGATCAACGTATAATTGTTGGCTATGCTCAATCGGGCGCTCCACATCTAACGCCACATGACGCCAGCGCTCAATAAACATCTGCCGGACATCGAAGCCCTTGCTACCGGTGGAGTGAAGTTCACCCCGCAGACCTATCTCGGTCAGGTGTTGATACTGTACTTCTATCCGAAGGACAACACACCGGGTTGCACCACCGAAGCAATGCAGTTCCGCGACCGGCACCAGGATTTCATCGATGCCGGAGCAGTCGTGATGGGAGTCTCGCGCGACAACATGGCTTCGCATGAAA